>NZ_CP136863.1:0-290983 GCF_045689225.1 Methylocapsa polymorpha | reverse complement strand
CAGGGCGCGGCCGGCGTTTTTCTCGCCAACGAACCGAGATTTGACGTAGAGATCCCAGGCGCGTTGCGATCCGTCGGGATCGACGCCCTTCAGGCTGGTCATATTGGTGGCGAAGGAGAGCTTCCGGAACTCTTGCGCCTCATCGACGATGATCTGGTCGACGCCGATCTCGCCGATCGTGAGCAAATCGTCCTTATGGGTCTGGAGCGCATCGAGCTTGGCTTGAAGGCCCTCCTTCATCCGCTCGATGCGCTTGCGCGAGATCCGGTCGGCGCCGTCGACTTTTTCCAAAAGCTCGGCATAGCTGTCGATCTGCTGCTGGATCAGGCCTTGTTCGAACGCGGCGGGCGCCGGTATGAACTTGAACGCCGAGTGCGTGATGATGATGCAATCCCAATTCGCCGTCGCTGCGCGGGACAGAAACCTCCGGCGCTTGTCCTTCGTGAAATTGGTCTCATCGGCGACCAGAATCCTGGCGTTCGGATAGAGGATCAGGAATTCGCGGCTGGCTTGCGCGAGGCAATGACCGGGGACCGCCATCATCGCCTTGGTGATCAGGCCGAGGCGCTTCTGCTCCATGATGGCGGCGGCGATGCTGAAGGTCTTGCCGGCGCCGACGGCATGAGCGACATAGGTCTGGCCGGCGCTGATAATTCGCCAGATGACGCGCTTTTGGTGCTCGTAAAATTTAATGACGCTGCTTGCGCCGGGGAGTTGGAGATGGCTTCCGTCGAAATGGCGGGGAACGAGATTATTGAACCCATCATTGTAGATTCGGCTCAATCGATCGGCGCGTTCGGCATTGGTCCAGACCCAATGTTCGAAGGCGGTCTTGATTTTTTGGAGCTTTTCTTTGGCGGCTTCGGTGTCGGCCGCGTTCAGGACGCGCTTTTCCACGCCGTCCTCGACAAAGACGTCAAAGATTTGCGGGATCGAGGCGTTGAGAGCGTCGCTGAGCAAGAGACCGGCGTGGCGTCGCTCAGTTCCCCATTCCGATGTCGCCGCGGCCTGGCCGTCGAAGGCTCTGACATTGAGCGTCCAGGCGGCGATTTCGGGGGTGTGATGAATGAAGGTCTCGATCCCGATGATCTCGGCCGAGAATGCGGCGACGTCTTGCGCGGGGATCCAGGGCGCGCCGAGCCTCGCGCTAATGTCGGAGGGTTTGAGGTCTTCGGGTTGGACCTGACGCAGGGCCTCGACATTTCTTTGATAGCGCGGATCGAGCGCCGCGGCGCCGATGGCGGCGGCGAGCTTGGTGCGGACAGGGCCGGAGAGATAGGCGTCCGCGGTTTGCCAGCTTTCGATCGCATCGATCGTAAGCTGCGGATCGAGGTAGATGCGGTCGCCGAGCTCGGCGAGCGTCTCCTCGCGCGAGCGTCCTGAGAGTTCGGCGATGCGACCGATATCGACATAGCCGAGTTCGTGTAACGTGACGGCGAGGGCGTCGGCGGCGTTCTCGATCAGAGGCGTCACTGGGGGATGGAGGACGCGCTCGGTGAAAATCGGACCCTGCTTGCCTTTGCCGGTCTCGACGTCATAGTCCTCGATGCTCGAGACCAGCCAGACGTCCGGGTCGTCGAGGAAGGGCTGGAGATTCGGGCGGCGCTGGGTCTGTCGGGTCTCCCCGGTTTCCGGATCGGTGGTCTCGGAGATCGTCGTGAGGTTGATCGGACCGAAATTGCGGACGAAGCTCGAATAGGCGACGCGCAGCCGGACTTGGGCGAGCCCCCATGGATCATTGTTCTCTTGGGCGCGTAAAACCTCGCGGACGGCGTCGCGGATCGGGACGAGATGTCGGATGATCCTCGCGTGCTTGGCTGGGACGCCTTCGGTTCCTTTGCCATGGCGCACCGCCACAGCGGAGGGCAGGCCGTCGATGATCTGGAAGAGATCATTGTTTTCGAGGAAATAGCTGCCTTCCTTGATCGTCGCCCCTTCCGCGGCGGTTCCGATCTGGACCTGCGGCTGTTTGGCGAAGAGAGCGCCGGTCTGCTGGGACGGCGGCTTATGGACGCCTTCCGGCAATCGCGCGACGGCGGCGTCGAGGCGCTGCTCGAGATCGCCGTTCGGCGCGGGCAAGCAGGCATAGGCTGGACCAAAGGGACTGCTGGTCCGCGCGTGGCGGCCGAGGACCATTTCAGGGTGATCGAGGAAATAGCGGTTGATGGAGAGATCGGCCTCGCCGTCCTCGGCGGGCAAAGCCTCCATCAAGCTGTCCCAGAGAGTTTCGCCGTGAGGGTCATCGGGGAATCGTCTCTGCAGGAAGAGCACATCGACCATGACGTCGGTTCCGGCAGCGGCGTTCATGGCGCCTTCTGGCAGCCGGATGGCGCCGACGAGGTCCGCCATGGAGGCGATATGCTCGCGAGCCTTTGGATCGGCCTTGTCCATGGTCCAGCGGCTGGTGACGAAAGCGGCGAGGCCGCCGGGCTTCAGCCGTTCGATGCTGCGCGCAATGAAATAATCGTGCAGGGAGAGACGCAGCCGGCCGGCGGGTTCGTCGGCGCGCACGGTGCGATCGCTGAACGGCGGATTGCCGATGACGAGCTCATAGGTTTGCGGCAGGCGGGCCTTGGTGAAATCCTCATGCCGGATCCAGGCGTTGGGGGTGAGGAGGCTGGCGATCCGCGCCGTAAACGCGTCGGCCTCGACGCCGGTGAGGGTCGTCTTGTTGGCGAGGGCCTCGGGCATGAGGGCGAAGAAAAGACCGGACCCGCATCCTGGCTCGAGAATGGGTCCGCCGGAAAAGCCCATCCGCTGGACGGCGCGCCAGATCGCGCGAATGATGAATTCGGGCGTGTAATGCGCATATTGGGTCGACCGGGCGAGGCTTGCGAGATCTTCGCGTGAGGCGAGCTGCTCCAATTTATCGCCGAGATCTTCCCAACCCGCGGGGAACATTTCGCCGGCGCGGCGAAACAAGGTCGAGGCGAGCTCGCTAGCGCCAAAGCCTGTGAACCGGCTGAGAATGTCTTGCTCATCGGGCGTCGCGTTCCGTTTCGCTTCCCCGATTTCCTGCGCCAGTCGCATGGCGGCGAGATTGTCAGCGGCGCGGGCCTTCCAGCCGCGTGCGAGTTGCCGATCGCCGGCGAGACGGAAATTTTGCGCCTTGATCGCGGGAGGCGTCGGATCGGTCGGATCGGGCTCGTCCGCGTCAGGATCGGAGTTAGGCTGGGACGCCAATGAACGGCCGAAGTCGCTGTCCAGAGTCAATCCGCCGCCAGAGAGGCTGGTGGTGTCGAAGAGGGAAAGCGTCAATTGGGTTGGTTCGCGAGCCATATGGGATCCTTTCAGGCGTGCGGAAGCCCCGGCGCGCCAGAGGCGCCCGGTTGGAGGGGTCGGATTGGATGAGAGGGCCGAAAGGGCTTGAGATCGGCCTCATTCAGCGCGGTCGAGCTGAGTCCTTCGGTTCAGCGGCTCATTTGGAAGGCGTCAGCGTCTCGGCAAAGGCGCGGAGCACGGCCTGACGGGCTTCTGCCCAAGGGATGGACGTATCATTGGCGAGATGATCAAGAGTCCTCATGAAGAGGCGCGTCTGTTCCTTATTGAGATAGACGGGCTTGCTTGCCTCCTGTGAGCCGATGGAGCGAATGTGAACTTCCTGGCTTCCGTCCTCCCGGACGCGCGTCGTGTACCAATCGAGACGATCGTCCATTTGATCTCTCCTTTGATGAGGCAGGGCATGTTGATGGATTGCGCTGAAGTTGCTTCCCGCTTTTCCGCCTCTGAGTAGCAGGCGGTGGTTCGATCAGGTTTGGATCGACGCTGTCGCCAAGGTCGCCCGCGTGAGACGGCAGAGGAAATGCGGATAGGAAACCGGATGGAAAATCGGCGTGCTCTTGCGGTATTCAATGAACTTGAATGTATCCGCCGCGATGCCACTTTTCCGGAAATGCGCTGGATGGCTTAGACGTATTGTGTCGCCGGGAGAGAAACTCTTGGCCTGTTTGCGAGCCTTGGCGTGACGTAGTTTCGCGGCGGCGACTTCGGCGCGCCATTGTGCCGCGTAGCCGGGGCTTGGAATATCTTCGACAGGGGACAGCAGGCGCATGATGCGGTCAGGGCAATCGACTTCGCAGGGGCCCATGGTTTCATCGATGTCTTTGTAGCCGAACCCGTCCCTTTTGTTATTCTTGAATAGGAACACCCCGCAAAAGACATATGCGACGCTGCTGGTTTTGATTTCGTTGCGGATCGCGGTGTAGATCGTTCCATGCACGGTCGCGGTCGCCAGGACAATCGCCTTGTGCGTGTCGGTTTCGCTCGAGAAATGCTGGGTGATATATTCAGCGGGCGTCTGGCTTCGAAGCATGTCATTCTGGAAAAGCCATCCCATCTCACACTCCTGAATAGGCGTTTCGGATCGACGGCGAGCGTGGCGACGCTCGCCGGACAAGGGCCATCAACGCGCGAGACTCGCATCACCAGCAGCCGAAAAGGGTTTCAATGCCTTTGCGTTCGCGGCGGTCGATGAGAGACAGAGCTTGGATGTGGAAAAGCGACCCAGTGCGAGCCTGTGCGACGACAAAGGCCCACGCTTCCTTGTCCTCGTGAAAAATGCGCACGCCGTTAATCGGTTTGTCGAGCTTCTGCAGCTCGACATGGGGCGAGTCGTCTTTGAATCTCCCAAGATCGGAGAGGGTCCATCCTTCCCGATGGGCGCGAGAAAAATCGAAATTAGCGATGGTGATTTCTTCGCTGTCGCTGACGGATGATGCGGGTGTTGAAGCGGTCAGGGTCATTGGAGCCTCCATTCATCTTCTTCTTGAAGACCCCAAGCCAAGGCCGCGGGCGGGCGGCTGGCGCAAAGGCGGCGCTCTTGCGCCGGGATCGAAGCGGCCCAGCGAATGCGACCGCTTCGACCCACCCTTTGTTCGCCAGATGGCCGATTGTGGCCCCTGTCTTTCCCTCTCAATATTCGTATTGTTGCCGGTTCGGACGCTGCGGTATGCGGCGCACCGTTTTTAGTAGGGCCGCCCGAGAAAAGTGAGAACGGTTCCGCGGTTGAATTCGCGGCGGCCGTCGCAGCCGCTGCGATTGCGGCGGCGGTAGGTTTTGAGGAAGATTTAGAATTTGAGCCCGACGCCGGCGCGGATGGTGTGCGTATCCGCGCCTTTTCCTGAGAAATGGCTGCGGAGATATTCGGCGCGGATCAACACGGTTGAGTTGACGAAACCTTCGATTCCCCCGCCGACGGTCCAGCCAGGATAAAGGGTCGAATAATAGCCGCCGGGAGTGTATTTGGTCAGCTCGGCGACGCTCAGGCCGCCCGCGCTGTAGATCATGACGCGGTTGGAAATCGCGACCCCGAGTCTGGCTCTTAATGATCCCCCGAGTCCGCCATTGATCGGGATGAGCGTTCCATAGGGCGATTTGGCTTGGCCACGCGGAGAGGACGGATTTGCGTAGCCGAGGTCGCTTTCAAATCCGATAACGAGTCTTTTGATTTGCCTGTTGAAGCCTGCAAAGCCCCAAATGCCTGGAGCCGGATTATCGATGGAGCGGCTGTAGGCTGGGAAGGGTGAGAGGGAGCCGTAAAGGATGGTTTTATTCGGCTGCCGGATCGATTGGCTTCCAAATAAAATGCCAGTATAGGGTCCTTGGAATGGATAGATGAATGCAGCGTCGTCTGTCCGTTCCGTGTTGCGTCTTGGCGGCGTTAGCGTCTTTGCCGCGGCGGTCGCATTTGATTTCGTCCAATGATGTTTGTGAAGGCGGCGCTTATGCCGTTTGCTCTTCAATTTGTGCGAAGCGGCTGGCGCTTGCAGGTGGAGCTTAGAGGCCTCTGGCAAGGCGAAGCGCCATGTGGGTGGTCTGGCATCCGCGAGGACGCGCTTCATATCGTTGGTGAGAGGCGCGGATCTAAGAGGGCGCGGCGCGGCCGAGCCCGCATCGCAAATTGCTGCGCTGAGGCAGGCGCCGAGAATGACGGCGGTTGAGGTTCGAAGCGATTGTCGCATAGGGGGCTCCTTTGGTCTTCTTGGTGAAGACCCCCTGTCGCGACTGCGGCTGAGTGGCTGGCGCAAAGGCGGCGCTTGCGCCGGGATCGAGGCGGCCTAGCGTATGCGGCCGCCTCGACCCACCCTTTGTCGGCGGACGCTCTGCCGCGGTACGAGCGTCTCTTCTTGTTAGTCTTGCTTGCCGTCGTCGAGTATTTCGATGTCGGATGCCAAATATCGCGAGACTATGTCACATATGATGAGACTGGCGATTTGAGGATTGCCACATGTCCCGAGACTGAGGGATACTGAAGACGACGGCATCAAGGACGGGCCGATCGTGATTTGGCTCGCCGATGATCGCAGGCCGTGATTCGAAGCGGTCGTTGGCCGTTGCTGACTCGAAGGTCTCCGAAGGGTGCTCTGGCGACTAACCGCTTGCGAGCCGCGTAGCGCGGAACCGGACATTCGGTTTCCGGCGGGGTCGGGCCGAAACCGGAATGGACGCATTGAACGCAAGATACTGCAATTCCGGACATTCCTGCGGCATCGTTCATTGAGCTGACAGAGCCCTGCCCGTTCCGTCGCGCGCCGGAGCTTGGCCCGGTGAAGGCGGAGCTTTATATAGGGGCGGAACCCCAATCCGGAGAGCGAGGATTAAAAGATGGCCGAAATTGAATTGTATGCAACGCAGACCTGCGACTATTGCGCGGACGCGAGAGCCTTATTCAAAAAGAAAGGCGTGACATATAAGGAAATCGACGTTACCGGCTCGAAGGAACTGCGCAAGGAGATGACCAAGCGCGCCAATGGCGGCGACACGGTTCCGCAAATCTTCATCGACGGAAAACATATCGGCGGCTACGACGACATGCGTGCAATGGACAAAAAAGGCTTGCTCGATTCGTTGCTCGGCAAGACCGCATGAACGCTTGCATGATCGCCTGTTTGCTGATGAACGCAGGCAACGAAACAGCGGCCGACATTGGAGCGGCGTTGCCTGGCGCCCGCGCGGCAGGGGGCGCTGTTCCATAACGACCGGGGAACGAGTTCCCGACGGCTCAAGCAAAATGAAATGTGCCGGATCAAACGTCTGCTGCGAGGGATCCACGGGCACCCCCTGAACGATCAGCCTGGGCGCTCTGCCGCCGGTCGGCTCGCCGTCACTATTACCGGTTTCGGGAAAAGCTGATCGGCGCCTGAACGACAGGTTGGGTCAATTTGGGTATTTCGACCGCCTCCAGCGAATGACCGCTATGTCCCATCGGAGGCCAAATTCTTTCTGACGGCGGGGCGAAGGGCAGCCCTCGTCGACCATGGCCCGCTACGCCCGCGAATTTTGGCACGCAGCGTCATTTCTACTGGCAAAACTGGCCCGCAGTGTCAGGTCTTTTGGCAAAAGGCGCTGCGATAGCTGGCGAACCAAAAGGAAACTCACGCAAAATCAACGAGCCCAGTGTCAGAATACTTGGCAACCGACATTCGAGTGCTTGCCAAATTTGATCTATTTCAAACTCTGCTCGCCTGACGCGCCAATTGCGGTGACGAGATCTAGGCTCTGGTTCTTGCCCACACAGGAGAACGGCCTAGTTCCGCTGCGATCAAGATTGGTCTCAAGTGCGTGGCAGCATGATTTGAGCGTTACTCGGAATCGCCGGCCATCCTGAGCAGCAAGCGCGGATCGCCGCCTCATCCGCGATGTCCCATAGATCAGCGATCTGGGCCTCTGGATCTGTGAGTTCTTCGATTTCGCCGTCGCGCTTGAAGCGGGCCACGGCGGCCTCGTAAGGCGTGGCGCCGGCCCGGTCGAATACGGCCAGCGCGGCTGCCAAGCCTCGTTCGAGCTCTTCGGCAGTGGCGCCGGTCACGTCGAGCAAGAGTGTCACTTGGTCAATCGGCATGACCATATGAAAATGGTTTTGGACGTTTTGGTCAAGGCCTCCCAGCTGCTGCATGATGGGCCTCCTCAATCTTTGACGAAGACCGCGTCCCGGCAACATGAACATGGGCGCCTCTGTCTGCCTCGCCATCTGCGATTCAAGCTTATGGTCCAGGCGAGGTTGAAGACGACTGGTGGGCGTTTCCGTTCTCGGCCTAAGCGCGGGTTCTCAGGGGCGATCAGTCGGCTTGGCGCCGAGGTCTTTTCTTAGATCGCAAGCGGATCGAAAGCCTCTTTATGGTCTTCGATCCACCCAGCCGCGGCGGCGGCGTTATGGAAGAGGCGGATTCGGCCGTCTTCCGGAATCTCGTAGCGACCGTATCGGGTGACGATAATCCATCGGGTCGCGCCGAGCGAGATGATATAGTGATAGGCGCGGGCTGACCGATAGGCGCGTGGCGCGCCGTTGGGATGAAGCTCGACGCATTTCCATTGCAATCGAAGGATCTGAACGGGATTATCGAGGCTGAAATCTGCGAGGCGAAGGTCGTTCATCGGAATAACTCTGGTTGGGGCCTGATGCTGGCCCGTGGGGTGGCTTATTCGCCGGCGTCAATCGCGTCGGCGTTATTTTTTGTATCGACGGCCAGCGCGAATCCGATGGGGCGAACCCAGATCGGCAGGTCCGAAAGCATGAAGGATTCTCCTGACCAGGCGAGGAGCAGGGTCGTTCCCATTGTGTCGGCGATCGCCTTCGCCGCGTCCGGCGGGACGACGTTGCCGATCCTCTCGCGCCAGGCAGTGTCGGAGAGGCCGTCCAGTTCAAGCTGCTCCTCGGGCTCGACGAGGCTTTGAAGGGCGGCGAGCTCAAGGGTTGTGAAGGGCCGATGCCAGGTCCCGTCGAGGGCTTCGATCCTCGTGACGAGTCGGTCCGTCAGGACGGGAAGGCGGGGATCGGCGACGGACCATCGTCCATTGTCATGCGAAGCGGCGGAGCTGCAGCGAAAGGACGCGATCATATTGCCGACGCGGGCAGCGCCGCGATTGAAGCCGATGGCGCCGACGCCGAGGCCACAGAAGAGGTGAAAATGGCGGATCTCGCGTCGATCGATGAGAAGGCCGGGAGCGTGCATCTAAGCCTCCCTAGGGAGGGAGAGGCCGGAATCGCGGGCGATCCTCGCAAGGAGATAATCGGCGTCGGTGATGTGGCCGACTTGGCGCGCCGCTTCGGCGTAAACAGAAATCGGGAAGCGGGCCTTGAAAATGACGTCGCGCTCTACGGGAAGACCGAGCCGACCCCTGATGCTGGCAATCTCGGTCAGGCTGACGTACCCCAGTTCGGGGCAGCCAAGATCGCAGAGTCCGAACGCAAGATCGGCGTCCGAATCGAGCTCGGTCAAAAGCCATGTCGCGTGGGCGTCAGGGGTGAAGAGTTTGACGACAGGAAAATGATCCTTCTCGCGTTGGCTCGGCGCACCATTGGCGAGCAGGCGTGCGCGAACGTCCTCGGGGATGAGGTCCATGATGAACTCCTGAATCTTGGTGAGGTGATGGGCGGCTTTACGGGCCGAAGAGCGAGCAAACTGGCGCGGCGATTCTTTTGCGCCGCTTCGCTCCTGCGCGCCCGAGCCGATTGCTCGAAGGGGCCGAGTTATGGTTCAGCCGTTTGGCCGCAGGATGGGCGTGTGAGGCTTCCCGAAAGTGCGACGGTCTTATCGAGCCTCATTCGATAGAGGCCCGATGGCCCGATTGTGTTGCGCACCTGGCGCAAGAACGGGCCTTCAGGTTGAACCGCGTCGCGTCCGTTCATATAGAGGGTGCATAGCTTAGATTTCCAACAGCGGCCGTTGCGCTTGGCGAAACTTTGCAGGGCTTCAATCTGTTCCGGCGTGAGGCCGGATTTGGCGTCGATGCTCATCGTCGCATCCTCCCAAGATCAGGCCGCGTCCGCGAGAGTTTCGCCGACTTCGTCGGAAGCCGCTTCGTCCGGTGGCTCGTTGAACGAGGCGTAATCAGGATGGAAAGCGAGAAGGTAGTCGGCAATTTTCTGTGCGTCCGCGGCCGCGTGAAAGAGTTCCCGCTTGTCATTCTTGAGAACTTCGATCCACGATGCGAGGTAGCTCGCGTGGTTTTGGATATCGGTCGGCAATCCGAGAACGCCGCCTACCATTAAAGAGGAAAATTCAGCTCTCGCTTCTTCCTTTGCGTAGAGCGCAGAACCAAATCGGCCGGTGAGATCTCGATTGAATCGATCCTTTGCGCCTGACCAGTGCCCACATTCATGCAATAAGATCGATGCCCTATCTTCAGCCGAATGAAACGCGATGTCGGGCGGCATTTGGATGTGATCGGTCGCGGGCGAATAAAAGGCGCGATCGCCGCCGATGCGAATGACGGCCCCGCTGTTTCTAACAATGGTTTCGACGGAGTCGATGCGCTGCGATATTGGTTGTGTGGCCTTCGGCGGCGTGAATGCAGGGATGCCGTCGATCTGCGACGCGTGAAATACCGTGAATGTGCGCATGACCGGTATTCGTTTGCCCCGTTCATCGGAACCGTCCGAGGCGCGGTCATCTCCGATTTGGAGCTGTTTGAAGAAGAACACCGTGGTTCCCCGTTCGCCGCCCCTTATTTGCCAACCTCGCGCGGCGGCCTGCTTATAGGTTGTCCATCTGGGATCCTCGCTGGAGAATGCGAGCTTGGACATGGCGAGCGTAAGGACATTGATGCCCCGGTATCGCCGCCCAGTGGCGGCGTTGACAGGCATTGCCGCGCCGCCGGCGACATCGGGATTCCAAGGCTTCCGCCAGGGCGGCGCGCCGGCTTCAAGCGCCGCGATGACGCGGTCGGTCATTTCCTGATAGTGATCGCGGCGGACGTAATTGTCTTTTGAACGGGCTTTGTAACTGGTCATGGGGATTGGTCCTTCCCGTCATGGGTTTCTGGAACAATTCCCACACCCCGCATCCCGGCCGCCGGCGCAAGGGCGCGCAGCGGGGAGAGAGAGACCAGCGAAGCGGCTCGACCGACCGAACTCCTTGCGCTGGAAGACGGCGATGCGGTAGCGGCGGCTTCTGCGACTTAGTTGTTCTGCTCTTGGCCTTGCTCGATTACGGTATTTTCGTCGTTTATCGGATCCCGGCCTCCAGCGCTCGCCGCGGCTTCGCAAGTGGAGCACAAATTCGGAGCCGCCCAGGAACAGCCATCTTCGCAGGCGTCGTCCTCCGAGCATCCGCAGACTTCGCAGACCTGTCCGAGCCGTGCTGGAACCGGCAGGATTTCGAGGTCGAGGAGGGATCAGAGTGCGCCTTCCGCGGCGTCCTGGAGTTGATCGAATAATATGGGTTCAACCGCATGAACCGGCCGGGTCCAATTGGGATTTTCGTAGGCGTCTTGCCCATTCCAGGCGAGCACGATTTCGAGAGCGAGACCACCAATCTCGATCTGGATTTCCGGCGCCAATTTCGAAAACGCCGAGACTCCGTCGAATCGTTCAGCAAATCTCTTGATCATCTTTGACTCCTCATGGTTGAAATGACGTCCAGGCTCGTGTTTTTCCTTGGTTCCCATGCTGCTTATGGATCGGGCATGCCTGCGCGAATGGCTTCCGCTTTGGCGAGGGCGGCACGGGCGCGGGGCAGCCACTGCTCGAAATCGGCGCGGGACAGACCCATTGGCTGGGCCGCATAGGCAAGGACGGCTATGAGCGCGTCGAAATGATCGGCTTTGCGTTGCATGACCTCGGAGAAGTTGGCGGGGATCGGAATGGCGTCGCCCTTATAGGCGGCGTTTTCGCCGGACCAGATGCCGGAGATGTAGGTTTGACCGGCAGTTTCGTAATCCTGCTTCTCGTCACACCAATCATCGTCATCAAGGGCTTGCCGACAGGCACCCTCGACGGAATCGTCATGATAGGTGCGATGTTGATAGATCGGTAGCCGGTACGTTCTTTCGATCGTGTACCGAGGCATGGACCTTGTCTCCTTGGGTTGGCAGAGTGAAGGGACGTAGGGAGGCGTCGTCCCTGATCGCTCGGGGCTGTTCGAGCCGGCGAAATTTGTGCGGCGTTTGAAAGTAGGCGCGGCCCGCATCAAATTCGGGACGGCGTGTCGTGGGTCCCCGATGATCGGCTAGGGCGGGCAAAGAGAGCTCGGCAAATTGTGACCGACGTCGAAGCGCGCGATATCGATCTTGTGTCGCCTGCCGCATGCGTTTATGGCATCGGGCGGTTTTGTGAATTGGCTTGCTCGGTCTAGAGAGGAGCGCGCGCCTCAAGACTGGTCGGACTGCCTGTTTGACATGGGCTCTGGAGGAAGCACGTCTTCCCAGGGAATGAGGGCGATGTTCAGTTGACGCGCGTAGTCCGCGGCGACCTCGATCGCCCATCTGCGAGCTTCGTGGATGGCTTCACCATAATCCTCCCACTTATCCCCGATTCGCGCGCACGCGCTGTCGATTAATTGCGGCAGAGCGGGATGGTCGGTATAATTCTCACGGGCCTGTGCGAGGGTTTCATCCACGCTCAATATCAACAGGGGATACCAGCCCGCCCGCGCCCTACATTCGAGCATGACATGCTGGGCGTCGTCTTGCGAAAGCCTGCCGAAGGCGTAGCCCCAGGCGAGCCGCAGGCGTTGCGCACTGGTCGCCAGGCGATATCGCCATATTCGGGCGTACTGAACAAGTGTTTCGAGGTTGTTTTGTCGCGCGCTACGCATGGCGTTCGTCCGTGCTTAGAGTTTGGAGATCGTCGGGCTGATCGAGTCCGGTCTCGGAGAGGAAGTCCTCGAGAATGTCGGTCGTGGATTTGCCTAGGATCGCGGCGGCGGTGATGAGGGTCGCGGCGCCGCCGAATCCATCCGAGCGCATTTTTGAGCATGTGAAGGCGGCGACGATGGTGACGTATTTCAAGGTCGCGGAGCGGCGGACGATGTCTTGAAAAACGAAGTCGATGGAGCCGCCACTGAGGTCGAGTTCGATGATGGCGTCGTTCGCTGCGTGAGCGGCGAATTGCTTCGCGATTGTGTCGTAGAGCGAACTGTCGCGGGCGGAGGTTTCGAGCGCCTTTTCGAGAACCTCGCGATCGAGCATGATGCTGTCGGCGGGACCCGTTTCGGAATAGAAATAGATGCCGTCTTTTTCTTCGTCGCTGCCGTAAACAAGCGGAAGAATTAATCTTTCGAGCGTGGTCATGTCGCCATTTGGGATGGTCGGCTGCACGACGACTTGGGTGAAATAATCGGCCATTGCGAGGCTCCTGAAATGCGAAGAGCCCGGCGCTGGGGCCGGGCTCATTCTGAGGATATTGAAAGAAGTGGGATGTCAGGCCGACGGGGCTCTGGCTCGAAGGGCCGCCTCGACAATCTTGCGTCCCAACTCGACATAGTCGCATTGATGAGCGTTTGCGTGGCGGCCGCCCCACCAGGTTGGGTATTGCGGGTCGACTTTGCCGGGGGCGAGCCCGTCCCACGCCATTCGGAGTCCGCTGGCGAGAGCGCGTCCGGCCGCCTCGGCCATGACTTCACTGACTTCACCCTCTTCGAGGACCGCGTCATTTTGTTTAGGCCGGAGCGCGTCCCGCTCTGGCGCCAACTGCTTGATCATTGTGCGGGCTTGCCCAACGACGGTGGCGAAGGCGTAGAAACGTCGAAGCAATTTATCGCGTGTGTCGACGCAATGTTCGCCTTGGGTGCAGACATGGTCGTGCAATTCGCTGGCCCCTTCGCGGCCGCAAGAAAGGCACGAGCAACGACGGCATTTGGCAACGGCATCGAGGTTTTTGATCACCATTTCAAGTTCGCTCATGATGATCCGTCCTTTTTTTGCTGCTGCGTCGGGCCGAGGATCGTGCGCCGGGATGAATGCTCTTGAGCGAGCTTTATGAGGATGCGTTTGCAGCAGGCGGCGGTCTTGTTGCTGCCGGTGTCCAGGATCGTCTGGCGCAAGAGAGAGCCGAGGAAGTCCGCTTCCGCCGGCGTTAAAGAGAGGGCGCGCACTGAGTCTCCTCCTAGAAATAAGAAAGGACGAGAGGGAATGCACTCGCCACGTGACTGAGGACTGCGAGGACAGGCAGGCGGGCGCAGAGTTCGAAAAGGTCGATGGCGAAAGTTAGGGTTCGAGTGGACATAGCTGGGCTCCTTTTGGTTCATCTTCTTTCTGAAGATGAGATCCAGCCGGGCCCTTCGCGGCCGCCGGGGCAAGGCCGGGCGGAGCCCGGGAGCTTGCGACGTAGCCTTGCGGCGGTGGGCGCGCATGGGGCAGTTCATTCACTCTGTTTGGCTTCAACTGCATCCGCCAGGGGACGATCCGCATGAGCAACATTTGAGGCAAGTGCCGTTGCGGACCATTGTGAAGTTTCCGCAGTCTGCGCATGCGTCTCCGGTGTAGCCTTTCATCCGAGCCTGGCTGCGTCGTTCGGCTATGGCCCCGCGCTCGGTGGGCATCGTCCAGCCGAGTTGGTCTAACTCGGGTTCGATCTCCAGTTCGAGATCTGTCTTTAATGCTGTCGCAGCTTGGGCGCCTGCCTGCGCGCCGCTTCGGACCAGGATCAGCTTGTCGGCTTTGGACCGGACGAAGCCGCGCGACACGAATTTTGCAGGTCCGGCGGGTGCGTGGGCCTGGGGGGCATGGTTTTGGCCCTTTCCTCCGCCGAGGGCGTCGGGCGCCATGTCGCTCGGGTCTATATGGGCGAGGTCGTTGCGGCCGAGATAAGAGACGGCGAGCTCACGAAAGATGTAATCGAGAATGGAGGTTGCGTTCTTGATCGCGTCATTGCCTTGGACAAGGCCGGCGGGCTCAAAGCGGGTGAAGGTGAAGGCGTCGACATATTCCTCGAGCGGCACGCCATATTGGAGCCCGACGGAAATCGCGATCGCGAAATTGTTCATCAGAGAGCGGAAGGCCGCGCCTTCCTTGTGCATGTCGATGAAGATTTCGCCGAGCCGGCCGTCGACATATTCGCCGGTGCGCAAATAGACCTTGTGGCCGCCGACCCGGGCCTTTTGCGTATAGCCCTTGCGGCGATCGGGCAGGCGCTCGCGTTGGCTCGCGCGCTCGATGATGCGTTCGACGAGCGTTTCGGCGAGGGCGGCGGCCCGCGCCGGCGCGTTGCCGGCGACAAGGGCCTCGACCGCGTCCTCCCCGTCGTCGTCGTCCTGGATGAGTTGGCTTTGCAAGGGCTGCGAGAGCTTCGAGCCGTCGCGATAAAGCGCGTTGGCCTTGAGCCCCAGCCGCCAGGACAGCAGATAGGCGGACTTGCACTCCTCGATCGAGGCTTCGTTCGGGATATTGATCGTTTTGGAGATCGCGCCGGATATGAAGGGCTGGGCGGCGGCCATCATCCGGAGATGGCCTTCGACCGAGAGATAGCGCCTGCCGGTGCGTCCGCAGGGGCTCGCGCAATCGAAGACGGCGTAATGTTCGCTCTTCAGGTGAGGCGCGCCTTCGAGCGTCATGGCGCCGCAGACATGGATATTGGCGGCGTCGATTTCCGCGCGGGAGAAGCCGAGGAAGCTCAGGAGGTCGAAATTCTGATCCTCGAGCCTTTCTGCCAGGATTTTGAGCGCCTGCGCGAGAAAGTCCGCGCCGAGGGTCCATTTATTGAAGACGAACTTGATGTCGAAGGCGGTTGCCAGCTTCCCCTCCAATTCGTCGAGCTTTTCTTGGGAGAAGCCTTTGGCGAGAAGGCTCGCATGATTGATGAAGGGCGCCTGCTGGAGCGATGCGCGGCCAAGGGCGTAGGTGATGATCTCGTCGATCTCGGGCTTGCCGTAGCCGAGCGTCCGCAGAGCTTCGGGGACCGCGCGATTGATGATCTTGAAATGACCGCCGTCGGCGAGCTTCTTGAACTTGACCAGGGCGAAATCAGGTTCGATGCCGGTCGTGTCGCAATCCATGACGAGGCCGGTCGTGCCGGTCGGGGCGACGACGCTGACCTGGGCGTTGCGGTAGCCGTGACGTTCTCCGATCTTGAGCGCCAGATCCCAAGCGCCTTTCGCGTGATCGCCGAGCGTTTTATCGGTGAGGGCCGCATGATCGAGGGGCGTCGGTTCGATCGACAAAGCCTCGTAATGAGTGCTTTCGCCATAGGCCGCGCGGCGATGATTGCGGATGACGCGGAGCATGGCGTCCGCGTTTTCTTCGTATCGCGCGAAGGCGCCGAGCTCCCCGGCGATCTGCGCGGAGGTCGCATAGGCGATCCCCGTCATGATGGCGGTGAGCGCCGCGCAAATGGCGCGGCCGCGGTCCGAGTCATAGGCGATGCCGGAGGACATCAAGAGCCCGCCGACATTGGCGTAGCCAAGACCGAGCGTGCGGTACTCATAGGAGCGGCGGGCGATCTCCTTGGCGGGGAATTGCGCCATCATCACCGAGATTTCGAGGACGATCGTCCATAGCCGCACGGCATGCTCATAGGAGTCGAGATCGATGAGGCCTGTCGTGGTCTTGCGGAATTTGAGAAGATTCAGGGAGGCCAGATTGCATGCTGTATCGTCAAGAAAACAGTATTCGCTGCAGGGATTAGACGCCACGATCGGGCCTTCGGCCGGGCAGGTGTGCCAGTCATTGATCGTCGTGTGAAATTGAAGGCCGGGATCCGCGCAGGCCCAGGCGGCGCGGCCGATCTGGTCCCAAAGCTCGCGCGCCTTCATGACCTTATGCGCCTTGCCGTCGACGCGGCGGGTCAGGGTCCAGTCGCCGTCCTCCTCGACCGCGCGCAGGAAATCGTCGGTGACGCGCACCGTATTGTTCGAGTTCTGGCCGGAGACGGTGAGATAGGCCTCCGAATCCCAATCGGTGGTGAAGGCTTCGAAATCGATGTCGGTTTCACCCTGGCGCGCGAGTTGAATGACTTTCTTGATCGTCGCGTCGGGGACGAAGGCGCGGCGCGCCAGCTTGATCTCCTTTTTCAGCGCCGAGTTCTTTTCCGGATCGAAGCAATCGGAGTTCTTTTGGCGATCTTTCGCAACAGCGAGATCACGGGGTCCGTCGCAATTGAGGCAGGCGCGGAGAATGGCTTTCAGGGCCTTTTGCACAACCTTGGAGCCGGTGACGAGCATTGCGACTTTTTGCTCCTCCTTGACCTTCCACTCGATGAAAGCCTCAATGTCGGGGTGATCGGCGTCGAGGGCCACCATTTTGGCGGCGCGCCGGGTCGTCCCTCCCGATTTGATTGCGCCGGCGGCGCGGTCGCCGATTTTCAGGAACGCAAGCACGCCGGAGGATTTGCCGCCGCCGGACAGCTTTTCATGCTCGCCGCGCAGTTTGGAGAAATTCGAGCCGGTGCCTGATCCATATTTGAAAAGCCGCGCCTCGCGCATCCAAAGGTCCATGATCCCGCCTTCGTTGACGAGATTGTCGGCGATGGATTGGATGAAGCAGGCGTGCGGCTGCGGATGCTCATAGGAGCTTGTCGACTCGACGAGTTGCTTGGTGAACGGATCGACATAGAAATGCCCCTGGCTCGAACCGTCGATCCCATAGGCCCAATGCAATCCGGTGTTGAACCATTGCGGGGAGTTGGGCGCCGCCATCTGACGCGCGAGCATGAAGCGCAATTCGGCGAAAAAGGCCGAGGCGTCGGCTTCCGAGTCGAAATATCCGCCTTTCCAACCCCAATAGGTCCAGGCGCCGGCGAGACGGTCAAAGACCTGTCTCGCCGAGGTCTCAGAACCGTAGCGCGCCTCTTGAGGCAGCGTCGCGAGGGTCTCTTCGTCTGGGATCGAGCGCTGCAGAAAGTCGGGCACGCCGGGCTCGGCAACTTGGGTCAACCGGGCCGGAACGCCGGCTCGGCGGAAATATTTCTGCGCGAGTATGTCCGTCGCGACCTGGCTCCAGTCGGTCGGGACCTCGACCTCGTCGAGGGAGAAGACGATCGAGCCGTCGGGATTGCGGATTTCGCTTCTGACTTTATGAAACGCGATATTCGCGTAAGGCGATTGATTGGGTTTCGTGTAAAAGCGGTTGATGCGCACGGCGTTAATTCCTCGGATGCTTGGGGATGACGTCTGGAATGTCAGCGACGAATTGCGTTTTTGACGGCGTCGCGGTGGGCGCCGCAGGACCAGCGGCCGGGCCGCCCGGCGAGAAGCTTCACGCCGAAGCCGAAATAGGCCAGTGCGCCGCAAACCATGCAGGCGTTCTGTCCGTCGCCGCGTTTGTTCGAGTCCTGTTTCAAGTTTTGAGGGCTCGACGGCGGAGCGGGAGCCGCGTCCTTCCGGTCGAACAGATCGGTCATTGATCTTCTCCGGCGGATTCTTCGCTCTTGATGCGTCCCTGAGGCCGCCTCGCGCCGACAGGGGCAAGGCCGGGCCCGTTTGGCCCGGGAGCCTTGGCGACGCAGCCTTGCGGCTGGCGCCGCGCAGGGGGCAGATCCTCTTGCTTTCGCCTGATCATTGTCCGCGCCGCCCTGCCGGTTTTTCGGTTCGATCCAGCCGCTCCTAGCCATTTCCCGTCATCATCTCGCCGGCTTTAATGCCACGCCGCTCTTCCATGCTGGCTTGATCGGGATCATCCCCGCAGGCGCGGCGTCGACAAGCTGAACGGATTCAATAGCGCCTCCGATCGCATCAACGCTGATGACGCGCGCGCCGGGCAGATCCTCTAAAGAGTCGAGGCCCGCATAGATCTCGTAGGTCGTGCGGACTTCATCGGTTCCTTTGATTTTGTATATTGGCATGTTGTTCTCCTGAGTTTAGACGGAGTTTATTGTGTCTCCCGAAGTCGCCTTCCGGTTCTTATGTTGTGCCTTTTCTTAGTTCAGGTTCCGGCAACGTGCGGGCTCGAAATGGTTCGACGCCTCTCAGGATCGACGCCGGGATTTCGAAACTGTAATGCCCGCCTCGGCGCCATTTCGTGTGGAGATATTTGATCCAGATATGTCCGAGCATGGCGTCGATCAGGTTTTCGGCTCCCGACCATCCGCGGGTGCTGAATTCGAGCAGCTCGGCTGGCATGCCAAGATCAGTTGTTCCGTGCAGAAGGTCGATTTTGGCGCATGCGAGATGAGGCTTGATATTCGGAAGCCAGACCAGAAAGTGGGCGGCGTCTCGACACGAGAATTCGAAGGCGCGCAATCGATCCAGCCACGCGTCGGCCAGATAGCCGTCCGCGGAGTCGACGCCGCTGGTCAAATCGAACAGAGTTGCGCTCATCGCCTTTTCCTTTCATTTTGAGTGGACCACCGCGCGGCGTCCCGTTGCTGATGGGCGCTTCGCCATTCGTGTTGTGGCGTTGTGGATCTCAGGGTCGCGCGGCTTGTGCGCTCGGTCTGGCTCAACGTTTCTCAGCATTGCCAGTGGGATTTCGAAGGTGTAATGCCCGTCTCTGATCCATTTCAGGTGGTATGGTTTGATCCAGATATTGGCGAGTATCGCCGTCATCAAGTCTTCGGTGCGCGGCCATCCATGTGTGTGGATTTCGATGAGGACTATGGGACACCTACATTTGTCTAGGCTGTGCGTGATCGTTGTTTCACAGAAGCAAAGATGAGGCGTCAGCTCCGCCAGCCAGACGAGAAACCGCGCGGCGGGGCGGTCGTCGCCGAAATCAAACGTCCGCAAACTCTTCAACGATTTGTTGGTCAGAGCGGGGTTCTCGGACTCGATTGTTCTCATCAAATCGGCGAGAGATTTGTTCATCTGTCTGACTCTCAAAGCAGAGCGTGCAGGGCGCTGTTTTGCGGACGGCTTTGGCCGCTCCTCCCCTAAAAGCGGCGGTAGGGCGCCATTTGGCGTTCGCGATCGAGATGCTGGCTTCGGTCGGCGCCGCGGCGGCCCTGGTCGCGGAGCCAGCCCTGCACGCGATCGGCGTCGGGAATGTCGTCGATGAAGGACGAGGGCGAGGCCGGACCGCGGCGAAAGCCGCAATGGGTAATGGCGATCCGGCGCATGCCCCTGGTCAGCGCGACATAGGCGAGCCGCCTTTCTTCGCCGAGGTCGCCATAGTCGGAGGGGAAAGATCCCGACTCCCAGGCGGGGAGGAAAACCTGCGGGAATTCCAGGCCCTTGGCCTTATGCAGGGTCATGAGGCGGACGCGGGCCGTCTCGTCCTCGTCGGGGCGGCTGGTCGCCAGCGAGGCGTGGTCGAGAAGCTCGCGCGCGGCGTGGAAGGATCCGGCGAGCTCGACGAGCTCGCCGAGGTTCTCGAGCCGTCCTTCGGCGTCTTCGGCCTTGCTGTCGCGCAGCATGGCGCGATATCCGGTCGCGTCGAGCAGGAGGGAGAGCTGGTCGGCCAGCGTATGAGAATGGTCGTCGGCGATGCGGCGGATCTGGTCCACGAAGAGCAGGCCTGCGGCGCGGGCCTTTGGCGGCAGAGGCGTCGTCTCGAGGGCGCGGAGCAGCGAGACATTGCGGAAAGCGGCTTCAGCCTCGATGGCGTCCATGGTCTTGGCGCCGAAGCCGCGGCGGGGCTCATTGATGACGCGCCGGAAGGCCTCATCTGATTGCCGCTCGTTGGGCGTCGCGGCCAGGCGCAATAGGGCGAGCGCATCCTTGATTTCGGCGCGCTGATAAAAGCCGACGTCGCCGACGAGGACATGGGGGATATGCGCCCGCATCAAGGCTTCTTCGAAGCCGCGCGAGAGGAAGTTGTTGCGATAGAGGATCGCCATCTCGTCCCAGCCTGCGCCCTCTGCGTGACGGAGCTGGATTTCGAGGACGATCGCTGCGGCTTCCGCCTGCGCGTCGCGGAAGGCGACGATCTCGATCGGCGCGCCCTGCTCTTTTTTGGTGAAGAGAGTTTTGCCGAGACGCTTTTTGTCCTGCGCGATGACGGCGTTGGCGGCGGCGAGGATATGACCGGTTGAACGGAAATTCTCCTCGAGGCGCACCTGGACCGCGGCGGGAAATTCCTTCGTGAAGCGCCGGATAAAGGTGATGTCGGAGCCGCGCCAACTATAAATCGACTGATCATCGTCGCCGACGACAAAGATCCGCCCGTGCGACGAGGCCAAGGCCTTCAGCCAGCAATATTGGGCGAAGTTTACGTCCTGATATTCGTCGGCGTGGATCCATTCGAAACGCGAGGCCCAGCGATCGAGATAGTCTTCATTCCGCTGCATGGCGAGCGTCGGCCAGAGCAGGAGATCGCCGAAATCGGCGGCGTTGGCGTCGCGGAGCCGGGGCTGATAGTCGGCATAGACCCGGACGGCGGCGCGCAAGCCAGCGGCGTCGATCGCTTCGCGGCTGCGCTCCGCGTCGCCGATCTTGCGGTCGACCCAGGCGCTCGCGCCCTGCGGCGTCATAAGATTGTCTTTGAATTTCGAGATCCGGTTGCACATGATCTTCAAAGGATCGCGCGCATTGACCTCGCCTTCGTCGCCGCCGGCGAGGTTGAGCGCCTTCATCGTGCGCTTGATCAGACGACGGCTGTCGTCACCGTCGAGAATATCGAACCCAGGCCTGAGGCCGGCGATTTCGGGGGCGTCGCGAAGCTGGCGCGCCGCGAGCCCGTGATAGGTGCCGACCCAGGACGGCGCGCCTTGCCCGCCGAGGGCCGCGCGGATTCTCGCCGTCATCTCTCCGGCCGCCTTATTGGTGAAGGTGACGGCGAGGATGCGGGACGGCGGGATCCGATCGACCGCAATTCGATGGACGACGGCGGCGGTCAAGGTCGAGGTCTTGCCCGTTCCGGCGCCGGCGAGAACGAGGATGGGCCCCGGATGCGCGGCGGCTTCGACTTGGGTCTTGGTGAGATTTGCGGCGAAAGCCTCAAAAGACGCGGCCGAAACCAGCTCCTCGCCTATGGGCGGCGGCGCTTCGTCCCATGCGGGTCGCGGCGGCTCGTCCCAAGAAGCGGGGTCAGCGAGAGGATCGTAAAGCGGATCGAGGAAAGGGTCAGAGAATCTCGACATGGCACATCCATCCTGAACAGCGGATCAGCTCCCCGCCTGGTTTGTCGTCGGTGGTGAAGACCGTGAATTCGGCGTCCAAGTCGAAGGCGCCGTCTTCGTCGCGCTGGCCGTCGACCACGACGCCCTCGAGCGATTGGGAGCCGTCGTCGGCTTCGACGAAGACGAGCACGTCCTTGAGGCTGTTGCCGGTGGGCGGGCGGGAAAAGCGGCGCTTCAGTTTTTCGGGCAGACGGGTGAAGGCCTGAGCGAGCCCGGTGAGCGCGCTGTCGCGATCGGCGCGGGCCAAAAGCGCGGTCAGGCGCTGAAGGAACAGCGTTTGGGCGAGCTTCGGCGGCCAGGGCTCCCATGGCTTCGTGCCGGGCGGCGATGGCAGAGGATCCACGTCGAGAGGGGCGAGCGTGATGCCGAGGCTGTCGCGCAATTCGTCTCGGGTCCACCCGACGACGTTATACGCTTCGCTCGCCGCCGCGAGGCGATCGGCGTGTTTGTGCTGTGCATAGGAGTCGTCGGTCCAGGCGGGTAGTTGGTAGCGTTGATCGACGGCGTCCTGCAGGCGGCGATCCAGCCGCTCGAAGTGTGGAGCGAGATGAGGTTTCAACGGCCCGAGCAGATCGAACCCCCAGAGTGCTTCGGTCGCGTCATGAAGAATCTCGCGCAAAGCCTCGCGCGCCGTGAGAGGCCCGAGGGCTTCGCGCAAGGCGAGCACGGCGAGGCTGTGCTGGGCGACGCTGAGCGGCAGGTCCCATTTGCTGTAGCCGGCCCAGCGATAGGTTCGGGAAAGTCCGATCGCGAGATCTTCATGGCTCCAGGCGTCGGGGTGGGGCTCGAGAAGATCGAGTTGGCGGCCGGAGTTCAGGAGGACCCATGCGCGAGGCTTGTTCGGAGCCTCGGGGAAGGCGCCATATTGGTCTCGCGGGATTCCCATTTGGTCCTTGAGACGATTGAGCGGCTCGAATTTGGTGAAATCGGGAAGGTTCATGTCGTCCTCCTGAGTTGGGCTTGTTGTTCGCGCACCAAAATGTCGTTCCAGTCGCCCTGGACGATCGGCGGCGCGAGCCGCGCGAAGGCGACGCCAGCGCGGGCAGCGAGGTCTTGATGGCGCAGCGCGTATCGTTCGCCGGCGGGATTTGCGTCCGCGGCGCTGCAAAAGAGCGCGCCGGGGGTCTTGGCCATTCCGGCGAGGATTGCTTCGATCGCCTCGATGGTCGCAGGGCCCATGCCCCCGCCGGTCGCCGCGTAGAGCGTGTCCTGCCGGAGGCCCTCGAGCGCGGCGAGGCTGAGCGCGTCGATCGGCGCTTCCGCCAGAGCAAAGCGGGTCGGATGGCCGGATCCGCGGCTAAACCGGAACAGGACTTTGGTCCCGCCTCTCAGCGAGCCCTTGTAGGCCGGCCCACGGATCTCGACATGGGTGACGCGTCCGGCATCATCTCGATGTGCGAACCAGGCGCTCCCATAGGGTCCGGGTCGCAGGACGTCGGCCGCATTGGCGATGTCCAGGATCTGGAGAGGCAGTCCGCGCTTCTGCGTGAGATAGGGCCACGAGGGCGAGTCCTGGGCGAACCTCGGCCGCGCGGCCCATCGGTCCGCCGGCAGCCGATCGGGGAGGTCTTTTTCCCGGCGCCGCTTCGCCTCCGGGAAGGATGGGCTCAGCCCGATGAATTCGCGCAAAGTCTTGCGGACATGGCCGAAATTCAGGCTGGGATCGAAATGCTGGACGAGGTCGAAGACGTCGCCCTTGGCGTCGCTCCGAGGATCCCACCAACCCCTGCCCTCATGGTTGACGATGAGAACCTCGCCCTTGCCGCGGCGGTATTTGAGGCAATGTTTCATGCTCTCGGCCGGATCAATCCGCCATGGCGGCGACTGGCGTTCGAGCACGACGGCGCAATGCACCTTCTCGCGCAGCTCTTCTATTTCCGGGTCGGATCTGGTCATCCTTGTGCTCCCGCTCGTGGTTTGCGGGCCGGGAGGCTGGCGACTGCTCGTCTTCGCCTTATCCTTGCCCTGATGCCCTCCGGCGACCGCGAGGCGGTCGCGCTGCAAGGGCGCGGGAGCGGGGCCGCCGAGACTAGAGAATCGGCTCGGCGGACCGACCCCTTGTCGGCGCGGCAGGCGCTAGCGGAACGCATTTGCCTTCTCCTGTTGTTCTCACCTCCTTTTTGTCAGCGGCGCTTGCGCGAATGAAAAATCGTCGCCGCGCAGGCGGCGACGATTTGGTCGAGGAAAGATTGCTGGAGAGGCGGCGTGCGGCAGAGTGCGCGAATGGCAAGGCGGCCCAGGGCGTCAACGGCCGTGATCGGCCGCTTGGAATTCTCGCGGTGGGGCCGGCTGAAGCGGGCGCTGAGCTCGATCGCCCGCGCTTAAATGTGCTAGGATCGCAACACGTGGGGCCAGTTACGCAAAATTACACTTGGTCGAAAGAAAGGCCGCCATGGATCTACGCGGCGTCCCACGGAATTTGCGGCCGCGTTACAATATAGCGCCGACTTCCACGGTCGATGTGGTGAGGAACGGCAAGGAAGGCCGCGACGGAAGTTCCATCAACCTTCAGTGCCCAGGCCGAAAGGGCCGCCGAAAAGCGCCAACTTTTTGACATGACTCTGCCACTGTTCGATTGGACGCAAGTTACCCAGCGCCCACGCACAGACCCGTACGTGCGGCTTTCCCCCATACAGCTCCCACACCGGATATTTGACGGCAAACCAGTCTGAACGCCAAGGGTGAAGGATTGGCGGTTTGGGAAGCCACTCATTGGCGATCTTCCCTATTCGCTCCCCTGAAGTTCTGCCCCGCGGGCTGCAACGCCTGATCGCGGCAATGCCGGAAAGCAATCACATGGTCACGAAAACCAACGACAGGCGCATTCGGGCCTTTCTCATAATAGCCGCTGTCCTCGCATTCCCGCGGCAAGCCTCCGCCGCCATTGCCGAATCCTGGCCATTACCGCCTCGACGTCCGGCCGAGGCGCCTCTCCATCCTGCCCCCCACGACACGGCGCCGGGGGAACAGGCCGAGCCAAAGCCCTCCATCGATCAGGCCTGCCTGGATCGTCTCCGCGCCGCTGGAATCGAATTCGAAATGGTCACCCTTCCGCCGGCCCCCAAACCGGGATGCAGCATCGAAACGCCGGTGCGGCTCAAGGCCGTCATATTCGCGCCGCGGTGGAAAACGTCGATCCACCTGCCTGACGAGCCCACGCTTTCCTGCCGGTTCGGTGAGCGGTTCGGCCATTGGCTACGCGACCTCGTCGCTCCGCTCATTGCAGGCGAGCTCGGCGTCGAACTCAAGTCGGTTCGTACCGGGCCCGGCTACGAGTGCCGCAACCGCGCTGAGGCCGGCAAGATCAGTGCGCACGCGTCCGGTCTCGCGGCCGACGTCGTGAGCTTTGAGCTCGCGAATGGCAGAACGCTGCCCATCAAGCCCAATGACGATGAGCATCTACGTGCTACCGTCGATGCTATCCGCGTCGCCGCCTGCGGGTGGTTCACGACAGTGCTCGGGCCGGGGTCCGATGCGGCGCACGCCGATCATATGCACGTCGACAGTCTGCAGCACGGGTCGAGCGACCGCTACCGCATCTGTCTATGAGGTAATTGCCCCCAAATTCAAAGGAGCCCAATGCCCTACTTGGGATTTCCGGTTTGGATGCGCTTGCCTACGAAATGCGTTACTACGCCGATTGCCGTCCACAGGTGACCAGCTGCGCGATCGTCTTCCCGTCGAATTGCTCTTCATTCGCTTCGCGTTCCGCCCCGTTGTCGAGCACAATGCCGAATCTGATATCGAGCGAAATGACCCAGCGGGGCGCTGCTCTCTCAAAAAGGACACTACCTCGTCAAAGCGACCGCCCGTTGACTCCTTCGTACGACCATTCCATAGCTGCTGCCTACCCTAAACCTACGTTACACCGCAAGACAACGGGCAATAGCCGCAACCAAATCCGAGATAGCAAAACACCTCACCAACGCTGTTGCGCATCATGAACTAGCCGCACAACACCATTGCGAAGCCGACTGGCGCCACGAAGCGAAATCGACCGGGAAAGCGGCCCATCACGCCCAGGTGCCGTATGGTCACGGCGCGGATCCCTGGGCTTACCAGGAGGAGGCCGCGAAAACTCACGCAGAGATTCACGCCAGAAGGAAAAATAGGTTGTCTCGCCCACGAGACCGATTTCGAAGCACGTCGATCCGCTTCAGACTTCTCTTTTTATTCGCGCGCGGCGCGTGAGCGTGTTCACCTTCACCGAACATGCTTCTAAGGCCCTATTGGGAAGCCCTTAATCAAATCCTCGGATCGAAGAAAGAGAATGAGCACCCTCCTTATCATCCTTATTTTAGTGCTGTTGTTTGGCAGCGGCGAATACTACGCCTATAACACCTACGGTGGCACTGGTCTCGGTGGCGCGCTTGGCAGGGCTTTCGTAATTTTCCTGATACTCGGGCTCTTTGGCCAGGTGCGCTGAATTCTGCGCGAGAATACAATTCGTCGTACCCGAACCACTGCTCGTCGCTGCGCTGTCTAAGGCCGCTCAGAAATGGAGCTCGACAATGAAACTGTTTTCTATCGCGACGCTATTGGTCATTGGGACGTCGACACTCGCACATTCGGATGATTTGAGTTGCATCAGCACGACATTCAATTTGCTCTCCCCCAACGATAAGGTGTGTGTCACCGATTTCGAAGATCCAAAGGTTTCTGGCGTAGCCTGCTACATTTCGCAGGCTCGGAAGGGAGGATGGGGCCAGCCGTTTGGTCTCAATGAAGACCCGTCAAATTTCGCCGTCTCCTGCCGTCAAGCCGGCCCCATTTCTGTCGACATCTCTAAGTTAGCGGACAATGAGGAGGTGTTTAGCGAGAAAACTAGCATCTTTTTCAAGGCGACGCGGATTTATAGGATCATAGACAAGAGGCACAACACCTTGGTTTATCTCGCCATAAGCTCGAAGATCATCAATGGTTCGCCTGCCAATGCAATCAGCACCGTGCCCATTATGCCATGGGGATCGCAATAACGATGACGCGGATAAGTCAATCTGGCCTGATCGGTTTAGAGGAAGGTCACCGACTCCAGCGGACGGGCCATCGTAAACCAAAAGGTGGCCCGAAGGTTTAGTCCATAGAGCCTCGAATAGCGCTCCAGTTAAGGCTTATCGGACGCCTGCCGACACGGGTGATGGGGTGCGCCGCCCCTGAACGTACAGGCGTCCGATACGGCTCAAGGGAGGAAACCATGGGTCGTGAGAGATCCAACGTTGGGGCGCGCTCGACTTATGGGAATTTGACATCCCGGCGCGGCCGTGCAGCGAACTTACAGCATACATGGCTGGCGAAACCTGCATTCCGAGATAGCCTTGACGGAGCGGTGCAGGCGAACTTGGAGCAATATGCCGCGCCGGTCGCGCGCGACTTTGGAAAATTATGATCAGCGGACGAATGCGGGCCTGGCGGCCGGAAAGCCGGCACAAAAGACGAATGGCATCCCAACGTCATGATTTAGAAGAGTGGTGTCCTGAGCGGTCCATTCTGATTTGGCCCGTGGGAACGCTGCTAACATTTGTTCGGGAGCCCGCCGAAGAGCCGCTTGAGAGGATCGTGGGGCTCCATCGCCGTGGTTTACATGTGGTAGGCAGCCACCCCATGGAAGCGGCTCACTCAAACGTTACACCTGAAGCGAGGTACAAGCTCCATATCCTTTATTGGCATAAAGAAAGCCGTTCAGGACGTGACCTCGACCATCAACGCGCGAGCTGGGACAGTCATGAAAAAGCCGAGTGCAGCACCACGTTCTATCGCAGCAGAAGAGGATCAACCGCGGCATGGCTTCCGATGGAGATTAAGCCGTGAAAAGATATACCACGAAGCCGGCGCGCGATGTAGCCAAGTAAGCGGCGCGGATCGCTCCGCGATCTTCGCATTCGAGAATGAACCAAATGTCTGCTAAACGGTTCTGCATGCCAGAAGGAGACATTCATGAAGAAGCTGTTCCTTGTTCCGACCATTGTCGGCATCGCTGCCCTCGTTGCCGCTGGCCATGCGGATGCACGGCCTGGCGGCTGCGTCAAAGGCGCCATTGTCGGCGGAATTGCAGGTCACTTTGTAGGTCATAGTGGGCTAGGAGCCGCCGCAGGCTGCGCCTATGGCGTACACAGGCGCAACGAGTTCGATCGTCAAGACAACTATGAGGGCCGCTCCAGCTTTGATCAGCGCAAGGGAAACGGTCGATACTAGATGCCAGTGGCGGCAAGCAGGTGTTCGGCCGATGTTTAGGCGCCTCTTTCTATCTGATAATCGCGCGCCCAATCGATCAGCCACCCAGCAACTTCACCAAGAAGGGCGCCCAGATCATCAGGCAACGCGACGGTCTACAATTTGCTTTAACTCTCGCTTTTGCGCGGTAACCAGGGACATGGGGCGCCTCCGGCGTCGCCTCACGTGCCGAGCGTTCTCCCAGCGATCAAATCACCTATGAACGCCAACGCAAGAAGCGGCATCGGCGAAAGCTCGCGTCCCAGCCGCATCGACCGACTCAAAATTATGTCCCGCCATGTCGCACTTCGTTCGTCCATCCTGCTTTGCGGTTCTCTTAGCTGCATCCGTCGTAGCGTCTCCCGTGTTCGCGCGGGAGAAATCGAGTGCTCTGGCGACTTTTCTGAGCGGTCATCTGATTGCCGCAGGCCAATTCCAGAATCATCACGACGGTTCGACGCGCGGCATTCGTGTCGACATCCACGGAGCATCAGACGGAGCCGCATTCAAAGTCGTCGAGGACACCACCTATTCCGACGGCGAAAAGCACCACTGGGTCTGGAGATTTTCGAAGGTCGGCGCAGGGCGGTACGTCGGCCAGCGCGCGGACCTGCTCGGCCAGGCGACGGTCGAGACGCATGGCGATAGGATCGACATCGCCTATCGCGCCCGCGTCCCGACGAAGGACGGCATGACCCACAACCTGGATTTCAAGGAAACCTTTGTGTTCACGCAGTCCGGGACGGCCGATTACCGGCTGAGCGTGTCGCTTCTGTTCATTCCCGTCGGGGAAGCGCATTTGGCCGTTCGGAAACTGCCCCATTGACTAGGCCCGACTCAATGGTGGCGCTCTGGGCTGCTCCGCAGGCAGGCGGATGCCCCCCTAATCTGGAAAATGTCGGATAAACCCACAAAGGCATTGCCGCCGACCCCGCATAGTTGGGGTCTTTCGAAGGCGCGTCGCTGCCGGCAAGTTCGCGTCCGGAGCCGGAATCCTGATAATAATCCTGAGACGCATCGTGGGCGTTTTGGCTTCGATCGATGCCCGACCATTTGGAGAGGCCCGCCGCACTCATTTTAGACCAGGGCGCCCAACCTTCGGTAGACGCCTTATAGAGCGAAAAATCAATTTGAGCCCGCCAGGTGCTCGGGTCGGACGCATTAAGACCAGTCGCGGCGGTAAACTCGTCTCCCAAGCCCGAATTGTTCAATCGCAGGACATCAGGAAGCATGCCCCCATAGTGCAATTGAAACGGTCCAAACGAGGAACCCATATCGCCTATCAAATTCGAGTCACCTCCCGTTTCCTCATTGAAAATCGCGACTGCCGCGCTCGGGTCGACACCATAATTTGCCGCGATCTCACGAATATAATCACTGCTATAGCCCGACGCCCAATGTTTCCCCGTCCTGAGATTGGTAGCTTGATATTCGTGTCCTCGATCGTCACTCATGGGGCAGTTTTTGAGGATCGAAACCAGACAAAGCTTGACCTCGTCGCCTATGCGGGAGGCATGAAGCGTAGGCACATACTCATAAGAGACGCCTGATACGCCATTGGCGTATACGACAACGCTGCCTGTATCATACGCCGATGTTCCTGCGAGGCGGGCAGAAATCCCAATAATTGTGGTAATCGCGCAATCGCCAACTTTTTCCAGACCCGGAGGGTGGACTGGCGTTGAGTCCGCGCTGGCGTAGAGCGCGACACTACATGCGCATGTTACGCCAATGAACGCCTCCCTTATTGACGTCGCTAGCAGCTTCATCTTGATCAAAACCGTCCACCCGTCATAGTTCGGGGCGTAAGTTTGCTTTCGACGGGAAAGAAATGGTTATCAGGATGATTAGGTTCCAGCTCCGCCGTTGCTGGACTTGGGCCGGCCGAGCCTGACGTGGAGGAAAGCATTAAGCCGCTGGGCTATCGCCTTCGCCGAAGGCGAGCTTGGTCTTGACGGCGCCGCCAAGTTAACCTGAGCGCGCACGCGAAGAGGCGGTTTTCTGGATATCAACGCCTTCACGCGGCGAGCTGAGTGATCGCGATCCCGGCCCAGGCCGCAAAGGCCTGGTCGCGACTGGCGCGGCAATCAGGCGCAGACATTTTCCCGCGAGGGGGAAAATGGAAAAGCTTAGCAACGTGATCGTGTATCGACAGGTATTTCTGGACTTGCCGTGACGATTTAGACCGCTTCAAGATCCACTCTTGTCGCCACGTCGGCTGATGAGAATTCTCCGCCAGATTGTTCAGCCCCTTGTGCTGCCAGTATTCCATGTGCATGCCAGTGTCCTTGCGCGCTGCGCCTTAGGATTTGAGCATGTCCGTGAACATGACGCGGGGCGCCCTCGCGTCAGTCGGCTTCCACTGATGGGTTCAGTTTGGATGTTAGAGCATTGACGGTCTCATGGCCAGCGCGGGCGACCAAGCTGGTCGGGGGTGCGAAGCCACCCGTGCGGTCATGGCGGGCACGAAGACCTGCGGCGCCGGCGGCTTGTAGCTAATCTATCCATCAGGCCGTAGGGTATTCTAATGACTCGGCCAGCTTTCGACGCCGATCCTCGCCTTGGCCAACGAAGAAAAGATTTCGCCGTCGAGCAAGCGCGCTTTGACGGGCTCGACGAAGCCGCTCCCCCACGGGCGTCCAGGCGCAATGTAGACGGTCTTCGCGCCGACTGCCCTCAACCATTCCTGCAGGGGCTTGGCGACGAACTTTGGGCGTTGTCGAAACGAATATGTTCGGGAACGCCACGCAGCATGAAGAGATCGGACAGAACGTCGATCACATCGACGGATTTCGGCATCCTGTCGATGCGAATGGCTAGACATTCGTGAATGAACTCCTCGACGATGTTCAGCATCCGATATTTCCTGCGCTCATGCGTGCGATCCTCGGCGCCTCGGGATCGCCGCGCCAAGAGGATTGAGCAAGAGGAAAAATAGGAGCGACAAGCGGCTCCATCCGGACGCGAGGCAAGAAATCTAAATCCCGCGTTCGAGTTAACCTTTTCGGCCCCATAATTTCTTATAAGATAGGCGGCAAAAGTCTTCGCAGACACGCCGGAATGGCATAAGAGGCTGCGGCGATAGATTATGAGGACCAATGCGGACGAACCACGAGGGTCCAAGAGATATTCGCGCGAGGACCGCATGGCTGGCCGCTCTGATTTTCGCCGCGAGCCTTCTTTGTTGCGATAGAGCGCTGGCGATCACTCTGGTTCGCGCTGAAACCGGCCAGTGGGATCTCTCGCAGGACGGCGCCAACAAGAGCTGCCGCGTCACTCTGCAGGCGGGGCCGGTCACTTCGAGTCGTCGCGGTCTGGGAATGCCCGCCGGCTGCCGCAGAGCGCTCCCGATCCTCGCCCGCGTCGAAAGCTGGAGCCTTGTCGGCGACGATCACCTCGATTTTGCCGACACGACCGGCGAACCGCTGCTCGATTTTACAGAGCAGTCGGAGGGCTACTTCCTCGCCAGCGGCCCGCAAGGCGAGACCTATCGGCTTGTTTCGGTCGAACGCGTGCCGCAAAGGACTCCTTTTGCGGCTAGCCAGAGCGGCGCGAAGCCGGGCCAAGAAACGGGCAAAGCAAAAGGCCAGGAAGCAGGCCAAGAAACAGGCCAGCAGCCCGTCCAGATTGCGACGAAGGGCAACGCTCCGGGCGGCGCGATTCGTCCGGCTGATGTGGCCGGCCGTTACTCAATTCTGCGCGAAGGCGGCAAGGATGCGGGCTGCATGTTGACCTTGGACGACAAGGAGGCCGGCCGCGGCGGCAACAAGGCTTTGCTCGCGCCCGCCTGTCGCGATCAAGGAATCGTGATTTTCGATCCCGTTGGCTGGCGGATCAGCGGCGGCCGCCTCATCCTTACCGCTCGAAAGGGCCACACCACAAACCTCGATCTGCAAGCCGACGGTTCCTGGCTAAAGGACCCCAAGGAAGGCAAGAGCCTCAGCCTGAAAAAGCAGTGAACACGCGTTCATGGACTCTCACACCTAGAGCTTTGAAATCGTCCCTCGGCTCACATTGTAGGAGCGCGCGATCTCGCCAACGTCTTCCCTGCTGGCGTCACCGCGGATCGCTTCACCCTGATGATGGGTGAGCGTCGGCTTTCAGCGTAGCCTGACGCCGTTCGCGCCACGGCGGGCGCGGATCAATTCGCGCTCGAGCTCCGCAGGGCCGCCAAGGACGGCCAGCGTCACGGACCCGTGCGCAGCGCACAAGCGGCCGATCCATCCGGCCTTAAGCCGTAACAGGAGGCCACCGCCTTTAGGCGGTGGTAGTTCAGAAAAGTCGCTCCGCCTGAGGTTTCAGACTGGCCTGCAATAGTCAGCGATAGTGGCGCCTATAATAACGGTGCCTATAATAACGGTGCCCATAATAGCGGTGCCCATAATAGCCAGGCGCGTAATAGCCGCCCCCATAATAGCCATATCCACAGTTGAACGGGAACACGCAGGGGAATTGAACATGCTCAACCGGCAGGCCGGCAGGCGCCACCGGCAAGACGCCGTTCATTGGTGTGGCTTGGGCGAGGTTGGCGCCGCCAATGATCGCGCCGTAAGCTGCGCAGGCCACAAGGACAATTATCCGTAGTAATTTCATTTATCCCTCCTTCAGGGCAATGAAAAACCGCTCTGGAAGGGTGCATCCAAATTGTGCAAAGAGCAACGGTAAATTATGGATTTCGCAGGGTCGCCTTGAATTGACCTTGATAACTCGACGGCGGCTGGTGCTTGGTGTGCTTGCGCCGTAGTAACGGCGAAGTGAGACCGTCGACCCCCGTCTCCTTGTAGCGTAACTTCGATTCGCCGTCTCGGCGCCGGCGTGGCGGCATAGGCGCACTTGAGCGTGATGCTTAAGCTAGAGACCGTCCCGCCGACGAACGGTTTCAAATTGCGACTCTCAGGCGATAGAGAGACACATTGACTGCGATTTATGAATGAAACGAGATTGTCAAGCGACCAGCGAATACTACTTTAGTTTTTCTAAGGCATAGGAGCGCCTAATATGGCCAAAATTAAAAATTTGCGCCGTGACATTGAGACATTGAGAGAAACGATCCATCTCCATTGGGAGGATCTTGCGACTCGCAATGTCACCGCCGGCGAACGAGATGAAATTCGTCAGGACATTAGATCGTGTATCAGCGAATTGGAGAAGCTTCTCCACCGGCTCGATAATTTGAAACCAAAATCTGAAAGCTAAAATTCCTTCGAAAAATTTCAGACGATCGCTCCTTCCATCCGCATTGCTGCGACACGGCGTTCGGCTGCAACGTCAAGTTTATCGTCGGCCATGTTATCGGCTTCGGGAAGCTTCGCAACCGTCGAGGGGACGGAAATGCTTGCCTCGCCCCGCTCGGCTCTCGATCCCTTATTTCCAAGAGAGAGAAATAGGTCAGAGCGGGTGGCGTTCGCCTGGCGTCCGACCTTCTCAAATAGTCAAGGATAGGCCATGGCCAATACGAACCTTCCGCTATCGCTCCTGCCGGCCCACATTGAAGAGACCGTCCGGTCTATTGCACGGCTCCACGGCGAGCACCACCAGAACACCACGCCCCTTCAACGAACCGTCGATCGCATGACAGCCTTAGTCGGTCGCCCTCAATTCATCGGCGTGTTGACCGCCATCGTGGCCGGCTGGGTCAGCCTCAATCTGTTCGCCGCCGCGCTTGGCTTTCGCCCTATCGATCCACCTCCCTTCTCGGGGCTGGCAAGCGCAGGCTCCCTGGCTTCGCTCTACATAGTCGTCTTGATCCTGGCGACCCAGCGGCGTGAGTACCAACTTGCCCAACTCCGCGAGCAGCTCACATTGGAGCTGGCGATCTTGAGCGAGCAGAAAACGGCGAAGGTGATACAGCTACTGGAAGAGTCCCGTCGGGATAATCCACTCATTCGCGACCGGGTAGATCAGGAAGCGGACGCCATGGCCCAGCCTGCCGACGCACAATCGGTGCTCGAGGCGATCAAGGAGAGCCACGCCGAGGCGGAGCAGATCGGCGGCCGCGCAGAGAATCCATAGGGGCGGGACAATCGCCGCCAGCTGTTGAGCCAACGTCAGGTTGAGGGCCATGTCCGGTCGTCATGACCCAGCCCACGCTCAAGTAACGAACCATTTCTGGTTCGCGTAGGACATCGCCTGCGCCGTCCGCGACATCGCGCTTTGTCGCTCCCGCAGAATGCGGCTTACCTTCGACGACAAGATGACCCTCGCGCGGACAATCCTCGACCATTTACGGATCAGAGGCTTCGCCCTAAGCCGCAGGCCGCCCCGCATCATTTTGCAAAGATACAGGCGCCGGTCGGCGCCATGTCCCCCGCCGGGAACTTTTTGAGCCACTTTGGTCTTCTAAGCATGTCGGGCGGCACTGACGCCTGACTGCGGCGGACGCCCCGTCAACAAGCAGCGTCAGCGGTGGCTCAAAAAGAGGACCGAATCATGGACAATGATGACGTAATTGCAACGTTGAACCATCTAATTGAGATAAGCCACGACGGAGAACAAGGTTTTCGTACCTGTGCCGAAGGAGTTCGGAGCCCTGATCTTAAGACGCTGCTGGAGGCGGCGGCGGCAAGATGTGCGGAGGGCGCGGCCGAACTTGACGCCAAGGTTCGCACCGTCGGCGGGGAGCCCGCCCATGGAGGCACGATAAGTGGTTCGATGCATCGAGCCTGGACCAACATAAAGTCCGCGATCACTGGTATGAGCGAACACGCAGTTCTCGCCGAGTGCGAGAGTGGCGAAGATGCGGCGGTTGCCGCTTATGAAGCGGCCCTTCAAACGAGCTTGCCGGCTGACGTAAGGACGATCGTCGAACGGCAATACCAGGGCGTCAAGGCAAATCATGAAAGGGTTCACACCTTACGCAACGCCGCAGCCTGACGCTCGGGCAGATATCCTAAGAGCCCACAGCTGCCATGTTCCGGCTTTCCAAGCCAAAACAACGCAAGAGGCAAGGCTCCCTATGATTATGATAGCGAAGGCTTTGATCCCCGGATCGATGGCCTTGTTTCTGGTCGCCTGCGGGGACCAAGCGAAATTGCCGGAGGAAGCGGCATTCGGCGCAAATCCAGCGTTGCCCGAGCCTACTCAAACACTTGTCCCGACCCTCAATATCGCACCAGCGAAGGGTTGGCCGAAAGGAGCAAGCCCCGCACCCTCAGCCGACCTTTCGGTACAAGCCTTCGCGGCCAACCTTGACCATCCTCGTTGGCTTTACGTTCTCCCGAACGGTGACGTTCTCGTTGCCGAAACCAACGCTCCACCCCGGCCGGAGGACGAGCGGGGGATTAAGGGCTGGATTTCCCGATTGGTGCAGGGCCGCGCAGGCGCTGGCGTTCCGAGCGCCAACCGCATCACATTGTTGCGCGACGGCGACGGCGACGGAATCGCGGAGATGCGAACGGTTTTTCTTCAAGGGTTGAATTCACCATTTGGCATGGCCCTCGTTGGCCATGATCTTTATGTCGCCAATACGGATGCGATCATGCGCTTCACCTATCTCGACGGCGAAACGCAGATAAAGGGCCCTGGCGAAAAAGTCACCGAGCGGAGATGCGAACGGTTTTTCTTCAAGGGTTGAATTCACCATTTGGCATGGCCCTCGTTGGCCATGATCTTTATGTCGCCAATACGGATGCGATCATGCGCTTCACCTATCTCGACGGCGAAACGCAGATAAAGGGCCCTGGCGAAAAAGTCACCGAGCCGCCCGCCGGCCAAATCAATCATCACTGGACTAAGAACCTCATCGCGACCCGTGACGGCTCGCGCCTTTACGTGACCGTCGGATCGAACAGCAACGCGGCGGAAAATGGTTTGGACAAAGAGGAGGATCGCGCGGCAATTCTCGAAGTGGAGTCAGCAACAGGCAAAGCTCACGTGTTCGCGTCAGGTTTACGCAATCCGAACGGGATGGATTGGGAGCCCGAAACCGGCGCTCTTTGGACGGTTGTCAACGAACGCGACGAACTTGGCAGCGATCTTGTGCCGGACTACCTCACTTCGGTGACGGAGGGCGGGTTTTATGGCTGGCCCTTCAGCTACTACGGCCAGCACCTGGATCCTCGGGTTTCTCCCCAGCGGCCAGATTTGGTGGCCAAAGCGATAAAACCCGATTACGCCCTTGGAAATCATACAGCTTCCCTAGGACTAGTATTCTCCAAAGGCTCCTTTTTGCCCGAGCAATACCGACATGGCGCTTTCATCGGCCAACACGGATCATGGAACCGCAAACCTCGTAGTGGATATAAAGTTATCTTTGTGCCATTCTCGGATGGGCGTCCTTCAGGACTGCCGATTGATGTTCTCACCGGCTTTATCAGTGTGGGAGACGAGGCATTTGGTCGTCCGGTTGGGGTCGCCATCGATCGTACCGGAACCCTCCTGGTTGCCGATGATGTTGGCAACTGTATATGGCGAGTCGGGCCTACGGTAACCAAGGCGACGACCGGACGCTGAGCTGAGCCATCCCATTTGCACACGAACGCAATCCGGCTAGACAAGACCGAAAGAATCCCCTACGGGCGCTATCTGCTTCGCTCTTGGCGCATCTTTCATCTCGCAGGAACTCGGTCGCATGACTTGCCTGATCACATCGCCACCACTGCGCGCCAGCGAGAAGATGTCGAAAGGCATCGTGCCCGCTGACGACATCGCCGGGTTACCTGGCCGGCCTTTCGGACGTCAGAACAACGATTTCGCGCCAACCCGAAACGCGTTCCCGATCATCGTCTTTCAGGATGAGGAACTGGAAGGCTACGGAATTCACCTTGACCAAAACGCGAACGTATTGAACGCCACGTCGTCGACCGGGCCTTCCATCCCCCCGGAACCGTCAAATCCAGAGCGGAATGAATCACTGCGTAAACGCTTCGTGACTCCAGAATGTCGATTGGACCAAGTAGGTCGGCCGCCGTGAACGGTACGCGCCGAAGCGCGGCCGAGGCTATGACTTAGCTCCCTCGTGGGTGGCCAATAGATCCTGCATGTCGTTAGCGTGCTCCTCCTCGACCGCCAGAATTGATTCGATCATTACGCGCGTGGTCGGGTCATCATCGCCGAAGAAGCGGATCAGTTCCCGGTAGTGGTCGACGGCAATCCGTTCGGCGATCAGGTTTTCGCGAATCATCGCGACCAGATCGGAACCGGTCGCGTATTCGGATGCCGAACGGCTGGCCAAACCCTTGGGGTCGAAATTCGGTTGGCCGCCTAGCTGGCTGATGCGTTCGGCCACGGCCATTGCGTGTTCTTGCTCTTCTTTAGCGTGCGCGGCGAACTCCGTCTTGACGCCTTCGCTGGCAAGGCCGGTGGCGGCGATTGAATGCTGAGTATAGCGTAGCACGCAGACCAGTTCGGTGGCTAGAACGGTCTGCAGGAGCTCAATGGTGCGGGCGACGTCGCCGACATACGTTTTGCTGACCACCCCCCGCTCAATGTGCTGACGCGCCCGTTCACGCAGGGTTTTGACGTCGCTCAGGAACGGTTCGGTTGTCTGCTTCTCGGCGGCGGAGGTGTGCTTCACGGCTGGCTCCAATGTTCGCGTGAGGAGTCGATGAACGCGGTGGGGTTCCCCCCTCGCTCTCTTCAGATCAGCGGCGCTACGGCTGCTGGATGGCTCCCGGCTCGGGGTCAGTTTACGCTGCTGCATATGCACATACAAGTATGCATGCAATTATTAAACCGGCACAGCGAGTTTGCCGCGACGTATCGGACATTCGCGTCTTGACCCGCTGTCAGTGTCATCATCGCTCTGTTGATCGGCCTCCTTGTCAGATGGCTTGCACAGTTGGTCCGGGAACTGCGTAGCTGTCGAAGCAGATTATCAGAACGTGAAAGGTCTATGACGCCAAACTGGTTCGCTTGTGGACTGTACGCCCTCGTTCATCGGCCTCCACATCGCCTCACCGCTCAGACCGCGCTCCCAAAACGATCCCTCAATTTAACTCCAGAGGATCAACAACCGTGTTGATCCTTTGGAGGTTAAGAATGGGCAAGTTCTGATTGCTCTGACTTGCGATCCTTGCGAAAATGACGAAGCCGCGGCAAAGTGGTCCTCCCTGGGGTCCCCTAGCTGCAATTCCACCGGCCGTCAGAGGGCGCTACGTTCTACGAAGACAAATGGGCAGGACTATTTTTGTTGAAATGGCGCTAACTTTTCACGCAGAGGCCGGTTCAGCTGTGGCAGATATATGCCGCCGTGATGATCCCCGCCCCACCAACCAAATGTATATACTTTATATTTTCCCCGAGCGGGCTGTGCGTGTCGCTCGATTGCCGAGTAGACGATCAAACTCCATCTTCGAAACGCCGTAGCACTCGCACGTGAGATTCTCGAGCCCGCGACGATCGAGGATCGTGACGTTCCCACGTCTATAGCGGATGAGGCCCGCCCGCTGCAACGCGCCTGCCGCAGCGGTAACGCCGGTCCGCTGCACCCCTAGCATCATCGCCAGGAATTCCTGCGTGAGCAGAAACTCATCCGATTGCATGCGATCGTGCGTCATGAGCAACCAACGACAACATCGTTGCTGTATTGTATGAAAGTGATTGCACGCGGCGGACTGCGCGACCTGGTTGAAGAAAGCGTGAGCATAGCGAAACATTACCTTTCGTATCGAAGCGCTTTGCGCCAGTTCCTCCTTGAACAGCGTCGCCTTCATTCTCAGACCAGCGCCAGGAACCTGTATGTAAACGCTGGTGGGAGCCCTGTTGTCCCCAAAGACAAGGGGTAAGCCAACCACGCCTTCATTTCCGATCGTTCCGACCTCCGCGGCGTCGCCGTTCGCCATGGTATTTACCAGGGAGCCGACGCCAGTCTCGATAAAATAGACAAACCGAATGGGTTTATCAGCGCGATAAAGAGACTGCCGGTACTCCAGCGGAATAGGTTGAAGTTGCGGGCGAAGCCGTTCGTAATCCTCTTGCGGCAGCAAACCCAGCAACCGGTTGGAAAGCGGGAGCGCAGCCTCGCGGCTCTCCACCACCTTGCTCCTCCTCTTCAGTCTTGCTTAAATGGTTTCACGGGTGCCGAACCGACTGACCACCTATTTCATTTTTTGGAGCCGGCGCGGGATGCTCCCACTAGGCCCCGTCCTCGGCAGCCATTTCCCTTGCGTCTTAATGCTCGGCCTAATCGACTGCGCCTAACCGCCGTTCATCGATCAAGGCTGCGCCTTTTTCCTGGTTGTGGCAAGGTCAATGTCTTGCATCGGACATTTCCATCGACTTTGCTCCGCAAGGGGCATAGGGTGGCAATAGTTGAGACGCCACGACAAAGCGTGCGTGCGGGCATGCCCATCAACTTCATATCCGAATTCGGTACAGCCATCCGTCGGCCTCGCTGCGAGATATGTCAGGACGAAAGAATACGGCGTACAGGCGCGAACGTCCCTTGCGTGGATTCATATCGCAACCTGTCGTTTATGCGCCTTGATTGCCGAAACAGTCGTCGTTGAATTCCCTCCAACGCTTAATGGGACCCATGTCGATTTCTGCGCCTTCAACTGCAGGAAGCGGCGGCACACCGAAAAGTTCGAAGCTACAATCAATGTCTACTATCCGACATAACTGATTTGGATCAATGCAATTTAGCTGTCTCCGTCGCAGCTTTCGTCTGTTACGGGTGTCCAGGCAACGGATTCCAGCGCCCACAGGCAAGGCTGACGATATGACCATCGAACATCTGCTGCACCGCGCGGGCTTAACTTCAAACACCATATTTGAAAGCCCGGGGCGCCGCACGAACGCGAGCTACGAACGCGAACTGACTAGGCATAGATGCACAGAGCGTCTGTTGCGAGACGCTCTCGCTCGGGAGGAAGCGCTGCTACGGCAAAAAGACGCGTTGATCCAACAACAGGAGATTTTGAGCAAGGAGTCCAATCATAGACTGTTGAATGGGCTGCAGATGATCGTAAGCCTGCTTTCGCTGCAAAGTCGGGCGTCGACGAATGCCGAGGCGGCGTCGCAATTGGCCGTCGCAGCCAATCGCGTGGCCACGATCGAGCGCGTCCACTGGCGGCTCCATTATTTGGATGGCGTAAAAGCGGTTGAGTTCAAGCAATACCTTGAGGATCTTTGTCGGGATTTTTCCACGATGTTGCACTCCGAGGATCGCCCAGAGCAGGCCATCGTCGTCGAGGCGATTGAAATCAAACTGCTCACCGCCACCGCCATTCCGCTCGGCTTCATCGTCAACGAACTGATCACGAACGCAGCGAAATACGGCAAAGGCCAGATCACGGTCAGGTTGGAGGCAAATCCTGTAAAGGGCTACGCCCTGTCGGTCGCCAATGATGGCCCGGTTTTGCCGGAGGGATTTGATCCAGCCGCCTGCAAAGGATTGGGGATGAGGATTATTCGCTCTTTTGTCCAACAGATCGGCGGTGAATTGCGGATCGGTCGAGGAGATAAGAACCAAGGCGCCCGGTATACGGTGCTATTCTCCTGATTGCTGGCAAATCGGAGCCGATCGGGTCCGATGATAGCTCTGCTCGCAACGCTGGAGTCGTGGAGTCCGGGCGAGGTAAATAGGAGGACTTCCCGACGATGAATCGCAACGTTCTCTACCTCATCATCGGCGCGCTCGCAGTCACGACAGGGGTCTTGAGCTATCAGCTCTACCAGGAGCGGCAGAAGACCACTGGCATCGAGATCAACCTCGACAAAAGTGGAATCTCCATCGAGAAGAAGTAGTTCTGCGAGTTCATAAGGTCGCCCTCGATCGCGCGTCATTCGCAAATGTCGATGACGGTCTTCACAGTCGGAATGCGAAAAGGCTCAATGTTCGGCTAGGTTCAGGAATGGGAGATAGGTTATGTCACTCGGACTCATACTCGTCATCATCCTTATCATCTTCTTGCTTGGCGGCTTTAGTGGCCGCTTCGGCGGCTATGGCTATGGCTATGGTCACGGCGGCGTCGGCGTCATCGGCGTCATCCTGATTGTCGTCGTCGTATTGCTTCTCATGGGGCGGCTTTGATTTCACCGGCGTAATGGCGAGCGCTGCAGCTTGGAGAAGCGCAAATTCGCGGCCCCAGCGCGAGCTGGCTGGGATCGAGTCGTCAATAGCGAAAATGGTGCACTCAGGTCGCGTCAAAGTATCGAGGACCAGGAAGCAGGCGTGATTTATGAACTGGGACAAAATCGAAGGAAACTGGAAGTACCTCAAAGGCAAGGTTAGGTCGCAATGGGGCAAGCTGGCTTATGACGATGTTGAGCTCGCAAAAGGAAGGCGCGACGCATTGAGCGGCCTTTCTCAAACGGGCGTTACGGCCAAGCAAAGGAGCAGGCCGAGCTTGAAACCAATCTTTGGACCAAGCACCTCAAATAGAGGCATGGTCCCGTCCGCTTTCCTCGCGCGGCGCTTCGCAGACGTGGCGCCTCCCCATTTCGCGTCCTCCGTGCCGGCAGCAAACGCAGCATCTCGGCGTCAGGAATGGTTCGGACGGAAGCGAGAGCGGTGGGCGGGGATGCACTTTTTCGTCTCTGAGTTGTGCGTATTGAGCTAGATCAAGCGCTCAAGTCCCAGTTCAGGTGTATGGTTACTCTCGCGGTCTTTATGACTAGAGAAGGCTTAAGCGCCATGTCACTTGGAACAATCCGTGCCTATCCGGTCAAGACAGACACCCACTATATGTAGAGCGTCCGATGCGCCGCGCCGACGCCGCTGATTGGCGGCACGTGACCCAACTGAGACCTTGGCGGCGGCGGAAGTCTTTCGGAAAAGCCTAGATTTGGATCGACGCGAGCTGTGAACCGAAGATTGAGCCGGACCGCATGACGGATGGCCTCGGGGCGAGAAGCGATGACGGCTATCCCGAAGCAATCACGCCCCTGAATACAGCATTGACTGGGTATGTTCCGAACCTTCCCGCTGTCGAAGGATGGCGCGATATTGTCATCGCGATGAGCAACAAATTGCCGATGGCAATGCGAGACAATGCATCGCCCGCAATCTTGAGGAGATCAGTCATGGGCAGCACTGCTGACAGGATCAAAGACATTGGGCCACAGCCGCAATCATTCGACATTGAACGCGCGACGAAGGAAAACACAAATTACCGTTCAGTCGCTTGGAGCGGGCGCTACCTGCAAGTGACGCTGATGTCGATCCCCGCTGGCGGAGACATTGGCCTTGAAGCGCATGCGGAGACCGATCAGTTCCTGCGCCTCGACGCTGGCAGCGGCCGAGTGCAGATGGGAGCCGCGAAGGACAAACTGACTTTCGAAAGGGAAGTTTCAGACGGCTGGTGCGTCCACGTTCCGGCGTGGACCTGGCACAACATCACCAATATCGGCGCGACGCCAATGCAGGTCTATGCTCTCTACGCGCCCGCCCATCACACGCCCGACAAGGTGCAGGCGACGGCGGCGGCGGCCGAAGCCGACAAGGACGACGAGCCAGCGGCCTGGTCAGTGCAGCCAAAACATGCGCCCGACAAACACGGGTGACCCAATTGATCTGCAGGAACGGGAGCATTTCAGCTTATAGCGCATTGCCGCCGCAGTAAGAATGGCTACCGCATCCCTATATGTAGTGGGTGTCTGTCTTAACCGGACAGACACGGAACAATCCTCCTTGTCCTTCCTATCCTCTTGCTCATCGGCGCCTTTCCGACTTGGCCGCACAGCGCCAACTGGGGCTACGGTCCATCGGGTCTTCTGGGAACAGTGCTCCTCGTTGTGCTTGTGCTCGTCGTTCTCGGCCGAATTTGAGTTCGTCAACGCACGGAGACTTTGATTTCAGTGCGAATGCGGGACGCTAGCACAGCCAAAGCCTGCGTTATGCCGCCCAGAGGCGTTATTGCTTCAGATTGATAAGCTTAGGAATCGAGTACAAGCTCGCTTCCTAGCTGATGGAAACTATTGCAGTCGCACGAACGAATGTTATCTGACAAACATTTTATAACGAGCGTTATAGACATTATGTGCTGTTGCCGTTATAGTGACGTATTCAACTAAAATAGAACTGTGGTTTCCTTTCAATGGGCTTTCCGGCTCGAAATATAGAAGTTTATTCCGGAACCTTGTGGTCGAACATCAGTTGTCACCCTGGCTGGCTTTAGAGCCATCCTATTTTTGTGGAGTTAAATCATGAGCAGCACAACGGACAAAGTAACTGGCGTCGCCAACGCAACGGTCGGAAACGCCAAGCAAGCCGTCGGCAAGGCGGTCGGCTCCGACAAACTTGAGGCGGAAGGGATTGTCCAAGAAGCCAAAGGTGAAGGCCAAAAGGCTGTCGGCGATGCAAAGGAAGCGATCAAGCACGGCGCGAACAAGGTGGCCGACGTGATCAATAAGAAACTCTAGTCGCAGAGGAAGGCATGGCCGGCCTATCACGGCCGGCCTGTCGCAAAGCGACTTTGCTTATGCTCCCGGTCGATGGCCTCGCATCGGCACATGATTTTTTTGCGGATGCTTAGTAACGAGAATGATCCTGTCGCGAATCGGGCCTCCCCCTTTCGACATTCAGGTTCTGAGCCAAAGCCCGCTTTACGGAAGCCGACGAGCGCGCCTTCACGCGTCGAAGTCGGAATCGGCTCATGCTCATACGATACGGCTATGAATTGACGTTCAATTGCCCGCAGCCGACATTGACGATTTGCCTCCTCGACGCGCATCGCGAGCGGTCCCAGGAGCTGCGCTATGAGACGCCGCCGATGACAATTCCGGCGATTCCGACAGCGACCTATATCGATACATTCGGCAATACGGTGCGGAGATTTATCGCGCCTGCCGGCGACCTCAGGATTACCTGCGACGCCGTCATCGCGGACAGCGGACTGCCGGACCCTGTCGAGCTTGACGCGAACGAGGTTCCCGTTGAGCAATTGCCCAACGAGAGTTTGCTGTTTCTGCTCGGCAGCCGTTATTGCGAAACCGACCGGCTCGCCGACATCGCCTGGGGCCATTTCGGATCGAGCCCGCACGGCTGGCGGCGGGTTCAGGCTATCTGCGATTTCGTCTGCGATCATCTGACCTTCGGCTACGAACATGCCCGCTCGACCCGCACTGCTTTTGAAGCCTACCAGGAGCGGATCGGCGTTTGCCGGGATTTCGCCCATCTCGCCGTGGCTTTCTGCCGCTGCATGAATATTCCGGCGCGTTACGCGAATGGCTTTTTGGGGGACATCGGCGTGCCGCCGGACCCCTCGCCGATGGACTACAACGCCTGGTTCGAAGTCTTTCTCGACGGACGCTGGTTCACCTTCGACGCACGCCACAATACGCCGCGCATCGGCCGCATCACCGTCGCCCGCGGACGCGACGCCGCGGATATTTCGCTCGTGACGTCGTTTGGTCCTCACATATTGAAGACATTCCGAGTCTGGACAGATGAAGTGGACGCGGCTGTTCTGCAGGAACTCCTAAGCCGCAGCGCGCGAACACGAGCTCTGTGATCGAGTGGAGGCGCCCCGACGGGGATCGTTAACTGCAACGTCTACTTGTGTGGTTGACTCCGATAACGGTGGAAAATAGCGAGCAGGAGAATGACCGGAATTGTCACGCCTAGGGCAGCTCTGCGTAAGGGGTCGTTTTGGCGGAACCGCGGGTTTTCTCCTTTTGTAGGCGCTGTCTATCCATTTTTGTAGCGGCAACCGCAGCGACCCTTTGACGGCTTTTGCCGTGTTATGCGGCGAATTTCACCTATTGGCCTCGCTACGCGGGGCGCGCCCGCAACAGGTGGCGGCGGGATATAAAAAGATTGGAGAGCGAACAGGTTACAAACAACCGATGCGCGTTCTTGTCCGGCCCGCGGTAGCGGACCGTGGCGAAGCCGAATACCCGCTTGATGATAAAGAACGCACTTTCGACTTGCTCCGGCTCTTCGCCCGCTCCGCCTCGTCGACGAAGCCATTGCGCCGGCAGAGGTGATTGGTGAAATCCATCGTCCGCGGCACGTGCTCGATGATCACCTTCCTCTGGCCGCGATAGGCCTGATCGCCCCAGACGCGGGTTCCCTTCCCATGCGGGAGATCCGGCAGAAGATGACAGTCGGCGACATTGGCTGGGGGTCGCCACCGCAGAATGAATGAGCTTGGCCTTGCTGTCGACACCAATATGCGCCTTCATGCCGAAATACCATTGGTTCACCTTGCGGGTCTGACTCATGTCGGGATCACGCGCCCGATCCGCATTTTTCGTCGAGCACGGCGCATGAATAATCGTGGCGTGGACGATCGTGCCGGTCGACACTTGCAGCCCATTCACCTCGAGATGCCGATGGACTTCCTCGAACAGACGGCGACCAAGATCATGCGTCTCGAGCAGGTGCCGGAAACGGCAGATTGTGGTCCCGTCAGGCGCCGACTCGCAGCCGAGATCCATCCTGGCGAAATCGCGCATTGTCGCCGAGCCGTAGAGCGCTTCTTCAACGCCGGGGTCGGACAGGTTGAACCATTGGCGCAGCAGTGAAATACAGAGGATCCGCTCCAGCCCGTAAGGAGGTCGTCCATTGCCAGGCCTGGGATAAAAGGGCTAAATCAGCGCGTACATGTCCGCCCATGGTACGAACCGCTCCATATCGCACAGAAACGCCGCCCGCCACGTCGTGTTGCGGTAACATTCACCCCCCCCGCAGAAAATGTCAGCTGCTTCATCGCGCGGACCCATGGTCTCTCGCACAAGCTTAGCTGCTCTACCGCCGAACGGGACCCTGCCCCTTTTGCCGACGCTCCCTAGAGCCAGCGGCGCGGCGGTGGGCTGGGGCCGCGGGGATTGTTGCCCGAATCGGGGGGAGCAGCCGGACCGCCTCTGCCCCTGAGCGTCAAGTAAGCGAGGAGACCCAGGAGCGCGATCATGATCGGCGACCTCCCACCGCTGCTGCCACTACTGCTGGGCTGACGTTGGCCGCGCGGGCCATTCAGCATGCCATTGAAAACATCGCGCAGTCCCATGTCCGCCTCCCGAATGGCCCCCGCCTACAATACTATCTGTGGTCGTGTCGACGCCCTTGCAAGCCGATCGACCGGACGCCACGACCGCGTCCTGACGATCTTTAGAGCCAGCGGCGCGGCGGCGCGTTGGGGTTGCCCGGATCAGCTGGAACGCCGTGGGCCACAAGCCGGTTCCAGATGAACAGGACGAGCAGCGCGCCGACAGTCGCGCCGATGAGCCCCGCGCCCTGGTCGAGCCGGTACCAACCGATGGTCTGGCCGATAAAGGTCGCGACGAACGCTCCAGCGATCCCGAGCATGGTCGTCAGTATGAAGCCGTTCAAATTGTTCGGACCGGGCGAGAGGAAACGCGCGATGATGCCGGCGACGAAGCCGATCACGATGATCCAGATAATGTTCGACATGACGATCTCCCTGTTGCCCTTGCGTCGCCAATGGTAGCACCGTCCGCCAAGACCGCAACACCGATCAAAAGTGTCGCGCAACATTAATTCTTAAGACCGCAGGTCAAAAAGGCAACAATGGGAAGAAGCGAGACAAGGCTCGCGAGCCGCGGGTTTATGAGCGAATTTCGCAGCGGCCCGTTCCTCGGCGGCGCCCGAGTCTGCGAAACGCCAGCAATGAGGATGAGGAGGTAGAGCCAGGCCGCCCACGCTTATACCTTGCATTGATTTGTCCTCCAGCATTCGTCGGTCACCGAAGAACAATGCGGCCTCGATCGATAGAAATAGAGCGCATGGCATGACAAAAAGCTCTACGCGGCGGAGAGTTCAGGCACCCAATTCGGACCGGTGGCGGCGGAATACCGGCTGATCTAGATCAACGACTACAGCTGCTGCGCGCCGTAAAGACACTATGCTTATCATCTCGCCGAGGGGCCAGTGCATGGCTTTTGCGTTTCGTTAGAAGCGAGCCACTGTTCTCATCGGCGCGTTGATCGCTGCCCGACAAAGTGCTTGAACCAGCCATGGAGAATAATCATGAAGAAAACAATATTGCTTGCCGGCGCCGCAATGATGTGTGTGTGCCTTGTCGTTGGACAAACAAATGCGCAGGGTGCTCGACAGTCGATAGAGATCGTCAAGGTCGATGTGCGGGACGTGGCGGCCGGCTATCGGGCGTCCAAGCTCATTGGTAGCAGCGTCTTCAACGAAGCGAACGAAACGATAGGCAAGATTGACGACCTCCTTGTAACCCGCGACGGAAAGGGGCCCTACGCCGTTCTGTCGGTCGGCGGCTTCTTGGGCATGGGCGCTCACTTGGTGGTCGTCCATTACGATAGCCTCAAGTTTGCCGACAACAAGATTGTGCTGCCGGGCGCGTCAAAGGTCGGCCTTAAGGCGCTGCCTGCGTTCGAATACTCAAAGGAGTGATTGTCCGGGGCGTAGGCTCCTTCCTCCGGTTTAGCAGCGTCGGGATTTAGGAGCTCTTCTGGGCACGCTGGGGTCATCGACCGAAGTAAAGATCACCGCCTTGATCATCGGCCACCCTTCGGCAGGACATTGCGCACGTGGCCGAAGCGATCAGCGGCTTGGTACAACATCAAACGCGTGCTGCCGGCCTTGGCGTCTCCGATGCCCTCGGCGACGCCAGGGACAAGATCGCAAGCACGTCCGCCGATGCTCAAAAGCGTATTCGTGCGGCGAGCGGCGAAGTCGAGGCCAGCATTGAGCATCATCCGGTGACGGCGGCGCTGATCGCTTTTGCCGTCCGACTGTCAATCGGTATGTTCGGTCGATTCCGCGGCTGATCGCGCACGAGCCGTAGGCTGAACGGCGCTTGCGCGATTGACCGCTCGGCGTCGTCGCCGGTGGCCCTGTTCGCAGCCGTCAGCCTGGGGTTCGGCGCCTGCGTCGCCTGCGTCTCTCTCCGCGCGCCCTTCGGGCGCGTTGATTAAGCTGAATTGCTTGGACAGCGCCGCCGGTCATCCCGATCAGGGGCGGTTGACTGCAGGCCACCGACCAGCCAGAGCACGACAAGAATGATTAGCACCAAGCCAAGAACGCCGCCGAGCAGCAGGATCACCACGACAATGATCCAAGATCGTAGTCACTTCTCATTTTCCCGTTCTGCGGCTTATTTGCTGCGCCAAGCGCTCCAGTTAGCGTCGTTGTTAACTGCATCCGTCTACTTACGACACCGCATCTCCTAGCGGTGAAAAATAGCAAGCAGGATAATGATCGGGATTGGCACCCCTAGCAGCCAAAGAAGAATCGAACGGCCCATAACGTTTCCTTTCATATTAGCTTGACGATTAACGACGCCGTGACCTAGTATTTCCAAATTCCGTCGCGGAGACCTCCTCCCTCTGTTGCAGCGAGACTCGCGGAGAAAGCCCCTAACAATAGGGAGGCGGTCAACCAGAGGGCAAATCGCGCGCCGGCCTTTCGCGCGCTGTCGACGGCGCTCTTGGCCTGGGCAATCACCTGGGACACACGCTTTTCGGCATCCTCCTGATTCAATCCCGCGCGCGCGGCGACGACCTGCGCCAAATAACTTTGGTCGGCGGGGGAAAACTCCTCCCCACTGCTGAGACGCGCGGTGAAGAGACGATTAAATTCAGCCCGCGCGGCTGCAACGTCAACCGCGTTGCTTCGCGTCGTAGCGGGATTTGCGCGCAACAACAAATCCACGAAGCCGGCCATGGGCCCAGCCGATTGACCGACCATGGACCCGTTTGCTTGTGTAAAGGCCGCCGCCGCGCCGCCAACGATATTTGCTGCCGTGGAAGCTAGCACCGCCGCGCTGAGAACCGTTGCGAATGCCCACGCGAGAAAGCCGTGCGCCGTGTCACGAAAATAAACTTCATGGATATGAACGCCGACCCATTTGGTGCGCAAGCGCCCCGCGAGATAGCCGCCGATGCTGGACGCCATCACTGCGATGATGCAAAGGTACGCCCCAGCGGCGATATTGAATGTTGTGGTGGAGATCCCCGAATTTGCCCAGGGAGAGACCGCGGACAAACCGATACCCGCGCCAAACGCCAGCAGCACTAGCGTTAAGGCCGCGGACGCAACGCCGCCGGCTACAATCGCGGCCCATGAAACGGCATGGTCTTGAGCCTCTTCGGTCTCTTTGTTTCGAGATGGAAGTTCGACGGTCACCATTTCAACCATGGCGTCTTCCGTTCCTGAGTCAAATTCGGAGCTTAACATATCAACCATGGCGTCTCTCCCGGGCTCGCCAGCGCCCATTGGGCGATAAAGTCAAGAAGCGCCTCGTATCAAGCGAGCGAAGTCAAAGCATGTTTGTATTGCCCGTTAGTCGTCATTCCAGCTAGCGCTAAGGGGGCTTTTGGTTAGGCAATGTCCTGACCGCGCCGACGTTCCCGAGGCTTTCATCGGGGGCGTCGCTGCATGGGTGACGCCTCGGTTCCAGTCCATCTTCCGCGATCCCGTCGAAACGATAGCCGAGCGAGGAGTTTCTCTGGCCCATACGACGGTCGTGCGCTGGATAGCACGCACTGTCCCCGAATTCGAAAAGCGCTAGAACCGTCCCACGCACCCTGCTGGGCGGCGCCGGCGAGTCGATGAAACCTATGAAAAGATCGCAAACCGTGAGACTTTCATGGTGACCTTGCCTAACCATTTTCCGCAGGCTTTCCTCACCGTGGCGCGGTCAGCGAAAAACTGCCGGTGTCCCACGCATAATTGCTGCGCGCCGATCGTCTTCAACATGCGAAACAATGCCGCGTCGACGGAAACCCGCATTGATCTTGGTCAAGCTTAAAACAAAAGGATTGCGGGCGCTGGATCCACGTGGCGCGACGAAAGCGCGGCGAGGAGGAGACCTGCCGGACCAGGTCCGCAACCGGCAAGCCCAATTCCGCCTGCTTCAGAACCGCGACGATGCGCTCAACCGTAAACCGCTTCCTCGTCATGGCCAATCTCCCGCTTCAACTCTGGGAAATCCGCCACAAGACCAACTCAAAACCCGGACCATTTCGCCCATGTCACCACAATGTAAAACGCATTAACATTGAACCTGGATCGCCTTTCAGGGTCAGGCCATTGCCGACCTGAATATTGCCGAACGGTGGTTAGCGATCTCTCTGCCGCAAGGTGACGCCGACCTAGCTGGGGATGAGCATCCGCACCGCCGCTGCCCCCATGACCGCCGTCGCGATCCAGCCGAGGATGATGAGCGACCGACTCGCTGTGAAAGCGCCCATCACGGATTTCTTGGAGACCAGCAAGATGATCACAGCCATGAGGGGCACAGCCACGACGCCGTTGATGACCGCGCTCCAGAAAAAGGCCTTCATCGGACTGATCGGGGAATACTGGACACCGAGTCCAGCGAGCACGCTGACCGCTATGATGCCGTAGAACCCGCGCGCGTCGGCCGCCTTCCGTTCAAGGCCTGACTTCCAACCCATAGCTCGGAAAGCGCATAGTCGGTAGAGCCCGCGAGCACTGGCACGCCGATCAAGCCTACACCGAGAATGCCAAGGGCGAAGAGTATGTATGCGAAGTCGCCAGCGAGCGGCCGAAGTGCGCTCGCCGCCTGGGCCGCCGTAGTGATGTCGGTAACTCCGGCCACGTTGAGTGTGACGGCGGTGGCCAGGATGATGAAGTACGCCGTGATGTTAGAGTAAATCATACCGTTCCAGGTGTCCCACCGGATGCGGCGGAGTTCGGCGCTTGCCGCAGCCGCATCGCGAATGAGTGGCGCGGCGCCTTGTTTTGCTTGCATGTCCTCGACCTCTACGGACGCCTGCCAGAAGAAGAGGTAGGGACTGATGGTGGTGCCGAATAGGCCGACGACCACGGCGGCGGCGTCAGAATTCGCCGTGAACCTGGGCAAGACCGTGCGCAGCGCGACCTGACCCCAAGGGACGTGAACCGTGAACAGGACCGCGGCGTAGGCCAGCAGGGAGAGGGTCAGCCACTTCAGGAAAAAGACGTAGCGATGATATGGGACCAAAACCTGCAGAAGCAGCGTTCCGAACACGAAAAACGCCGTCATGAGATGGCGATTGAAGCCTGCGACGAGCTCCGCGACTTCCCCCATGGCGGCGACGTCAGAGGCAATGTTGAGGGTATTGGCGACTAGCAGGAGTAGCACTACGCCCTGAAACACGATGGGCGGAAACGTGGCCTTGATGTTGGCGGCAAGTCCTTTCCCGGTGACCCGGCCGATCCGCGCGCACATGGACTGGACCGCGGACATCAAAGGAAAGGCCGGCGGCATCGTTCAAAGCATGTTGAGACCGAATTGCGCGCCCGCCTGGGAGTAAGTCGCAATGCCACTTGGGTCGTCCTCAGCCACGCCAGTGATAAGACCCGGTCCCACTCGCGATAGGGGGTGTTCCTTCAGGCGGTTCCAAAAAATTGAGGGTGTCCTAGACGATGTGTAAGCAGGTTTCCGTGAGTTTACCTTTACGAGGAGGCTCACATGGCGTACGAAACGACGATAGCTCCGGAACTGCTTGATCAGCTTTTGGCCAATTACGCCAAGCCGGATGATCTGCTTGGCGAGGAAGGGGTTTTCAAGCAGCTGAAGAACGCCTTGATCGACAGGGCTCTCGGGGCGGAGCTGACCGAGCATCTCGCCTACGAAAAAGGCGATCCAGCCGGCCGCGGCAGCGGCATCAACCGGAATGGCGTCAGTTCGAAGACCATTTTGACGGGCGACGGCGAAGTCGAGATCGCCGTGCCGAGAGATCGGGCCGGAACCTTCGAGCCTCAATTGATCCCCAAAGGACAGACGCGCTTCAAGGGCTTTGACGATAGGATTCTTTTAGGCGCGCGGCATGACGGTGCGTGAGATCCAGGGCCATCTCACCGAGCTTTACGGGATTGACGTCTCGCCGGACCTGATTTCCAGGGTCACCGACGCCGTCCTCGATGAGGTCCGTGAATGGCAGAGCCGGCCGCTCGATCCGGTCTATCCGATCGTTTTCTTCGACGCCTTGCGGGTCAAAATCCGCGCTGAGGGGCTCTTCAAGAACAAGGCGGTTTATGTCGCGCTCGCATTCAACGCCAACGACGAGAAAGAGGTGCTGGGTCTTTGGATCGAGCAGACCGAGGGCGCAAAATTCTGGCTCAAAGTCGTCAACGAGCTCAAGACCAGAGGCGTCAACGATATTCTGATTGGGGTCGTCGACGGCTTGAAGGGCTTTCCGGAGGCGATCACGACGGTGTTCCCCCAGACCCTGGTTCAGACCTGCATTGTTCATCTGATCAGGAACAGCCTGGCCTTTGTCAGCTGGAAGGATCGCAAGGCGATCATGCCATCGCTGAAGGCGATCTACCGCGCCGAAGCCGCCGATATCGCGCTGACCCGGCTCAAGGAATTCGAGGCCCAATGGGGCAAGCGTTATCCGGCGATCGGCCCGATCTGGCGTAAGGGCCTGGGAGCATGTGATCCCATTTTTTGGCTTCGGCCCGAGCATCAGAAAAATGATCTACACAACCAATTGCGTTGAGGCGCTAAACCGCTCGCTGCGCAAGATCATCAACACCCGCGGCAGGTTTCCCAATGACGAGTCCGCCTTGAAGCTGCTCTACCTCGCGATAAAAAATGCCGGCCTACGCTGGCGCCGAGAGATTGAATTGACGGCCGCGATGGGGAAATTTGCTATCCAGTTCGGTGATTGCTTTCCAGGCGCAGCGCGTTGACCGTCAAAGAAACCAACCAATCACGGAAGCCCTTAAACAAAATCCCTGACACTCCCGAAGTACGGCCATTGAACGACTAGCAGCGGCGTCACCGGTCCCAGCTTCCAAGGGAAGCTCGGCCTTGACCGTTTGACGCTCCCGACAGCCCGGAAAGCTGGCCGCCTATCCCTTAAAGATTAGAACCAGCGTCCACGGCCGTACCAGCCGCCGCCGCCGAGCAGCAGAACGATAATTACAATGATAAGAAGCGTGGTCGCATCCATGTACGTCTTCCCTCGCTACGCGTGTTCGAAATGCAGCTGTATTGCTCAGACTGGACTCTGACTTTTTAACAACGTTTAGTGGCGCGTCCGGTTCCAAGAGTTGAACGTTCTTCTGAATCTCATGGCTCACTGGATAGCGGGAAAGCGAAAGTCGCGGGTCGAAGCCTTCCCACAAAGGTTAAGTTGACCCATATTCACTGGTCAACCTCCAGCAAAATGGGAGTTGCATGATTAATGAGGGCGGATTCACTCATGTTACGCTTCGGCACCGCGCAAATCACAACAGATCGGTGCAGCGGACAAAGCGGGGAGAGCGAAAGGCCCCGCAGGATACTCTTCTACCTAGTCGTGTGCTTCGAGCAGTTTACTCAGCGGCCACCGCCTCCTTGGTCAGCACCTGGACCACCGCCACCCCCGGCGCCAGCGCCACCGCTCTTCGGAGCGCCGCTTCCGCCGCTGTGACCACCTTGGTCACCACCTGGGCCGCCGCCGCCCCCGGCGCCAGCGCCACCGCTCTTCGGAGCGCCGCTTCCGCCGCTGTGACCACCTTGGTCACCACCTGGGCCGCCGCCGCCCCCGGCGCCAGCGCCACCGCCAGCTTCGGAGCGCCGCTTCCGCCGCTGTGACCGCCTTGGTCACCACCTGGACCGCCGCGTTCGCCGCCGTGAGCACCACCGTGGCGACCGCCACCCCCGTCGTGACGGCCGCCCTGGCCACCACCACCACGACCCGGAGCACTCCAACCATGCCAGCCATGCCCGCCGCCCCAGCCGAGGCCACGCCGCCGAGCATAGCCGCACCAGTACCACCCGGGTCCTTGCCATCCCGCAGGATACCAACAATATCGGCGGCCGCCGAAGGAGAACTGGACATTCTCGATGCTACTCACAGGACCGGCGTCTTGCAGCCCCTTGACCAATGGCGCCGCTTGCGCGTGATCGACATGAAGAGCACTTCCCGCAGTGAGCGAAATCGCCGACGTCGTCACCAGAATGAATGTTCGCACGCGCTTCTCCTCTTGGCTTCCCACGGACGATTCTAACTTTGACTATGATCTGAAGCGTGGCCCCTCGCCGAATTGACGCCGGTGGACTGGTCCCATGCGGAAGCGAGGGGCCTTGGAGGCGGCGGCGCTCGGAGCAACTAATGGCCGCTAAACCCGGCGTCACATTTCGTAACGAAATGATCTTAGGTGGTGCGGCCAGAGATTGTGAATAGGGTTCCTCCCGCTTTCCACACTCAGTTCGGACCTTCGGTCGTTCGTCGAACACCCACGCAGTCCTCCGTAGCGAAAACCTGCGCACCCTGCCGAACGAGCGGCAATCCGCTAGCGGTTCAGCTCGACCTTGGGCAGTTCGATTGTGATGTCGTTCCTCGTCCTTTGATAATAAAAATATCCTAACGCAGCCACCGTAACGACAAGCGCCCCGATGATTGCTATAGTGACTGGCTTCATCGGACTATTCTCCAGTTCTAGTGCTTTCGCCGCTTCACCTGATTCCCAAGATACGCGACGCGGGGGCGCGGCCCGGTGTCGGGGCCACGCCTTCTACGCCAAGGGTTCAACGCGCCTCGGCCGCTTTCATTTGAGGCTAGCATGCCAATCATCGACATCCTTCTTCACCACGTCCTTGGCATGGCCGTAGCGCTCTTGGATCTTGCCTTCGAGCTGATCGCGCTTGCCGGCTATCGCGGCAAGATCGTCGTCAGTGAGCTTGGCCCATTTTTCCTTGACTTTGCCGACAAACTGCTTCCAGTCACCTTCGATACGATCCCAATTCATGAAACACTCCTGTCAGTTGGTTTGCCAGTTGTCACCCGGGGGACAGCGCCCTCCGCGCGAACGGACTTCCGATCGAGCGCCCCTTCGTGTCTGAGCGCGGGACCACTCGAGACTACACTGCATACAGCCTGCTTGTGATCTCTGTTCGGAATTGTGAAACAACGCGATAGACGATATCGGCTCTGTATCCCACTTGCTGGGAATGCAGGCATTATGTCCAGCGCCTGCCGCTACGCCGCCGAAATAGCGGCCCGCTGATCGGTCAGCGGGGGTTCAGGCCGCCGAGGAGCCAGAGCACGACACAACACGACGAGCACCAGCCCAAGAACGCCGCCTAGACCAGCCGTTCCATAGCGGCTGTGGCCGTAGTAACCGGCCTCCGCCGAGCAGAATGATCAGCACAATCACGAATAAAATCGTGCTCATTATCTATCTTCGTTTCAATCGGCGGGCTCCTGCCGCATTAGACCCGAACGAGACCCAGCGAGCGCCGCCATCGTACCTCAGCACCACGCACCGGAAGGTTGGTCGGACTTTGGCCGATCATAGCCGACGGGGCGTCCGGGATGTAGAATTAGAAACTACTTAGGCCGTCGTTTAATTTCCTGCATACGCTAGGACCGCTTGCTCGCCCGCATTGGGCAGCCTGCATCCGATCACGGCCGTCCATCCACGCCGACACAGGAAATATGTACATGCATTCTCTTCGATGCATTGACCTAGATCAATGATCTGGCGCCTGTAATGCGCCGGAGCGACATGGGCCGGCGTGATCGCGATCCTGGATCACAGCTAGGCGGCGCATGTGCAATCCGCTCTGAACGGCGGCTGTGTCGGTTTCTTCCCGCAAGCGGGAGCGCGCACTTGAGGAAGCGATACAATGAGCGGATCGGGAGCGGGGATCCGACCGACGAGGCCTCATGGGTCCACGAAAGGCCTGCCACCTAGGGCTGCTGCGGCTTGCACCACCGTGGCAGTCTTTCAGGGGCTAAGGCTACGCGTGGCGAAAGCCAAGGCGCCAGAGGCCACCTTCACATTCGAGTGCGCTACCTTGCAGCAAATATCCGACGCAGCTCAGCCGCTCGATGACAGTCAACGCCGGCGGCGCGTGCAGTTCCTGCTTTACGATCTGCGGGCGAACGAAAGAAACGAATTTTGAGGCCGGCAGCACTGGTTTGTGAGGCTAATAGCGGCGCGATTGTCACAGGCAAAAATAGTCCATTGATTTAAGTCAATCAGCTTCCGGCGCTGCTATGCAAAAGTTGCGGCGTCTCTTCCTCCATGGGTCGGAAATTTCATGAAGAAACATTTCTTTATAGCGACGACAGTTGCGCTTCTGGCCTTGCCCAACCTTTCCTCCAGCGTCTTGGCCGCGCCGCCCGAACCGTCCGACCGCGCTGGGGCTCATCATCCGCAGTTTTCGGCAGAAGATTTCGCCGCTTTCACAGATGCCCACATCGCAGCGCTGAAAGCGGGCCTTAAACTGACGTCGGCGCAAGAAAAGAATTGGCCTGCCCTCGAAACGACGTTACGCGAACAGGCGAAGGCGCACGCCGCGCTTGCCGCGGAATGGCGTGACAGAGCCGAGGAACCTCATGAGCGTGCAGCGGAAGCGCGTGAAAAGGCCGAGGACCGTCGCGACGTGATCGAAGGCCTACGGCAAGGCGCTAAACACCTGGCGGCGCGCTCTGCCGAACTCGCGGCGCGGTCCACCGAGCTAGAAAAGCTCGCCGATGCGGCAAAGCCTCTCTACGACAGTCTCAATGATGCACAAAAACGCCGCCTCAGGCCTCTTCTGCACGCCGTCGCCGGAAGGCCTTGGCACCACGCGCACGAAGGCTTTCATCCCAGCGAGGATTTCAATGGGCATGAGTTCGATGGGCATGAGGATGCCGAGCACGGCGATCAATAAGCGCCCCATCTGAAACTTTAGGCCGGGCCGCTCTTGTGAACAACCACTGCGCTCGCCAAGGTCGTCGAACCGTTGGATCTTTTAGATGTCTTTTCGATAATCCTGGCCTGCCCTGCACTTGAGCAAAATGAGAAGGAAAAATGCAATGGCCGCTACCAAATCCAAGATTGCAGAACACCACACTAAAGCTGCTGAGCATCATGAAACAGCCGCGCAGCACCACCGCGAAGCCGCAAAGCACCACGAGGCGGGATCGATCGAGCAGGCCGCCCATCACGCGCAGGTGGCGTATGGCCATGGCGCGCACGCCTCGAATTACCAAGAGGAAGCCGCGAAAGCCCACGCAGAGCTTCACGCCAGCGGTAAAAAATAAGTCATTTCGTTCACGAGACCGGTTTCGCCGCGCGTCGATTGGCTTCAGCCTCCGCTTCGTTGTCGCGCGCGCCGCGCCCGAATGTTCGGCGACGCCGAACATGCTTCTGAGGGGCTGTTTAGAAGCCCTTCATCAAATCCTCGAACTGGAGAAATACTAATGAGCACGCTCCTTATCATCCTTATTTTATTGCTATTGTTTGGCGGCGGCGGTGGATATTACGCCTATAACACCTATGGTGGAACGGGCCTTGGCGGCGTGCTCGGCACGGTGGTCGTCATTTTTCTGATCCTCTGGCTCCTAGGCCTGGTCCGCTGAATTCTGCGCGAGAATTAAGAGTCGTCGTTTCGTCGAACAAGTCCGAGCGGCGCTCTTGCCGCGTCGCTCGATTAGACCGGCGCGGGTGTCCTCGGCGGGGCGCGCGTTCGAGCGCCTTCGACTTTATCGCCGCAAGGGCTCCGACGAGCCACGGAGAGAGGCCAGGATTGAAATGTCAAGCCCCGAATTTGAATCTGGAACTGAAGACGCGATCTACTGGTTGCGGGTTTTTCCAGCCGAGCAGACGTATCTTTAAGCATTTGTAGTGGCGGACGTTTTTCTGCTGCCGCCTGACCCCGTCTAAAGTCCCATTTCTTGGGAAACGAAATGGCGGAAAGTCCGCAGCAGCAACGGATCCCGAGGAAGTTGAGTTTCGAGCAGTTTCAGCAATTTGTCTTGCCCCATCTTACCGTTGGGAGCCGGGACCCAGCGCCGAAACTGACCCTGCTGGTGATCTTCAACTACATTTTGCGATTGCTTTATCTGGGCTGCCAGTGGAAAGAATTGCCAATCGAAAAAGGTCAAGACGGCCGTCCAGAAATTCACTACTCGCGTATTTATAGCGCGTTTCGAAAGTGGCAAGCGGACGGCTGTTTTGACGCCGTGTTTGCAGGCTCGGTGTTGAAGCTTCATCAAGCCAATCTCCTCGACACAACTGTCATCCATGGCGATGGTACGACGACATCGGCGAAGAAAGGCGGCGACAACATCGGTTTCAGCGGGCACAAGAAGGTGAAGGGTGACAAGATCGTCGCCTTCTGCGATCGGAATTGCAATGTGATTGCGCCGTTTGTCTCGGCACCCGGCAATCGTAATGAATCGCCGCTGTTGCGAGAAGCTCTACCCCTGGTGTCGCGCATCGCCCTTGCAGTTGGCCTTGACCTACACGGAACGATCGTCAGCTTGGATGGCGTCTACGATTGCCGGAGGAACCGGAAAGCCATTTTCAATCGGGGGATGGTTCCCAATATCAACGCGAACCCCTGTGGTCGGAGAAGCTCCAAACGAGGCCGAAAGCCACTCTTCACTCCTGCCATTTTTAGAGAGCGGTTCAATACCATCGAGCGGGTGTTTGGCTGGGAAGATAAATTTCGTCGCTTGTTGCGTCGGTTCGAACGCCTCAGCCAATTGCACTACGCCTTCAAAGCCATGGCCTATACGATGATCAACCTTGGGCACTTCTGCCAGGGATGATCTTACAGGCAATGGGTTTCATGATGGTCGCACTGCGCCAGGATTTGGCGCGTCTGTTCAACAGTGAGACGCAGGTTCACTGCACGAAATATTTCCAAATGACATTCGTAAAGTCGTGTTTTCGCGAGTTGACTCGCTCAACCGACTCTTCCACTCCGTTGGAATAAGAAACCCGCAACCAGTAGATGGTGTCCAATCTAAGTATTTGAAATTACATCCCGCGATTTCTCATATTCAACTGGATCCCGACACCCAGTCGCCAGTCCGGACTCTCGATTGCCGCCGGGGATCCTGCCGGGATTTCGCGGTCCTCTTCGTTGAAGCGGCGCACAGCCTCGGTTTTGGCGCCAGAATCGTTTTCGGCTATCTTTATAATCCGGATCAGAAACTTGTGGGGTCCGGGGATGCGGGGTCAACCCATGCCTGGGCGGAAGTCTATGTGCCGGGCGCGGGCGGGATCACCTTTCATCCGACGAACTGGAGCGTTGGCGGCTTCAATCTGATCCCCGTCGCCGTCGCGCGCGACATCCGGCAGGCGATGCTGGTGGTTGGCAGTTTCGTCGGGAGGACAGACCCCTTTCAGCGGATGTCAGTGGAACTTAGCGTCACGGCTTAGCACCAAAAGTGTCAATCGCCGTTGAACTTTTAGCCTTGGTCGGCACCCGAATGTTCGACGCCGATCCCCCACCTCACGGCGTCAAAAATTGCACGCCGGGACACACGCAGTTCCGCGGTCGGCTGCTAGATGCCGGCGAATAAATTCCGAGAAATGGAAACCTTGGTCATCTAAAACGTGACGTAACGACCGTGGCTCACTACCCGCGCGCTGATCCTGATGAGCCTCTCTTTGAGGTTCATCGTCGATCAGTCATTGATTGATCGCCTTCGGCATCGCCGACGTGCCCAAGAAATCACTGAGATTGCAGGAAAATGCACAAAGCTGTAGGCGTGCCCCATTAGCGGCAACGGAACGGCACCACAGCCGTGTCATTTGATCGCGCCCTTTCCTTCCTTGATTCATTGCTCACAGGTCCCTCGCTTCTCGTAGAAGGCGAACACATTCGCGGCAGATCGTGTTTTATTTCGTGATGAATCACATCAACGTCGATCTGGAAGTCAGCCGCAGGAGTCACACTTTCGGGGATCTGGAATTACTTCACCATTGAGGCTGCGATCGTGAGTTTCGAAGCGCGGCGACCGCAGGACGGAAGATATCGCCGGCAATTGCCATTGCCATCGGGCTGCTGGCGATTGGCATCTACCAAAAGCCCAGATGGCTAAGACGGTGGCAAGCACCGCGAGGGCCGGCACGATGGCTCCCTTAGGCGAGAGCTTCGGTCCGCGTCGCCGATCGTCGGGTGGCCCGCAAGCAAGTGCAGGCTATCTCGTTAACGCGGGACAAGAGATCCTCACGGTAGAATCCAGAAAGGACCCGGACCCGGCGCGCCGGCCGCGTTACTTCTTCGGCGATGGCGGCGGTGGAGGCACATCGTCACCGCGACCTCCGAAGATGTCCTGCTTCCAGCGTTCGAAGAGGGAATCGGAGATTTTGGAGAGATGCATCTTCTCCGGCCCGATCTCGTGCGCCGCTATTACTTTGCCAAGCGGGCTGGCCACGCCGTCGCCGCTGGCATAGAGCGGCTGCCCGACGGCGAGGTTAGCGGCAAGCCGCTCGGCCTCGGGAGGCGGCACGCGGACGATGGTACCGTCCTCGAGCAGCACGCCGTTGAGGGTGCCGCGCCGATCGTGCAACTGAGCCTTGATGCGACCCTCATCTTCCAACCGCTTCGGTGGGCTAGGCGGGCCCATGTTGGCAACCGTCACGCTGGTCGCGTCATTGGTGACCGATTCGGCGGCCACCATCGGCGTAACGCCGACCTTCGACCCCTGGATTGTCACGGCGTCGCCGGGGCGAATGGAGAACACGAGCTGGGTGGAGAAGTGAGGCGGCCAGAATACCTCGGTGCCGTCTGCCAGAATGAGACCGTCCACCTCGCCGCCCGGTGTGAGCGAATATTGTGCCACCGCGCCTTTGAATATCGACATTTTGGCCGCATCATTGGGCGGCGCCTGCTGCGCCAGCGCAACCCCCGCAGCCCCGATCAGCGTACCGGCCAGCAACGCTAATTTTTGGTGGGAACCGTGCTTATCCATGCCCAATTTCTCCTAAGCGTATGCGCCACAAGTTGCGCTCTGATGGTCTACAAAAAAGGAAAACAATGCGGCATCTGGGGAAAATTGCATTGATCTCGGTCAAGCTGAAAAACAAAAGGATTACCGGCGCTGGATCCACGTGGCGCGACGGAAGTTCGACGAGGAAGAGACCTACGACTTCCGGTGGTGCTTATTGGGGTCTCCGCAGGCCAAAGGTCATGATCGATTGGAAGCGGATTCTTTAGGCTCCGTTCCGATTAAGATCTCGCCAGCGCGTTTAGCCTCGCGGTAGATTTGTAAGGAGGATTATCAATGCGCACATTTGCACTCGCCATCGCTGCGGCGGCGGCTCTTTTATCCCCCTTTCGGCGTTTTCTCAGGGTATTGAGATTGGACCGGGAGGCGTCCACATAGGCGACGAGAGACCGTCTCACACTTGGGGGTGCTATAGGTCCCGGGTCGTTATTGGCCTGGGGAATGAGTCCTTTGAAACTCGTGTTCATCGACCAAACGGCGATCTCGACGAACATGGCGCGCCGCTTCGGCTGGGCGCCGCGAGGCGAGCGTTGCCGCGCGTCCGTCCCTTTTGGACATTGGAAGACGAAGACGCTGATCGCAGCGCTGCGCTTCGACCGCATCGACGCGCCCATGACGATTGACGGCGCGCTCGATGGGACGGCGTTTCTGGCCTATATCGAACAGGTGCTGGCGCCGACGCTTTCCGCGGGAGAAGTCGTTGCGATGGACAATGTCCGCATGCACAAGGTCGCCGGCGTGCGGGAAGCCATCGAGGCGAGAGGCGCAAGCGTCCTGCATATTCCACCCTATTCGCCCGACTTCAATCCGATCGAGAAGCCCTTCTCGAAGATCAAGTCGATCCTGGAGCGCATCTCGGCGCGGACCGTCGACGCTCTCCAGGCGGCGGTCGGCGAAGCGCTGCGAAGCCTCACCCCGCAAGAGTGCATGAACTACTTCGCGGCATCCGGCTATGACGCGATTTGATCGGATAATGCTTTAGGCCCACTATCAAATCCAAAAGTAAACAGCTTTAATGATCTTGGGATTATGGGTCCAGGACCGCCAAGACTCTCTACGCCGGAGTGACCGGAGAACTCCAAATCATAAGCAGGATGGGAGAAGATCATGCAGACTGCGCCTCTGAAGATTACTCGTCAATTTCACATATTCTGTCATGTTTGGAGAGTGGCCTCGGGACTTCAATTAACAACGGACCGCAGGTAACCGATTTGTTTGTAAGCTTGACAAAGATCAATGCGGTCGTCTGACCATGCTGCATTGTTTGCCTTGACGTAAGCCGTCACGCAGCATGTAGGGGTGGGACATCCGCAGTCTTCCGTTGACCACGCCTCGGAGCCGCGCTCCTGCGGAAACACCCAAACGGGAGACTCCCGGATGAAACCTATCACTATTGTAATCATTGGCGCGCTGCTTGTTGCGTTGGCCGTGGTTGGATACCTTTATTATCAGAGAACGAATAACGACATCACAATCCAACTACCAAAAGTCGAGTTCAAGCAATAAGATCTTGGTCGAAATAGACGCGCATTGGCCACAGGGCCATTTTAGCGTCACCTCGACATCATAAAACAGCTGGGAGACAGAAGTCATGCAGAAGAGCATTGCGTCCTGCCTTGCGACCATGGGCATTGCGGCCGCCGTAGTCCTTCCTTCGGCCTATGTCGCTTATGGTCGGAGCGATCGAGCAGAACGGCCCGCTTTTTCGATCAGCCAATGGGTCGACCATGCCGACGCGGGCATCGCCGACCTCAAGGCGAACCTTCGCCTGTCGGCCGAACAAGCCAAACATTGGCCCGGCCTTGAGTCTGCGCTGCACGATATCGCGGTGAAGCGCGCCAAGAGTTTGGCAGGCGAGCGCGATGGTCAAACCGGCAACGCCTCCAGCGAATCATCCGCCCCCGCGTCCCCTCCGGCGGCAGAGGAAGACAAAAACGTTGAGGCCCCGAGGGAACGGGACGCACGTAGTAATATGGCGCCGGACGACATTGAGGAGATGCGGCGCGAGGCCGATGCCCTCACTGTGCAGTCCGCAAATCTGCGACAAATCGCCGATGCAGCGAAGCCGCTCTATGACTCCCTTGACGACCAGCAACGCCGACGGCTCGTGCAGTTCGTCCATAACGTTTTGCGGGGCGACGAAGCGGAGGATTCGCGCGACCGGCGCCGCTGAGTGAGATGCGCTCGGTAAACAGGGGATAGACCATCGCCGTTGGCGAGTCTCTCGATTCGGTCTCCGATCAAGCTTGGATCCACTCTGACTACAGGCGTCTGTTCGTTGCGATCGGAAGCCCAAAAGCTATTGGAAACTGGTCATGACTTTGAATGCAATTCAACGTTTGACGAAGAATTTGAGCGGCGGGTCAAGAACAAGACATTATGCAATTGGAGGGAAGCCGCAGCCATGTCGCTATATGCGTTGCCGGCCTCATAAGCCAGCGGTCCTTGATGCCTGCCTAAGCGACCGTGAGCGCCGGCCCAGCGGACTCGTCACTGTATTATCGATGGCGGTCAGGCAGCGAGCCCCGCGCCAGCATAACGCCAAGACAAGCCTCTGCTGCACTATGCAGTTTAACGACCCTACACCGACCGGGAAGACGCGATGACTGGTGTGCAGATAGCACCACACCCTGGCGCTCTCCTTGTTATCAAGTTAAATTCAAGGAGAGCCGCGAAACCGATAAATTATCATTGCTCTACGCGCAATTCGGATGCACCCTCACTAAGCAAACATCTATGGTCTTGAAGGAGGAAGAGATGAAATTCATAAGAATAGTCGTTCTAGCGGCCTGCGCCGCCTATGGCGCAATCATAGGCGGCGCCAACTTGGCCCAAGCCACGCCAATGAACGGCGTCGGCCTGGCGGCGCCGGCGGTGCTGACTCTCGAAAAGCCCATTGCAGATGCGTTCCCTGTCGAAAAGACATACTACTACTACCACAGACGGCATTATTATCATCCTTATTACCATCGCCGGTATTATCACCGCTATTACCATCACCGGTATTATCACCACCGCTATTGGTAGGGAAGCGAAACGCGGATAGCGGTGTTCACGTCCCCGTTTGCCCCCGTCAGCTCCAGCAAAACCCGCCACTTCATTCCATTCCCCCGCTCAATAACGACCGGAAACTTATAGCACCCCCAAGTTTGAGACGGTCTCAAACCCGACAGGTTGCCCGACGGTCAAGCCTAAAATAGGCATTCCATTTGCACCTGATTTCTACACGGGCAGGCGTTTAACCAAGAACGGCGGCGAACGAAGAGAAGCGCATCCTGAATTATTACTGGTCGGCGTCGAGACCATCGCGCAAAACCTGCGCCTTTGAATGGGCGCTCGAGGATGTTGACAGGCGGATGATTGGGAGTGCTGGCGCGGCAAGGGCGCATTCTGGGTAGATCGCGGCTATGGCATGCGGGGATTTGAGGCAGGGTGCCGAGTCCATATTTTTGGCTTAGAAAAACACACGCGCCAACCGGCGCCCCCGCGTCAGAGACGGGTGGGCGCCGGTTGGGTCACAAAAAGGTTTCGAGCGCGTTACCCCTTAGTTTCCCTGGGAAGCGGGTCCGGTCTTCGCGATCGCTGGCCAATCGGGGTATGGGTAGGACTTGTCGCTCGCGGTTTTCGTATCCTGCTGGCGAGCGCTTTGATCCGCCGCGGCAGGTTTGATCTGCGAAGCGCCCTCTTGAGAAGAGCCCTCTTTCTTGGTGGGGGAGCGGCCCGTAACGGCTTCGAGCGCGCGCTCGGCCTTCTCTAGAAGGCCGGGTTCGCTTTTGTTACCGCTCGAAGCATTCTGCTCGGCGGCCTTCTGCTGATCGGCTCCGTTTTGCGGTGATGGTTCCGCAGTCTTCGCGATCGCCGGCCAATCGGGGTATGGGTAGGCCTTATCGCTCGCGGTTTTCGTATCCTGCTGGCGAGCGCTTTGATCCGCCGCAAACCCGACGGCCGGCGCAAGCACGAACGCTACCGTGTACATAGCTGTTATAAGCTTCATAGAAGAACTCCTGTCTTGTCCAGAGTGTCGGCCCTGTCTATTCAGTGTGCCGGGCGAGAGGACGATTACGCCGAATTCTCTCGCCCTAAACGAAGACCAGCCGATGACAGTTCGCACTGAGGGTTTAGTGCGAGCGGCTTTTTCGGCGGCACGTAAGGTCCGCTCAGCGATCGAGCCCGCTCCCAATCCGTATCACACGCGCTCGGATCGCGGGCTTCCGCCCCGTTGTGGAACCAAAAAGAGAGATATAACGCCGGTGTTCGATCTACCTTTCCGATGCCCGCAGCGGGACAACAAAGCCTCTGCGACATGCTGGCTCTTACAGCGTTCCTCGTGGTTCCGCTTACGCTGGTCGAGACATAGCACGCGCGCAATGATGGACCTCTGCCAGGTCGTTAGCAATTGTACTTCCGCGGAAATGGGATGAGGCGCTCGGAATGGCCCGATTTCTTGATGCGCTATAAGTATAAATCGCGAAGACAACGTGTACCACTGATTTCGTCGGCGCGCGCCTCGAAGATCTGCAATAGGGTGCGGTGGCGACCTTCAAAATTCTCGAGGACATCAGCCAGTTGCCTGGCTGCCGTCTCGCGATCGAGCGCCAATACCCGCTCAACGATGTGGTTCGCACGCGCCTTGTCGGTGGGATTGAGCTCCCGCAGCTCGGTCTCGCTGGCTTGAATGGGCGCACGACCGCTCGCGCCGGATCAGGGCGGAGAAAGGGCGCCTTTAGGAGAAAGTCTTGCCGGACAAAGGGCGGGAAACTCGACGCTGGCGCAGCACCAATAGCCTCGAAGAGCAGAAGCGCCCGCCGGGGGGGATCGGCGGGCGCTTCTGACCAGAGAGGGGCTAAAGGGGGACCAGAGCCCCGCCCTGCGCAACCGAACTTTCGACAGCTGCTAGTATCAAGTTGCACTCAGCCCGGGATTAAGACTGTACAAAATTGCTCACATCTCAAATTAAGTTACTCATATCTCGCAAGGGATGTCTGCTGATTGTCTCCGCATGCCAACGCGTTGGAGAAATGAGCGCATTTATGTCTCGATATGCGGCTCGTCGTGCAATACGACATTCAACAAGGAACTGTGGACTTCAATGTGGCCATTGTAGTGAATGAAGCCCAGCTTTCGAAATTTGTTCATGAAGAAACTCACGCGGGACCGCGTCGTGCCGATCATCTCCGCAAGCGTCTCCTGGCTGATTTTTGCGATTATCGGCTCTGGTTTGCTTTCCTTGCCAAAGTTCGCCAACAGTAAGAGCAGTCGGGCGAGACGTTTTTCGCTCGAATTAAACAGCTGATCAATGAGGTCGGCTTCGACGCGGATGGTTCGACCCAGAAGATGCGCGATGAACATCTCGGAGAACGCCGGTTCCTCATGGATCACGCGGACAACAGCCTCTCTTTCCAATCGCATGATGACGGAGTCCGTCATCGTCGCGGCCGTCGCTATGCGCAGCGCCTGCCTGGCCAGACATCCTTCGCCGAAGAATTCGTTCGTTCCAAGAATTGCGACGACAGCCTCCTTGCCTTGCTCCGAAACGACGGCGATTTTCACCTTGCCCTTCTGGATGTAGAACACCGCATCGGCAGGGTCTCCCTGGCAAAAAACAGTCTGGTCCTTGTGGTACTTCCCAATGCTTCGGCCCTCGCCAACCTTGGCGAGAAAAGATTTCGGATTGAATGACGGGCGGCGGTTAGTCGTCATAATGGCCTCTCGTGCCGCAGGTGTCTGGAGAGCAAATCCTCTCTTATCATAAGATTTTTCGCGCCTAAAGTCGCGGCATGAGCAATTTTGAACAGATCGCCGTTCTGCCGTCTGCTACTTGAGCTTCGAAACCATAAGAAGAGTAGCATAGCTGCACCATAGCCATCTCACCTATTCAGGGGCTTCACTAGGTCTTGGAGGAAAAAGCATGGACAGGGACCGGATCGAGGGATCGGCCAAGGAGCTCGAAGGCAAAATCAAGGAGGCTGCCGCCAAGGTGCTCGGCGACGCCAAACTAAAATCGGAGGGCAAGGCCGACCAAGCGGCTGGAAAGGTCCAGAACGCTGTTGGCGGCGTTAAAGACACGCTCAAGGGGAAGTAATCGCGACGGCGAGGTTCTCGTTGCCCGAAATCGCAAGCGTCGCATTGCTTTCGACATGTGCCGGAAAAAGTTCGAGCACGTTGCCAGCGACGGCGATCGGCGGCAGTCATCGGATATCTTCAGGGCTCAAATATCCGAAGCGCTTTCAGCGCGTCGAACGTCGAAACTCATTGATTGTATTTTTCAAGGTGAGATGGGTCATGAGCACAATTCTGATTGTCCTCCTGCTGCTGCTCGCCGTCGCGTTCTGGTTGTTTGACGAACTACATAGCGGCTGACCGGCCTTTTGGCGACATATCCTCAATGAGCCGCGCTCGTCTAAGTCCGCAATGGTGGGCGACGAAGAGGTTCGGAAAAGATCCGGCAACTTATCGAGTGGCCCTTGGGGTGGCGAAGACGGCTCAAATCAGATGAGCTGCCAATCAATAAGAAGAATGGGAAAGCACCATGGAAAATCGTATTATACCAAGCTTCGCGGTCGTAGGCGTGGCGGCGGCGATCATCGTTCCGTTGGCCTATGGCGCGCAGGGTCGGGAGACCCGAGCTGAAAGGTCTGCCTCCACGATAAGCCAAAGCGCTGATCGTGGTGATGCGCGCATTGCCGTTCTCAAAGCTGAGCTGCGTCTGTCGCCTGATCAGGCCCAGCATTGGGCCGGCCTTGAATCCGCGCTGCGCGAAATCGCGCAGCGCGCCAAGAGCTGGGAAGCGTCTCACAACCTGCAAACCGGGCGAGCCTCCAGCAATGTTCCCGTAGCACCGGACGCTGCGATCACGGAAGATGCGCAAAGACGCGACGCTGACTCAGGGCATGACGACGCGCGCAAGGCGCGGCTCGATGATATCGATGAGATGCGGCGCGAGGCCGATGCCCACACCGTGCAGGCCGCGAACCTACGCCAGATCGCCGATGCAGCGCAACCGCTCTACGACCCACTCGATGACAACGAGGTCGAAGACGTCGCCTTTGACGTCGCTCTTAGGATCCCACCAGCCCCTGCCCTCATGGTTGACGATGAGAACCTCGCCCTTGCCGCGGCGATATTTGAGGCAGATTAAGCGCAACGCGACAATGGACCAGCGACTCATCGACCGCATCTACGAATGCGCCTTCGCGCCCGGCCTTTGGCCGGGCGTTTTAGATGAACTCGCCCAAATTGCGGATGCGCGGGGAGGGCTTTTATTTGCGGCCAACACCAAGGTCGTGAACTGGACTGCCTCGGCGAACTTGCGCGAGGGAATGGAGAGATTTGCGGCATTATAGCGGAAACGCACCAAGCAATGAAATCAATTACCTAAAGTAGACGTCAGCTTCGCTATATCGTAAAAATAGCCATGGCTGTCACGCTGCGCTTAATCGTGAGACACCATAGCTAAGCCGTTTCAATATTTTACGCGTTGTATTTTATTTGAGACGCAGTACTTAATCATGAGATTTTCGCATCGTCTGTTGCACTTAACTCGAGATTGCAAATCTCCGCACATTCTATGCAGCTTTTGACAACATCAAATTCTGGGAAGACTATTACTTCCTTGAATCATCGTGGTCTTTAGCGTCTCCGGTTTCCAACAATTGCTGCAATTATGAGACGCCAACGGGCGTTTGTCTCGCAATTAAGTGCAACAATTTGCAACTTTCGCAAGAATCTCATGATTAAGCGCAACGCGACACTCCGGATGACGAACTTGTTGAGACTGAGATTGTCGTTGTCGACGGTTTTGGCCATGCCAAACCCTCGACACGGGGCTCTCGTGACAGCTAGCCACAGCAAGAATATTTGATACCATCGACCTGGCTCCTTATCGAGGCTCACTGACGGACTTTGAGGCTGCTCGCGCCGCCACGTCCCATCCTCGATCTCGAAACGATCGAGACGATTATTACTGGCAAGCCAAAGCTTGTGTGTTTGCGGCATGATACCGGATTTTTCCTCCAGCTGGTTAGGCGCGCTTGCGGCCAGGGCTGCCCAGGTTGCTTCGGATCAGGGCCATGAGCACGGGTCCGAGCGAAAAGGCCCCTGCCCTCGCCTTCTCGGTCAGGCTGCGCAGATAACCACCCGCGCTGTTGATGGCATCGGTACGCTGCAGGATCGCCGCGACGAGCACTGCAGCGTCCTCGGGCCCCAGCACGTCCTTGGCGTCCTCCCAGGCGCTGGGACTGATCCCCAAGAATGGGCGAACCACGGCCGCTGTGGCGACGAAGTCCCGCCATGAGGAAATGCCATTTGGCGCATAGGTCGCAATGTCCGGGCAAGCATCGAGGACCATACCCAACGGATAGGATCTCTGTGGCGGTCTCGGCGTTTGCGGATCAGGCTTTTTGGTTTGGCCCTGGCTTACTGGTTGGCCAGGTTCAAGTTCAGTTATGGGGTTTGGGTTTGAATTCTGTATGTGCTGCGCATTTTGAGGAGCATTGCTGCTCATTTTATAAATTTCGATGTGTTCCGTCATAAGGTTACGGACTTCCGCGGCGAGCTCATCCAGGGCAGAAGCAAGAATAGCCGCCTCCCTGAGGGGGATCGAGCGGGGCATACGGGCTGAGAGCGGCGCGTAGGCGGCTTCGAAGGCACCCCAATCTCCGGGGAGCTGCTCGGTCATGGCAATTTCGAGCATTTTGCGGATTTCGCGTTGGTTGATCGAGATGGACAGACGAAGGTGTTTTAGTTCTTCTCGTTCTTGTTCGACAAAGGCCGCTATTCGCTGAAATTCATCGGCGCGCGCGACGAGGAGCGTGAGGTCGAAACCGAACGCTTCCTTGATTTCACCGCCCTCCCCTTTCATCGGGAACCGTTTGCAGTTGCGGCTATCGCGCCGGATGATGAGTCCGGCCAGAACGAGATCGAGCAAGCCGCGAGTGACCGTTGACTCGGATACGTCAGCACGCCTGGAAAGGCTGGCGTTCGAGGGAAAGACGGTGAGATTTTGCCCGACGACGAGATCAGCGCCAGGGTGAAAACTCAAGAGCGCGGCAAGAAGCCCAATTCGGCGTCTTGAGACACCTAATGCAGGGGCGGCGATGCGGAGTGCATTTAGCACCTGCCATTTGTTCACAGATGCGCCTAGTGGGCATGTTTGAGCGATGGCGTGGTTCGCCATCATGGCGAGCGTCATCGATCGGCTCCCTTGCGGGGCCGTTGGTAAAATGGGTTGCATGTTCCTTGCCTTTCTTCAGGCAAAGAAAAAGCGTTCGCCGAAACGGCGTTGTTACTCTTGACAACGATAGCCGGAAGTGGTTCTGTTTACTTGCTACAGTTTCACAGGGCTTCCGGGACGGTTTCGTTTCGGGGGCCTTTTTCTTTTGCCTTTATGTCTCCTAGATTGATGGGGTACGCGGTTCACTCTTCCTCGCGGCGTTTGGACGCCGGGCGGAATTTCGATTTGAGATGACAACTATGGCGGGCTCTCACTTATAAGCCGCTCGACAATCACCTCGTGGAAGCAATGACGGCAGTGTTCGCCCCAGTCGACGAGGGGAACAGTTCGGGACTCCTTTCTCTGGTGTTTGACGGATAGGGGTGGCTCGTTTCCACGCGAACGAGAATGGGGAATTGGCGTCCGGAGGCGCACGGGAAGCCTGCTGGCGTCGCGCGCGAACAGGAAAGTCCTTTTCTAGGAATGTTTTGAAGGCAGGGGCCGATACGGCGGGCGGGTCCCCTCCCCTCCTCTTCCCGCGGACGGGCGCGCGGTTCATGCTGTTCCAGCGGAAGCACTCGCTACGCGCGGCCAAGTACAACCTGATCGTGGTTTGGGCGATGCCCCGGTCTTGGCGGTCGGCCTCTGAGCGGAAGACAGCGAGGCGTTTTCGGGAACAGACGTGGGTTCCCAATGGAAGATCAGGGGCGCGTTGAGAATAGCGCGCGAGATCGAGAGCGCTGACCGTTACGCTGCTGCCATAAATCGCGTGGGTGACGCGCCATTTCTGGACAATCATCTCCGGGGAGTGCGCCGTCACAGCTCTCCGGCGCGCCACCAAGGCGAACACCAGCAACCGCCGCCCAAAGGGCGTCGATGAAAGATCGGTTTCCATGTTTCCAGCCTTGTTCAGGCATAGAAAATCGGTTCGCCGAAACGACGCTGACTCTTGACTATGATTCGCGGAAGTGAGATTCTCAACGTGCGAGTGTATGAGAAGGGCTTCCGGAGCGTCAGTTTCGGGGGCCTTTTTCTTTTGCCGCTGACTCCTTGATTAGGGCTCCTGGTCTTGAACATCACACTCATCCGCGAGCCGCTCTGCGGGATGATGCTTGGCTCTGAACAACAACCTGTAGAGGTGCGTCCAGATTATCTTGGCTACTCGCGCTTTCGCTGCTGAAACGCGCGGTAGAGCTCCGGTAGACGATCAACGAGATAGTCCCCGAAATGAGGAGCCATTTTGTCGTCTACCGTTAGAATCACGCGCTGGCCAACGCGCTCGATATGAGCAACCTGTTTGCCGTCGTCGTTTGCCCAGACTGTTGGTTTAGCAGTGCTTGGCGCCCTACTGGCTAACGCTCCAAACAGTATCTTGAAGCGGTCGTCTGAGGGAGCGTTGATGAAGGCCGGATCTGCGAGAATTCGGTCGATCGTCTTATCTTGTGGCGGATCTCCAATACGCTCGATCAATTCGATCCAGCGTCTTCTGCCGGTTTTGGGTGCCGGTCCGATCGCCTCGGCAACCCGTCGAGGGATTGATCGGCTTATTGAGATGAGCCGGGAGAGTTCCGTCTTATCAACAGACAGGGCGCTCATGATTATGTCTCGACCAAAACCACGATCTTCCAACGTCGTCGCGAATATTGCTCGCTCGAGATAAGATAGGTTTTTGCGTGCGTTATTTTCTTGCCCCTGTGCGACCACCAGTTCCTCGTCCGATAAGTGACGGACGACTGCGCGAACGGGGCGATTTAATTCAACGAGGGCGCGTAAGCGGCGATGACCGAACGCAACTTGATAGCGTCCTAGCGCGTCCGGATGGGGGCGAACGAGGATGGGCACCTGTTGGCCATGCTGTCGGATGGCATTAACCAGCGCGTCGTGATCCTCATCTGAGGCAAGCATACGGTCGGGAACGAAGGACACGTCAATTAGCGTCGTATCAAGTTCAACGACATTATGCCCGGCTGCAATTTGCTCGCCGAGAGCCTTAGCCGCATCCATCTCTGCAGAGATGCGTTCCAAGGACCGCCCCATTGCGCCGACAGCGCCACGCGCGCCAAGGGTCGGCTGTGAGGAAGGATGCGCTGGGCAATTCGTATTGTTTTGCGAAGTTGAGTTGACCGCGGTCAATTCTTCGTCGTCGAGGCCCATTAGAAGGTTTTTACGCCCCACCGTTACCTCCCCCAAGCCTTTCCAATTAAGCCCTCTATCTCGCTATTAACGTTTTCGAGGGCCTCAATTGCGCGGTCGTAGGTCGCGCGCGTGAATTGCTCACGGCTAACTTCGTAAAGGGTTTGCTTTGTGATCCCGGCATCCGAAATTGCGGTGCTCTTCAGCATTTGGTTCGTTAACATTCGTTCGCCGAACAGCGAGCGCATGAACGCAACCATTTGCGTCTGCGGCCCATCCACGGGTTCGTACCGAGTGACAAGGTATCTAAGCCAATCATATTCCATGTTGCCGCCAGCCTTCGCAACCACGGCAAGCAGATCGGAAGTCATGAGAAGAAATTGGCACATAGACATCACGTCCAGCATTTGCGGATGAACTGTAATCAACACAGCCGTGGCCGCACAAAGTGCCGACAATGTCAAAAAACCGAGTTGGGGAGGGCAATCGATAACCACAACATCGTATCGATCCTGAACAGGCGCGAGCACGCGCGCTAAACGCGCGAAAAAAAGCGCGTCCTCGGATCGCTTTCCAGCGAGAGCCCGAGGGCTCTCGTGTTCGAATTCCATGAGTTCTATATTGCCTGGTATAATGTCTAGCCCAGGAAAGTACGTCGACTTGATCACTTCTGTAATGTCACGACGGCCCTCATCATAGCGAATGGCGCCGTAGAGCGTTTCATTCTCACCGACATCGAATTCAGGCTGAAACCCATGGAGAGCGGAAAGGCTAGCCTGCGGGTCGAGGTCAATCGCTAATATTCTATAGCCTTTAAGGGCGAGATATTGAGCCAGATGGGCTGACGTCGTGGTTTTGCCTGAGCCACCCTTAAAATTCACGACAGTTACTATTTGGAGGTGTTCCGCTCCTTGTCTGTGTGGGACATAACGTCGGCCGCTTTTACCTGAGGCCTCCAGGTAAACCCGCAGCCCTTGAATATCCTCGAAGGAATAAGAGCGCCGTCCATTTGCCGATATTTCGGGTTGCGGCCCTCGACTCTCCAAGGAGAGTTGGCGAAGATATCCATCATTAATGCCGATCAGCTTGGCCGCTTCCCCAGACGCAAACCGCCGCAGGCTCTTGTGAGCGGATGGGGGAAACAGTTTTAGGCGATGAGCTCGCAATTTCTCGGAAAGCTCACGCGCATCGTGAGCGATCACATCTTGGATCGCTGATTGGCTATGAGACTTGGCCTGAGAGGAAGCCACGGCGAACCTACGTAGTTACGAGTAATTGGCCTATTCAGGCAAAAAAACCGTGGCTACTACGCCTGATTCCTTTTCATTTGGCAAGAACTAAAGGATTAATGACAATTAACCATCTTGTAGCCAATGTAGCGCGCCGTACACGGGGGATATTGGGCGCGCTAAAGCGTTAAGTTGACCGCGGTCAACCTCTGCGCGCTTTGCGAGATGAGCAATTAGATCAGTCTTGCGGCCTTGCCCAATTGCCGCTCGGCGTCGTTGTAATAACTCGCCGCCTGTTGGACGGAGCGGTGCTGCGACTGCTGCATCGCTTCTGGCAGGGCAACCCCGCGCCGCGCCGCTTCGGTGAGATAGCCGGCGCGCAGCCCATGCGCGGAAAACTCTTTCGGGTCGAGCCCCGCCAGCGCGATCCGCCGCTTCAGGATCAGATTCACCGCCTGCGGCGTGAGCGCCTTCTCCTCGAGGCCGCCCCAGCGGTCGATCGCTCGGAACACCGGCCCCTTGGCGATGTCGGCGCGCAGAAGCCATTCGTTCAGCGCCTCGACCGGGCGCCCGACCAGAAGTGCGCGGCGATCCTCGTCAGCCTCGCCAGTCTTGGTGCGTCCAAGAACGATCGAAATGCAGGGCAGGGTGGGAGACCTCGAGTCGGCCGGATTCGAGGGAACCGGCGGCTCTTCAACGAGCTGCTCGACGCGAAGCTTCGCGACCTCGCTGCGCCGACGCCCGCCGGAGGCGAAGGCGACCAGAAGGAGCGCGGCGTCGCGCGTATCGACGAGGCGATCGGACATGCAGGTCTTCAAGAGCTTCTCAAGCACATCTGCCGTCACCGCCCTCTTACTTTTCCGGGTCCGCGGCCGCGCCGCCGCGCGCACTGAGAGCCGGATCGCCGAGCGCAGCGCCGGCGAAGCGAAAGGACCCTTCGCGCCCTTCCAATGATGCAGGGTCGCCCAGCTCGATAGGCGCCGCCGCACGGTCGCCGGAGCATGCGGGCCCTCGACCCGCAACAGGTCTTCCGCGCGCAGAAACTCGGCGATCTCGGCCGGCATCCCATGGTTCACATTCGTTTCGCGCTGGGCCGGGTCCCAGAGATGATGCGCGACGAATTTCAAGGCGAGCGCTTCGGACGCGGGCCAGGGCAAGGGGTTTCCGGTCGAGGCGAGCGCCCAGGCCTCGAGATAGGCGAGATCGGAGGCGAGCGCCCGCAGGCTGTTCTCGCCCATGCCTTCCTTGGCGAGATGCTTGAGGGTCTCGACGTCGTCATCGGTCAAAAGCTCGGCGAGACGGTCGCGCCGATCCATCGGCAGGATCGCCGCCAAAGCGTCGAGTTCGAGCGCGCGTCGGGTGGCGGGATTACGCGGCGGGGTAGGGGAAGGAGCACTCATATGGAGGCCTCATCGCTGCGTCGCCGGCTCAGTGGACGCTCCAGTTTCGCAACCGCGCCGCGAGTCCGTCGGGGCCTGCCGCCGGAGTTACCGGCGCCGGAAGCGCTCACTGCTAATGCTCGCCGGTTCCATGACGTCGCCGGGGCAGGGGCGCGCCCCCAGAGGCGCGCCCCTGCCCCAAGTCCTGCGGCCTCGAATGACCAATGACCATAGCCAGGCCTTCACCTTAAGCGACGGCGACGCGCGCCGTGTCGATCCGATTCACCGCGAATCATCTTAAGACGTTCGCGAGGCCAGGTGAATCGGTCAATTGCCGGAGCGTATCAGAGGTGAGTTTTTCCTTCGGACTGAATCGACGGACGCGACCGAAATCCGGATGAGTAGGAAAATCGGTTCCCTTGGGGTTCGCCGGATTGGCGGCACCTTCCTCGCCATCAACCAGTCCGTTTTTGGGGTGCGGGGAGGGGAATGACACTTCCGCACGGTCCGCAATCAATGGATCAAGCCTGCCCGAAGTGCCTTGGTGACGGCGTGGACGCGATTGAGCGCTTGTAATTTGTGCCGCGCGGAATCGAGATGCGCCCTGACCGTGACCGCAGAGATGCGCATCAAAATCGCCATATCCTCGACTGATTTTCCTTCGGCGGCGCATTCGAGCGCTTCGATCTCGCGCTGGGTGACGCCGTTGAGATCGACCGGCTCCTCCTTCGCATGAAGCTCATAGGCGCGCTGGTGGGCGTAATAGGCGACGAGGGTGATGTCTCTCATGAGCTCATAGCGGCGCGCGGCCCATTCGCTGTCGCTTTCATTAGACGTGGCGATGAAGAGCGCCCAGAGGCCGTTGGCCGGCCCGCGAACCGGAATGGTCAACCCCTGGTGGCCGACCCCGGCCTCCTTGGCTTCGCCAAAGAGCCGCTTGGCCTTTTTGGTTCGGCGCGGCAGGCGGGCCCAGTCAAGTGGGAGCGCCGACCGGGCGCCGATGTTGACGACCGGGTCGATCGAAACGTAGCGCTGGGTCCTGTAATGGGAGATCCATTCGGGGCTATAGGTCGCCGTGACATATGGATCGATCAAGCTTCGCCCGGGAAACGAGGGACAAACATAAACGCTGTTGGCAAGGCCGTAATGCTGTCGAATGCGTTCGACAAATTCGTCGAGCGTATGATGGCTGAGATCGGCTTCGAGCCGAAGCAGCGTTCGCGCGTTTAATCGGTCCAGCGAGAACATATCCCGATCTTCTTCCAAATGGCGTATCGATTAAAAGCGCAGGAGGAAATCTCGCGGCGCAAAAGTCCCCTGCCCGCTGGAAAGCTTATGGGGCTGGCCCGTGCAGAAGCGAACTGTGCGAACATCAGCCGGCGCAGCGTCGCGCGAAGCGTGAGCGCGGTTTGATCGCCAGGACGGCGAGAGGCCTTCCGGCGCAGGAATGGATCAATGGATCAATCCTGCCCGAAGTGCTTTGGTGACGGCGTGGACCCGATTGAGCGCTTGTAATTTATAACGAGCCGAGTCGACATGCGCCCTGACTGTGGTGGCTGAAATGCGCATCAAAATCGCCGTATCCTCGATTGATTTTCCTTCGGCCGCCCATTCGAGCGCTTCGATCTCGCGTTGGGTGACGGCATTGAGATCGAGGGCCGCCTGGCCTTCGTGCAATTCAAATGCGCGCTGATGGACGTAATTCGCGACATGTATGAGGTCTCTCATGAGCTCGAAGCGGCGCGCGGCCCACTCCGGATCAGCCTCATCGGAGGTGACGGTGAAGAGCGCCCAGAGCCCGTTTTTAGGGCCGCGGACTGGGATGGTCATGCCCTGGCGGCCGACCCCCGCGTCCCTGGCTTCGCCGAACAAGCGTCGCACTTTCTTGCTGCTTCTCGGCAACTGCGCCCAATCAAGCGGGAGGAGGGAGCGCGCCCCGATCATGTTGACGGGATCGATGGAGACGTAGCCTCGCGCCCTGTAATGTCCGGTCCATTCGGCGGAATAAGAGGTCGCGATAAAGGGATCGAGAAGGCTGCGGCCCCGAAACGAGGGACAAAGATAGACGCTATTTGAAAGACCGTAACGCCGGCGAATATCTGCGATAAAGCCGTCGAACGTCTGATCGCTGACGTCCGTCTCGAGCCGAAGCAGCGACCGCGCATCCACGCCATCGAGTTGCGACATTGTTGGCCCCGCTATTAATGCTGTAGACGTTGTATATAGCAGAGGCTCAATCGTGGCGGCGTCATGGCGCGCCGCGCCTAGCTATGTCGCGCCAATTGAATCGAAACAAAGCCGCGCGCGCGTCGAGCGGCGCCAAGGCGATATTTTTCGCGAAATGCTTGTTGAATTGGGATTTCGCCAGCGATTAACGCTCGAAAGCCGCGCAAAATGTCTCGTTAACCATGTGTTAACTATTGTTTCGCGAAGGCGCGCCGCTTGAACTGAGCGCCGCGCTGCGAACGGGTCAGGCGAGCAACTTGCCGGCGCATTGGCGGCGAGCGATCGGCGTCAAATGGCGCGTGAAGGTCGCCTGGGCGGAGGCGCGGAAATCTTGTCGCCCACGACGCCGAGGGCGGGGCGCGAGCTCCTTTCGGCATTCGCGCGAGGGGTCCGCCGGCAGGACGGCGCGGAACGTGGGTCGCGGCCCGGGGGCGCCAAAAAGGGGTTGGGGTCCTTTGAAAAGGGCGAATTCGGCGATCTTTACCGCGCGACGGCCTCAAATTCCACCGCAATCTCCTTGAATCGCGCCGAGACCCGCCGATTTCCGTCCCGAATCCCCCCAAAACGCCCGCCAAACCAATCACTATCGATAAGAGGTAATTATCGATAGTTAGTGGCATGGAAAAGGGGCGTCCGAGTGACGGAAGTGAACTAGCACTTAGCTTCCATTACGCGCACTCTTGCGCGTATATTCAGATTGATAGAGTGAGACCTGGCGCGCCCAAAAGGGGTCGAAACGACGGATCCCGGATTTTGCCGCCGCGGCGATCGCGGCGAAAACGAAGCGAGCGTTACGTCGGAATTTGCCGACGCGCCCCGTCAACATATCCAAAATGCCCCATCGTGGCGAGAGGCACCTGATCGAAAGCTGATGATGCGGGACCAAGAGAAACCTGAGTCGATCGCTTGGGAGAAGATCGGCGGCCCGCTCGCCGCCGCGGAAGATGCGCTCGCCCGGCTCGACGAGCGCTTGCGGACGAGTCCGATCGCCGAGGGATGGATCAGCCGAACCCATTTCCAAGACGCTTGCGCGAGCCTTTGGCTCGCCGGCGAACTCGTGACCCTGGAGGACCTTGTCCTGCATGACGCGCGGATGGACGTCCGTTCGCCGACGCATGAATTGACGCGGGCTCAGGCTGTGCTGCGCGCCCGACGGCGGATCGCCGCCGCCGAGCCCGCTTGGCCGATGAGCCGGGACGGTCTCGCGGCCCTTCGCGGCGACGGGCGCGGGACGGCCGGAACCGAACAACCGGGAGAAGGCGCAGATCAAGGGCGACAGGCCTTGCCGGATTTATCCAGCGATGACGGCGACGATCCGCTCGCGGACGAACTCGCCGCGCTCGATCGCGCGCTCCATCGCAGCAGCCAAATTCTCGCCGGCGGCCCGGCTGTGACGAGCCTCGTGCGGGATCCGCTCGTCTATGATCCGGATTGGGAGGAGGACGAGAAGCTCGAGGCCTGGCGGCTCACTGCGTCGGCGCCCTTGTCCGATCCTCCGCTTCTGACGGCGGCGGTCCTAAGGGACGCCTGGGAGACCGATCCGCCGCTCGAGCGCCAAGTCTGGCTTGGCAATCTTCTCGTCCCAGCCCTGCTACGGGAGCGACGGAAAACGCGGGCGCATCTTCTTTGCCTGAATTCCGCGCTACGTTACATCCCGCGCGAGAAGCGTCGCTCCCCAGATCGGGCGACACGGATCGTCGCTTTCCTGGGGGCGATTGCGGCCGGGGCCGAGGCCGGAATGAAGGATCACGATCGCTGGCTGCTCGTTCGCAGGAGCCTGGAGGGCAAACTCAAGGGTCGCCGGTCTATTTCCCGCATGCCTGCTCTGATCGATTTCGTCCTAGCTCGGCCGATCACCTCGGCCGGAATGATCGCCGCGGAGCTCGGCGTGACGCCACGCGCCGCGCAAGACATGGTCGCCGAGCTCGGTCTCCGTGAGATCACCGGGCGTGGCCGCTATCGGGCCTGGGGAATCTTGTGATGCTGAGCTTTTGTTAGGCTATTCGTAAGCGCGATGTGATAGTCGCCTTTTTTGGATTTGGAGAATCGTATCTGGTGTCCGCCAGCTTTCGAGTGGACGCCAGTTCCGATGCAAAGATCTGAGGGCGCGGTTTCTGGAGCAGGCATATGTCGGGTCGACTCGCGCGGACGACGGTTCTGGAGCGTCGAGGCTCGCCAGCGGATCGTCGCTGAGGCTCTTGCGCCTGACGCCTCTGTGAGGCGCATGTGGCGACGAAATCGCCGGCCGCGACGCAGGCGCTCGAGATCATCGCGCAGCTCTTCGCGATCGAGTCCGAGATCTCTGGAAAGACGCCGTCCGAACGCCTCGAGGCGCGCCAACGACCATCGGCTTCGATCCTGGCCGAACTGAAGGCCTTTCTTGACGCGACGCTGGAGGAGATCAGCGGCAAGAGCGACTTCGCCGCCGCCATCCGCTATGCGACCTCCCGTCGGACGGCGCTGACGCGCTACGCCGATGACGGGCGCCTTGAAATGTCGAAAAACGCCGCTGAGCGCGCCATCCGTCCGCTTGCCCTCGGACGAACGAACTACCTCTTCGTTGACTTGGACGAAGGCCGACGCCGCGCCGCGATCATGTATACGACGATCGAGACCGCACGCCTCAATGACATTGATCCCGAAGCCTGGCTCGCCGACGTTATAGCTCGCATCGCCGATTAACCCATTACAAAGATCGACGACCTGCTCCCATGGAAATGGCCCAAAGTCCCCCGACGCGCCGCCGCCTAATCCGCGGTCCTCAAATCGCGCTTACCTCGAGGCGCGGGAGGCATGGGTGTCGAGAACCCGCATTATCCAGGTCTTTATGCGGGAGGCGCTGCCGGGGGCCTCGGAAGCAATTCGTGCTTTGGCCGGCGACCTGATCACGACGACGCTGAGCCGGGTGGGAAAGCACTTCTCGGAATCTCCTCGAAGCCCTGCGGAGATCGAGGCCTACGCCGACGCCGTGGCCGATATGTTTTGCGGTTACCTTGATGATCTCCAGCAGGAGTGAGCGAGTTTCTCTCGCGCTGCGCCTGCCGCAGCGGGCTTCAGGTTAGCGCGACGATCCGCTCTGTGGATGACTGTCTCGGCGTCGGAACGGCCGATCCAGGCGACGCTCCTTCACTGTCAAGCCGCTGCCCTGAAGAGCAATTTGAGATGGTTGCGTGCCCCAGAACCCAAACCCCCGGACGAAAAGCCCATCAAGTCAATGGCTTGTCGTGATTCGTCGTTCGCGTAGTTTTGACCGAAAGTTTTTGGACCTGACGGTCAGGGTTTAAGAGCGGAACTCGCGCAGCCGAGTCGCGAACCTTTATGGCGGAGAGCCTCGACCAAGAGCGTGAAGGCCGCGGAGTGCTCCCGCCGGCTTGGATAGTAGAGGTGGTAGCCCGGGAAGCTCGGGCACCAGTCCTCCAGCACGCGCACCAAGCGACCGTCTTCAAGATGCGCCTCGACATGGTCTTCCATGACGAAACCCAGCCCAAATCCTGCGACCGCCGCGCGGACGATCATCTGCGTGTTGTTGAAAGCGAGCTGCCCCTCGACGCGAACCCGCACCTCGCGGCCGTCCTTCTCCAACTCCCAGGCATAGAGGCCGGCGGCGCTGAGCATCCGCAGATTGATGCACCGATGCTCGGCCAGGTCATGGGGAGTCTGCGGCGCCGGCCGCTCGTGGAAGTAGGCGGGCGAGCCGACAATGGCCATGCGCAGGTCGGGGCCGATCCGGACCGCGATCATGTCCTTGGCGAGGGCTTCCCCGAGCCGGACGCCGGCGTCGAACCGCTCGGTCACGATGTCGGTGAGCCCTGAGTCGATGCTCAACTCGACGCGGATGTCGGGATATTCGGGGAGCAGCCTCTCCAGCACGGGCCAAAGCACCGTGATGGTCGCGTGCTCGGATGTGGTGATGCGGATCGTGCCGGCCGGCTTGATGCGTAGCTCGCCCAGGGAGGCCAGCTCCGCGCCTATGCTGTCGAGCGCCGGCCGCAGGGTGCGGAGCAGCCGCTCGCCGGCCTCTGTCGGCGCGACGTTCCGGGTGGTCCGGGTGAGGAGACGCACGCCCAGCCGCGCCTCCAAACGCCGGATCGTGTGGCTCAACGACGATTGGGAGGTGCCGAGCTTCGCCGCCGCACGCGTGAAGCTCTGTTCTTCGGCCACCGTCAGGAAGGCGTTGAGATCGACGAGTTCCTCGCGCCGCATTCATGAACTCCGGATATGCCCTCATGCGGTTTATAGCGGACAATCCATAAAATGCTGCGGAACGAGCTTGTCGTGGGAGCCGGGCGTTCCCAATCGGCATAGTGCGGAGAGCGGTCGAGGGCACCCTCGGCGCAGAGGCGCGGAAATCTGCGCCTTTGGGCAAGCGCGCCAGCGGCGCTGCGGCGGAGGGGTGCAATGCCGGAAAACAAGACGTGAACGCACTCGCTCGCAAGCCAGCGTCGAGCGCCAGACGCTCAGTCCGAGATCTTACGCTCGAACATCCACCCGGTTTGGATTGGGCCGATATCCGCGATTCATGAGTGCAATAGTCCCGCTCCGGTCAGTCCGTAGCGCGCGGCGGGCTTGCTGTGCGAAAGGTTCGGCCCAAGGGCAAGGCGGGCCGCGACGAACCGCTCCCAGTCCTTCATGTCGGGAAGCGAGGGAATGGTCACCAGCTCCCCCTGATCGAAGCCGGCCAGGGCGGCGTCCACGAGATCCGCCGGCTCCATGATCTGCTCTGCGGGAAACCGACTGTCGATCGACATGCCGAACCGGCTGAAAAACTCGGTGCGCGTAGCGCCCGGCAGGACCACCTGCAGCTTCACTCCCTTTGGCCCGGCTTCGCGGTGGAGGCCCTGCGAAAGGTTCAGGATGAAGGCCTTCGTCGCGCCGTAGGTGGCGTTGACCTGTTCAGGATGAAGAACCGCGATAGACGAAAGGTTGATGATTCCGCCCCGGCGGCGTCCCGCAAACACCTGGGCGGCGGCGACGGCGAGGCGATGCGCCGTGACGACGTTGAGTTCGACGACGCTTTCCAGAAAATCGATGTCTTCATCAAGCACCGGTTTGGGCGTGCCGATACCGGCGTCGTTGACCAGCAGGGCGATCGAATTGTCCGAACGTAGCCGTTGCTCCACACGCCGGACATCGGTGCGCGATGTCAGGTCGGCGGTGATGATGTCCACCTTGACTCCGGTTTCCGCGACGACTTGGTCCGCCACCGTTTTCAAGTGCTGCTCATTGTGGGCGACTAGGACCAGATCGAATCCACGTTTCGCCAGCCGATCCGCATACGCGGCGCCGATGCCCGATGACGCGCCGGTGATCAGAGCGCTACCTAGCTCAGTCATGTGCAAACCCCGCTGGTGTCCAGCCCTTGAAACTGACAGCGCTCGGCGCGGATGCCTTGATCCTGCGCAATTCGAGCCCTCGCGGGCCTCCGATTGCATCGACGCCGGCGCGCTTGCTTATGGGAAGGTGCGGCGCGCGAAGCGGCGCACAGCCTCCAGACGCTGTTCGCCGTCACCCTGGCTCATGCCTGGGCCGATTCCACCGAGATAGAGTTCGCCGGCGATTTCGACCTCGCAGTAGTCGAACATCTCCTTATGCTCCGTCTTGAGCGCGCGCAGCGCGCCGCCCCGCTTGAGGTCGTCCAAGCTCGACTCCGCGGTCATCACCACGGCGCCCGTCTTGCCGGCCAGACTGGGCCGCTTGTCGGCGCTGCCACCGAGATAGCCCGAGCCCGCGGTGAACACGCCATCGACATAGCCTTTGAGCATCGCCGGGAAGCTGCGCCACCACAGTGGCGAAACGAGCGTGACGACGGCGGCGGGGATTGTCAACTTAAGGGATGATGCCTACGAGGCTCGGATTTATGGGGATGTCGACTCGATATCACGGCGCGTTTTGGCCACACGTTTCCCGCGCCCAAACCTTGAAAGCCTTGGAGCGAGTTCTGCGGTATTGGGCTGCGGGCATGTGATGGCGGCGAGGATGAAAATGTTCGTGGATGAAAGCATGTGCGGATAGAAACCGCTGCGCCTGGCCCGGTGATTTGAACCGCTGCATTTGCCGCTCCCGCCGTCGGGTAGGCAGGTGCGAATTCTCGGCCCGATTGTTTAGATATCGGCTTTGGCGGTGTTCGACATTCGCCAACAGGGCCCGCCTTGCAACGCCATAACTCTTGAGCTTGTCGGTCACGATCACACGCGGCTCATAACGCAAGCCTTTCAACAAGCGCTTGAAAAAGCGCTTGGCGGCCTTACCATCCCGTCGGTTCTGAACCAAAATATCGAGTACGACGCCATCTTGGTCCACGGCGCGCCAGAGATAATGAAGCTCGCCGTTGATGCGGATGAAAACCTCGTCCAAATGCCACTTATCGCCCGGGCGGGGACGGCGGTGGCGAAGGTTTTGGGCAAAGCTTTGGCCGAACTTCAAGCACCAGCGACGGATCGTTTCATAGGAAACGATGGCGCCTCGTTCCGCCAGGATTAGCTCGACGTCACGGAAGCTCAGGCTGAAGGCATGATAGAGCCAGACGGCACGGCTGATGATCTCGGCCGGGAAGCGGTGACGGTAATGCGGATCGGGAGAAGCTTTCATTCGAACATACTGGACTGTTTCCCGCCCGCATGCCAGGCGGGGTTAATGTGACAATGCCGATACGAGAGACGACGTCCGCGAGCCAGTCTTCCGGATCGACGTCGTTCATCTTATCGGCCATCTATTGGTCGAACGAAACGGACGGTTCGAAGTGGACTCCTAGCTTGGCCTGTTGAATTAAACGAAGGCGAACTCCGCCGGTGGGATAGCGGGGCTCCGCGAAGCGGTGTTGCCGGGAAGGAACGCCGGCGGCGAATTGTCCATTGGACAGTGTCGACTACCGAGAAAGCGCTGATATTTGTGCAGGAGCTCGAAGGCACTGACGAACACATCAATCGTAGAATGCCGGGAGCAACTTTAGCGTTTCAGATTGCGCCTTGTCATGATTGATAAACAGTTTCGCCTTGTATGTTGCGATCATCTGCCTAATCTTATCCATGGAGGCGATCGACGCGGCCTTATCCGTGTTCAAAGAAGGCACTGTATTTTTTTCGAAACTCTCTTCCAAATGAACCACGTCACCGGACAGAATGATGAAGCCTGATATCTTCAGATGGATTAGCAACGATTGACTGCCGGGAGTGTGTCCCGGTGTGGAAACCAAGGTAACGCTACCGTCGCCAAATACGTCTGTATCACCCTCGAGCAGTTTAAGATGTCTTGGAGTATCCAAAAGCTTACGCGCCAGAGCCTTCAATTGATTCACGTTGTCGTTCGGGCCATCGGGAGAACTGATCCACGCATACTCCGCTCGCTGCATCAGAACTGTTGCATTTGGGAATAAGCGCACATTGCCAATGTGGTCTCCGTGAGTATGGGATAGCGCAACATAAGTGATGTCGCTTGTCTTAAGTGCGATTGCAGCGAGTTGATCAGTTAGCGTCTTGTCAAGATGGTAGACGATCAATTCAGGCAGGGTTGACCAGCCTTTGGGGTCGTTTAACGCGGAGTCGGGAACACCCGTATCCCAGAGCAACCATTCGCTTCCTCGCTGGATCAGCCAACAAGTCGACGAGAATTCGATGCTTCGTCCAACATTTTCGCCGGGGGTCCAGACCGACTCGTCGTTTGCAAGGGAGTGACCGCAATCCAGCCGATAAAGCTTGTCGGCGAAGCCAGCCCCCGTCGCGTCCGGCAGCCTCGAGTCAGCGGTGGCAATCAGCGTGCCGTCAAGGTGAAGCGAAGCGGCGACTAGAAACGACAAGATCGCCGTTCTTGTATGCCTTAGCATCTCCGATCCTCCAGTCAGAAGCCTGATCGCGCATCGAACTTTGGATTCTATCGCCGAACCGCTCAAATGCAAAGACCACGCGCTACGCTAAGAGCAATCGAGCGTAATCGGCAAATCGTGCACTCGCTTTCCGGTCGCGTGGTAGACCGCGTTGGCGACCGCCGCCGGAACGCCGACGATGCCGATCTCGCCAACACCTTTGCTGCCGGGCGGGTTACCGCATTGATCTCAAAACTGGAATCGTCAGTCAGAGTTTGTCGCGATGACTTGACTACAAGAGCGTGAGTATGCATCAGGAGCGTCGCGGTCTATCATGTTTTGGTTAGCAGAGTCGACTATCTACCCGAACTATCCGTATCAAGCTCTGAAGTCGAACACTTTTAAAAAACTAGCAAAATGCCACGTTCGTCGCTTCAAAATTGCAATTGCAAAAGAGGTCAGTGCAAGGAATGCCGCAATTTCGAGCAAGGGGTCGAGGGGCGACGACGAACCTGACGCTACCTATAGTCCCTTCCCAACATTCGTTTTGCTAGAAAATGCCTGCCTTTCAAGACACGGAATATACCGTTCAGTCGCTCGTTATAAGCTAAGGAAGTAGGACACTTGGCAAATTCCCAAAAGAATACGTGGATGGTTTTGTCGACACGGCATACGGTCAACTCAACTTCACTCTGCCCCAATCGCCGCATATCAATTCGAGAGCGACGGTGATACGGCTGCTTATTCGGTGAACGATCTTGGACCGCTGACGAACGGACTGTCCCGAAGATAAAATCGCAGGGGGCGGTCCGCATCCCGCGAAATGCCGATCCTAATGCTCTGCCCGATTTCGCCTGGCTCGTGGTCGCCGCGTCCGAGCCATAGAGAGCCTTCTTGGCAAAGATCGAGCCCATCAAGCGAACGATCAACCCGCAACGCCTGGGCGAGCCTTCCTGGGCCTCGCGCCAAGTCGCGCAAGCGCTCGACGCCGCGATTTAGCTGCATGATCGGGATGCCTTCGAGCGGCTCGAGCGCCCTGATCAGGACGCCGGCTCCGATCCCTGGCGTCTCGCTCGAGATATTCAGCATGTATGAGCTGCCGTAGGCGAGATAAATATAGGCGCGCCCACGCTCGAGAAACAGAGAACGATTACGCCGGGTCATCCCCCGGTAGGCATGCCCGGCGGCGTCGCCGACGACATACGCCTCGGTCTCAACAATACGACCGCTGGCGACGCCTTCTGGCAACTCCCGCACCAATAGCTTGCCAATGAGATAGCGGGCGAGAGAGACCGTATCAGTCGGCAGCTCCAAGCGAGCGAGCAAGCGGCGGACGGCCATCCTTACGCCGGCCAGGTTTCAGGGCATCCGCTCGACCCATTGCGCGCGCGAAGGCCCCGGCTCGAACGGATCGCCGAAATACTGAGTCTCGCGGGCCACCTCCCCATCAAGGAACTCCATGATGCTCACGGTGTAAGACGGCCGCCCATCATAGGTTAGGACATATTCGGTGACCCAGAGGTCGCCAGCGCCGATAATCCGCCGCACTGTGAAGCGCTTCCGGTTCGGTTGCGCGGCGCGAGATGACTGAATCTTCCGTCGCCCGCGGATGCGCTCGCCCGATTGAGGATATTCGAGCACCGCGTCCTCACGGTAAATCTGGTGCTCCGCCTCGAAGTCGTTCGCATCGGAGGCGGCCCAGTGGCGATCCAAAGCCGTTCGAATTTGTCGGTCTTCCATTTCGATCCTCCCTCGCTGACGCTGCGTCAACTTCAAAGACGGCACTCCCGATGCTATAGCGATCCCTGATGCGCACTTGGCCATCCGGCACCCCATCGACGGTGAAATTCTCTCCGAATTGCCCATGGCTGAAATCCCTTCAACCGAGCGGGGCCTGCCAATGCCGAGGGGAGTCGATTTGGTATACAAAGCCGCCCGACGCTCACCGCCATCCCTCACCAAATCCCCTTGCCTGTCACCATCGATGTTAAGCCGCCGCGCAACACGACGGCCTACCCGGCGCCGCGGCAGGACGACGAAGCCCTTCGTGTCGTGGCTCTGCTTGACGATCTCCACGCTCAGCGCCGGCGCCCTTGCCGCCGCAGCTTCCGCCTGCCGGGCATTGTAACCACCATTGGCCGAGATCGGTTGAAGCTAAGGGAAGCGCCTTCGTTTTTTTGTCGAGGCCAGCCGCGGCTCAACCTACCGATTTGAGGTCACCTAAGATAGTCGGTAGCAGCTCGCTGACCGTCGGATGAATGTGCATCGCGCGCTGCATAACCGTGTACGACGCTTTAGCATACATCAAATCGAGGATCGCGTGGACAGCCTCGTCGCATCCTGTACCGAGCAACGACGCGCCGAGGATCTCTCTGGTGTCGCCATCGACGAGGATGCGCATAAAGGCTGTGGTGCAAATTCAAGCGATCAACGCAGCGAAGGGCCCGGAACATAGTGCGGCTCATGCTGCGAGAACTGCGTTCCAGATTTGGGGTGCGGTTTTTCCATTCGCGCGAAGCTCGCCGAGTTTGAATTGGCTTTTCCGGATCCGATGCATCAGTTCAATGCCGGCGATGGTAATTGATGCGCTCCGAAAGCGCTTCAATCCAAGCATTGGACCCAATCGAAGTTTGATCGATCGATGGTCTTGCTCTATCAGATTGTTGAGATATTTCGACGACCTGATTTTGGTTCGCGTTCCACGCTGATGTTCGTTCAGGAATTCCCGCGCCGCTCGGTGCGAAGCCTGATAGCCGTCGAGCGTGATCTTCTGCGGTAACCGACCTTGGGTCTTGAACGCCCGACGGAAAAACGCTTTGGCGGCAGCGACATCTCGCCTGGCGCGGAGCAGGAAATCGACGGTCTTTCCCGCCTTATCGACGGCGCGATAGAGATAGGTCCAACGACCCTTGATCTTGACGTAGGTCTCATCGACGCGCCAGGATCCGCCGGCTTGGCGAGCGAAGCGGTTCCACCGCTTTTCAAATTCTGGAACATAGCGTTGGATCCAGCGCATGATTGTCGTATGGGCCAGAGATAATCCGCGTTCGGCCATCATTTCCACGAGATCCCGAAAGCTAAGAGCCGATCCAAGAAGAATGGATTCATGAGCAAGGGCTTGGCTTGGTCAAGCGTTTGAGCATGAGGCGGATCATAGCGAGGCGGACGAAGGCCGCGACGGTTGCGGCGTAGCATTCGAAGTCCCGCATCAGGCGGCGGTTTCGGCTGATCCAGGCAAGGCTCCGTTCGACGACCCATCGCTTCGGTAAGACGACGAAGCGGTGGGGATCAGAACGTTTGACGATCTCGATCTTCCAACGTCCGCCGCCGGCTGCGACTTTGGCCATTTTCGGCCCCTGATATCCTGCATCGGCGAAGATCCGCTCGACGAATGGAAAACGCCGCCGCGCCTCACGCAACAGATCGCTTGCGCCGTCGCGGTCCTGAATGTTGGCCGGCAGAACGCTCACGCCGAGGAGCAGACCGAGCGTGTCGACGAGGATGTGGCGCTTGCGCCCCGTGTCCTTCTTGCCCGCGTCATAGCCCTGCGGGTCGAGCGCGGAGCCCCTTTTTGAGCCGCCTTGGCGGTCTGGCTGTCGATGATCGCGGCGGTTGGGCTTGCTTCGCGTCCGGCGGCCTCGCGAACCGCGACATAGAGCGCCTCGTGAATGCGCTCCAACGTGCCGTCCCAGTCCCACAGCATGAAGTAGTGATGCGCCGTGCTCTTCGGCGGGAGGTCCTTCGGCAAGGCTTGCCATTGGCAGCCTGTCGCAAGCACATAAAAGATCGCGTTCAAGACCTCGCGCAGGTTCACGTCGCGGGGCCGTCCGCCCCGCCGAGCCGGCGGGATCAGAGCCGCGATGAGCGTCCATTCGGAATCGTTCATATCGCTCGGATAGCGAAGGCCGCGACGTTCGCCGGCCACACGATGTTCAGGTTTCCACATTGCGCCCCCTGCGAATCAGCCAACGCAAGGGAATCACAAATGATTCATCCGACTCAACAAGTTCTTGGATCGGCTCTAAGCTTGAACCTCAGATACCACCGCACGCAGAGGATGATGATCCCCCGGTCGAAATGGCGGCCTTTGAACAAATCATCTACGCTCAGCATGCCGATCAGCCTTCCTCGGGCCGCTCCCCTATCGGCAAATATGCCTCCCTTGCCCGTTTGCACCAGAGCCGCCGCCTGAACCCCAGAGTTTTTGCCGCTTTCCAGACTAACCGAAGGCTCGAGTTCTTTGCCGAGGAAGTCCAAGGTCGCCCAACGGAATGGGCAATCAAGTCCGTCCCTTGCCGCCGCGATTGCCGCACCTCTATGGCAAAGGACGCAATGCTCCGATCTTGAAGAGTTTGGGCGAGGGTCGATCCAAAGGCGCCACATATCAAAGACCGCCTAGCGGAATGGCAGCACTTTTGGAATTGGGACCGACTTTTTCTTAAGCCCGGCTGAACATCTGCGGCGCGCTTATTTATTCACCCAATGATTTAGGGTCCGGACCCATAAATTGGTTGGCATGAGGCGCGTGGCGTGATTCACGGTTTCCGAAAGGAAAGCCGATGATTCTCGACCAGTTTTGGCTGACGGACGCGCAGTTTTCGAAGATTGCGCCGCATCTACCAATCGATACCCGCGGCAAGGCGCGCGTCGACGACCGCCGGGTCATCAGCGGGATCATTCATGTTTTGAAATCTGGCGGACGCTGGATCGATGCGCCGCCGGATTACGGGCCGAAAAAGACGCTCTACAATCGCTATGTCCGCTGGGCAGCCAAAGGCGTCTGGGTCGATCTGTTCCACGCGCTTGCGCAAGCAGGCGGGCCACCTGTGCAGGTTCTCATCGACTCCTCGGCGGTGAAGGCGCATCGATCGGCCAGCGGCGGCAAAGGGGGGAGAAAAATCAGGCCATCGGCCGCTCTCGCGGCGGACGCACAACAAAAATCCACGCCTTGACCGATGCGGCCTGCCGCCCGCTGTCTTTCATGCTGACCGGCGGCCAGGTCGCCGACTGTACGGCGGGCGCGGAACTGCTCGCCCGGCTGCCCGCCTGCGAAATCCTGCACGGCGATAAGGGTTACGACAGCGACGCCATCCGCCGGCAGGTCGAGGAACGCAGCGCGATGCCGAACATTCCGCCAAAGGCCAATCGCAAATGGAAGAACTGCTTCTCGCCGTTCCTCTATCGCAACCGCAACGCCATCGAGCGCATGTTTTGTCGTCTCAAAGACTTTAGGAGGGTGGCGACCCGCTACGATCGAAACGCCGCGAACTTTCTTGCCGCAGTCTGCATCGCCGCAACCGTCAGCTATTGGTTATGAGTCTGGACCCTAGTTAAGCACGAACTGTCCTCCATCGGGCGCACCTTGAGTAGCGTTTCGGCTGATCGAGTTACGCTGACAACATCAGCAGCGTCGCTCACCGACAAACAAGATATATTTACGAAATAAAAGCCTTCAATACTATTGATGATAATAAGGAAACATACAGTTGTGGGTGCTTCCATTAACGTCAACGTCTTGCCTGTCACGAGCCGTAACTTGTGTGTGTAAGCGAGCTATTTAGTCAAATGCTCGTAATGTATAGGAGTTGTGGATGAGCGCCATAGATCGTCGGCCGTACGAATTTACGATGCCGCCCTACCATCGAATACTGAAAAGGATCGGCCCGGTTGGCCAAGCCGCTCTATTTAGTATTCTATTTAGTGAAGCATCTTTAGCTAAACCAATCATTTTCAACCAGCCTTTCACAGCCAATCCCGGCGATATTGTAAGCATCGAGGGAAGCGGATTTGGGGCGTCGCCGCAGCTTTACTTCAAGCCCAGCCGGCAAGCATCGGCCGCCGTCTTAACCCCGGTCCAGGGCGCGAACGCGATCGTTCAATTCCGGGTGCCAAAAACCGCCTCTTTCGATCAGTATGAAATCTGGGTCTCGGACGGCGTCACGCAGAGCGCGCATGTCTTCATCAACGCGCCGCGCGCGATGCAGTTCGACACGCCGGAAATTGCTCCCGGCGGGAGCTTTCGCATCTTCGGCCGAAACCTCTATGTCAATGGCGTCGCTCCAAAAATAACATTCGTAGACACTCAAACCGGCGGTTCGCTCGGCGCAACATTCAACACCAACGGAAACTACGACGCCTATCGTCTCGCCGTCATAGCGCCAAGCGGCGTCGTCGCCGGGCGGACTTATCAGGTGATTGTGTCAAACGGCTATGGAACAGCGACAGCGGACCAAACGATCCTCGCACGGGCGAGCGGCGTCGATCATTACGGGCTCGGCGTGCCTTGGGCCCTGGATTTCATCTATCAGAACGGCCCAACCTACCAGGCCGGGGTCAAGGGCACAAACGAAAATGATCATCATGTGTATGACGTCACGACCGACCCGGCTTTGACCGTCCACGCCAAAGGCGACGGGGTCACCGATGCAACGGCCGCCATCCAACAGGCCATCGACCTCGCCAACAGCCATGGCGGCGGCGTCGTCTATCTTCCCGCCGGAACTTATCGGCTCGCCTCCCCAAACAATGGCTATCTTGCGCTCAGGTCCGGCGTGGTTCTTCAAGGGCACAGCAACGCCGACACAAAGATCACCTTTGGTCCTACCAGTCCGCAGGGTTCCTCATATAAATACACCGGGATCGTGTGGGCGACCGACAGCCAATTGTCCGGAATCGCCGATCTCTCCCTTCAAAATGTCGATACGAAAAGTCAATATGTCACCAACGCCCTCCCATATGGCGATAACGGAGGAAGAATATTCCTGCAGCGGGTCAATTGGAATCTGGGCGCCGGCAGGTCAATTTTTCTGTTAGGCAACAAAATCGTCATTGAGAATTCGACCTTCACCCAGGCGAGCAACAGTCAAAATCTGCAACCGAACGGCAACTCCGGACTTGGACCGCTCTATATCAGTCCAGTCAGCAACCTATTGTTCAAGAATAATACAATATCCTGGTTTTCCGGACAGGTTTTGATCAATGACTTGACCAACGGCGTGATCGAGGGGAATCATTTCACGCGGAACGCCGATCAGATTATGGCTACAGCGCAACAGGCCAGTTGGCCCTATATCAACAAGGCAATCGCCGTCGGCGACGTTATTCAGCGAGGCGAAGGCCGTCAGCTCAGCATAAATTTCGGCAAGAATATCGTTATTCACAGCAATACCTTCGACACCTCAGGCTACCCTCTGAAATATAATTGGAACGATGGAGAGACAATTTTGAGCGAAGGCGGCGGACCCTATCGAAGGGGCGACACAGGCCTCGCGACTGCCGCAACTGCGCTAACAATCTCTGGCAATTCTAGTTGTTCCGCTTGCTCCTGGAATTATTATCCCAATTCCATTGTGAGCATCGTGACCGGAGCCGGCGCAGGACAAATCCGTAACATTGTTTCACGAAGCAACAACACATTCACTATCGATCAGCCGTGGGACGTCGTCCCGTCACCCGGAGACCATTTTGCGATCGACGTGCCATCGTTTCAAAACACCCTTATTCGCTATAATACGATGACAGGCAATCCTCGCGGGATCTTATTGTATGAAGGCAGTTTCCTTAATGTCTCCGTCATCGGGAATAGTCTGATCGACAACGGGGGAATTTGGGTGCGGCCCGACCAACGTTCAATCGCAATAGCAAGCGGAACAATATACAAGTTTGATCGCGTGAGAAATATAGAGATCATCGGGAACACGTTGACGAATACAAAGGGCCTTTATGGCTCTTACATCAATGTGGATCATGCTCTCATCGCGCCGACCAGCTTTTGGGGGACTAGCACGGATGGCGTCGAAATACGCAACAACAATCTCACCGCCCGTCCGGGCACCCCGCAATATGCGATCGATGAAGCATATTGGAACTATACCTCCTATCAGAATGGCAACGCCTCCTACACGGACAATGGCGTAAACCCAATTGCTGGGACGATACTGCAAGGCAATGGATGCACGAACTGCTCGACTAATTATTCGGCGAGCACCGGCGCGCTCAATACTATCATTTGGAATGCCGCAACGATGAACAGCGTGGGAGTTTCATCGATGATCCTCAACGATTTCAAAATATGGAGCACCGCGCCACACGCATCAACAGGCACAATAACCGGTCGTGACTAAAGTCCTTCTCGAAAGGCGCAGAGATCGCAAACAGTCCGACGTCGGTACCCGTACGACATTGTTTTCGGTCCGGATGCCGACTCGTCCTGCTTGTCGATTTGCTCGAATGCAACCGCCCCGCGATGCTGCGGAGCTGTGGTTTGGGCGAGTTTGCTCGAACTGTGAGAGCTGATCCAAGAAGAATGGAGTCAGGAAAGACGGATCGGTCAGGAATTATTTGGTTTCGGGGATCGCCGGGGATGGCAGTCTTCATTGGATGAGCTGGCGACGCTGATCGACTGGACTCATGTCGAGGCTTCCCTCGTCGATATCTCGTCGTCAGCAAAGGGGGAGCCGGCTTGGCCGCCGCTGGCCTTGTTCAAGGCGCTGCTCCTGTCGGTCTGGTATGATCTTTCCGACGTTAAACTCGCCGAAGCGCTCGACGATCGCACATCATTCCGTCGGTTCTGTGGGTTCTCCGGCAACGAGGCGACGCCTGAACGCACCGCGTTCGTGCGCTTTCGCAAGGCTTTGACAGTTTGCGCGTTGGACAAGTCGCTGTTCGAAGAGATCACCGGCCAACTCAAAGCCAAGGCGATCAAGGTGAAGACCGGCACTCTTGTCGACGCGACGATCATTGTTTCGGCGAGCAAGGAGGACGACGAAGGCCATTGGGTCAAGCACAAGGACAAGCCCGCCGTTCACGGTTTCAAGGCGCATGTCGGCGCCGACGCCGACACCCGCGCTGGTTGAGGAAGTCGCGATCACGCCAGCCAATATCAACGACGGCAAGGCGGGTCCGGCGGCGCTGCCCGACAATCCGGGCGAGGTCTTCGCCGACAGCGCCTATCGGGGACAGCATTTTCGCGATGCAATCCATGCGAAAGGCGGCACGCCGCGCATCATCGTGACCGCTATGTGGGGACGCGACGAGCAGGAAACATTGGCGCGGCTCGATGCCTGGAACCAGCCGATCCATCGGGTGCGTGGTCGGATCGAAAAGATCTTCGGCACATGGAAGTGCTGTTATGGCCTTCGTCGCATGCGATGGCGCGGCCTCGCCAAGGCGTCCATTCAGGTCCGTCTGACAGCCATCGCCTACAACCTGAAACGAACCTTGAGCATCATCACCGCGGCGGCGGCGTGATTTCCGCCGGAACAAAGGCCGAATGAGCGATCAGCGCAATCGAACAGAGCGCTCCCGCAGATTACCAAAAGCGAAAACCCCGACCTTATTCAACGAAAAACGCAACCCGCGCACAGGTCTCATAAGACGGCGATTGTGGCTGCTCCATGCGAAGGTCCGCTCGACGATCCATCGCTTTGGCAAAACGACAAAGCGGTGGAGGTCGGACCGGATGAGACGCATCTGAAAGTCAAAGGCTACTGCAAATATCTGTATCGTGCCGTCGAGCTTGAACCGGAGATACCGGCGCACGCAGAGGATGGTGATCTCCCGGCCTGAATGGCGTCCGTTGAACAGATCAGCGGCGCTTAGCATGTTGGTAAGCCTTCCTTGTGTCGCTCTCACACCGGCAAATATGCTCCCCTTGCCCGTTTGCACCGAAACTTCTAAACTTCTTCCATTCCATTCGTTCCTTGATCTCATCCCCAACCAACTTGTTTGGCAACAGCAAGGGCGCGATGTGTCGCTTCGACATTTCATGCCACTCCCCAAAATACAGAAAGACAGGGTATTCGGTCATGCGATTCACATTCCCCTGGCTCAGACGGAATAGAAAGCTATCTTCTCCTTTGTTTAAGAGCGATCGCCCAGCGGACAAGGTTGGCGAGTTTTTGCGAGCAGAGGCGATAGCAAGATGCGGGGAGGCGCTGGATCTTGCCGTGCGCACCGAATCCGAGATGGCGGTTTATTTTCTTGAATGTGCCATTTGGGAGCTTCGAAATCAGCGCGCGTCATGACGAGCCGTGAACGCCCCGGTGCTCCTGCGCCACCGAACTGCCCGACCAGGACTTCAGGTGAAAATTTGTTCGACGTCTGCTTCTTCGTTTCCATGACCCCATCCTCTCAAGAGTTGGGGCCTCCGGCGAACCCGGGGCGGTTCAACGCGATCGACGGTTACACAAGCACCAAATTCCTACGCGCTCGACTGTTGCCGCTTCGTCCGCCCGTCCAGCAGAAAAGGTGATGCGGACGCTATAAAGATCCCAACACCGACGGCTCCGTCTGCCCGCTCACGTCGTTGGCGCGACAAACCGCACGATGGTGCCTTCATTTCGCAAGAACGCTATGATGGCGCCGAGCTCTTTCGGTGCAAGAGCCTTATCTCCAACCCGGATACGGAAGATATCGCCAGCTATCGGCCCTTCGACGATCGACGCGTTGTGGGTTTCTAAGAAATGTCGGATCTGCGCCGCCGTCGCATCCGGCATAAAGGCAATGAGGAGAAATGCGCTATCTTGTTCGGTAGTTTTCTTCGCGACAGAGACTGTCCAATACGTAGTTCCTTTTTCTGCAACTCCCAAAAACATTATCGCAAGCAAGCCAGCTTCGACTATTGCGACCACGGCCGCAGCCATCCCCATCCACACGAGCCAGGGCGGCCGCTGCGCGGAAAACCTTGCAGCCAGCCAACTCTGAACTGCCTTGTGTTCATTTATCGGTGCTTTCGTCGTCGCGGTATCGAGCCGCGCGAACAGCTTTTCGATAGCCTGCAGCGACGGCGCGCCGAGGCTTTCGTTTAGGATTACGGCCGCGTCGCGCTCCTCAAGAATGAGCTCAAAGCGTCTGCGCAATTCTGGCACTGACGCGAGAGCTTGCTCGATTTGAAGGACATCCTCGGGGGCAAGTTTTCCGCTCGCGTACCAGGGAAGCAGAGTCTCAAGTTGCTCGAGACTCACCTGATCTCCGTCCGTCATGGCCATCCTCTGTCCACCCCGGCTGTCGCAAGAAGTTCTGACAGGCGTTTTCGCGCCTGAAACATTCGCGTCTTGACCGTGTTTTCGGGAATGTTGAGGATTTTTCCGACTTCCTCAATACTCTTCCCATGGTAATATACAAGGTCTATGACTTCGCGATGTAACACTGAAAGCTTGCTCAAGCAACGTCCGATGATCTTGCCCTTGTCCGCTTTCAACATGAGATTTTCGGGGTCATCGCTGGGGTCCTCGATCATGGCTTCGTCGGACCCGAGTTCAAGATGCTGCCGCCCTCTCCTTGCCGACAGAGCCTTGAACCTCGCTATGGCAAAAAGCCAGGTTGATGCTGATGAGCGCGCCTCAAATCGTCCGGCCTGCTGCCAAACGTCGAAGAAAACATCACTGACGATGTCTTCAGCAATCGTTTCATTGTTGATGAGTCGAAGAAGGAAACGATAGAGTCTCACCCCATGACGCCTATAGAGCGCGTCAAGGGCGAGACGGTCACCCGTCGCGATTTGCTTGATGAGATCTTCGTCGGAGACCCTTATATCCACTTAATTCATTGTCCGCAACTTTGGTCGAAACGGTAACTTTAACCTCGACCCACAAGATGAAAATCAAGCGACTGACGGAGAGCAATGGAAGCGAGAACGCATGGCACGATCCCCAACTCTCGGCGAGACGCTAGCCTCGCCGGAGCGACACGCCAGTTTCGCGCGCGGTTTTGAAACTGAAGAAAAATGCGCCGATCGTTACCCTCCTTGTTGCAACCAAAGCTCAGCTTCAAGCTGGGCACTGGCAAGAAGACGTGCCAACTTCGTTAGACCCACTCCATTGGCGAGGGTGGCAAGTTCTTTTGTTAGTTCGGCAATATATTCCGCGGTGCATTGGGCACCAGCCAAAATCTCCTCTATTCTAAAAGGTTCAGTGACCTTTTCCTCAGCGCGAACACAGCTGCGTGCTGACGAAGCCAGCTTTTTCATATTGCGCTCCCGTATGTAACGGCAGCCGTGGCCACGCCAATCGCGGTTGCATTCATAGTGATTTTATACATCTGATCCGTTCCTCCTGGTTTGGGCGTATGTTTTTGAGCCCCAACACTCGTTAGTCGTGCGACCAGGAAGAAAGGTTCATGGGTATCGTTTTTTTTGTGACTGATGATATCGGCACTGTAGGGGAAGTGGTTGGAAATCGAACGTGGCGTAGTCTTTGGGGGGCTACAGGGGCGACGCCGTGTCTGGAGGTTCTGGACCTTCCGAGCGTACATTGCTTGCTCAAGAGCTTTTTTAGGCAGCGCTCGAACGATCTGTGATCGCACTTCGCGCGGCATCGATGTCCCGACGCAAAGCGCGGGCGAACCATGCCACATATCTGGACAGTGCACCCATTCGCAAAATCAGTCAGCGTGTTTTTCTGCGTCTGCACATTTCCGTTTGCGGGCGAGCACCGCCCTTCGGTGCCCCCGCTCCAGTAGTGTTGAGCGCCGACTCCGTCCGCTCAAGCTGAGTCCGCCACCTCATCTCATTCCCCAAGACCATTACAACCAGATACCCATTGCGCCCCTACTTTGAGACGGTTTCTGGCTAGCTTATCTTGGAACACAAAGACGACAGGCCCGCCTCCAAATGAAAATCCAGAAAGGTCAGCCTCAAAGTGGCTGGGTGTTGCTCCATCACGTAGCCACAAAGCGCCACCGTTCTGTGTCTTATTATTGCTCCGCCGCATGATCCAATTTTACACGCATGGGCGCTGCGAGAGACTAGAGGGTTAGCCGCAAATATAATAGGCGCCCTACTTTGCAAGCACTTGAGTTGCATCGGTCGGAACGGATTCGATAGCGACAGTCGCGGCAATCGCTTTAAGAGATTGATAGGCGTCAACAATACCCGCTACAGACTCTTGATCTTCGGCGCTTGGGTTCAGATGTCTTGCCGTCTTGAAGAGCAGGGTGCGAATACCGTTGAAGGTAAGGTCGGGTTTAACATCGACCAAAAGGGCAGCGACACCCGTCACATGTGCGGCAGCCAGCGAAGTACCCGTGAGAAAGCCGTAGGCGTCGTCAGGCTCAGCTACGAGCACCTCGACGCCAGGCGCGGCGATGCAGGTGGTAGGACAATGATTAGAGTCCTTGAAAATGTTGTCGCTTTGATCTGTTGCAGTTACTGCAATGACATTTTCGTCGGCGGCTGGATAGAGTGGCTTTGCCGACCTGCCTTCGTTGCCGACCGCGGCTATGAAAATCATTCCACGGCGCGCCCCGGCGGCGAGTTCGCGTGACAACGCAGGATCTCGCGGGCCTGCGAAACTCATGTTGACGATACGCGCTCCGTGCAGCGCCGACCATTCTATTCCAGCCAGAACGTCGTAGGTCGTGCCGCGCGTGCCAGCTTTCGCATCAGCGCCACCGAAGGCTCGGTACGCGAGGATGCGTGCCTGCGGTGCAACGCCGGCAAGTTCGGCATGGGCAGCAATTATTCCGGCGACCGCGGTACCATGGACGGACGGTTCCTCCTTGGCGCCGACAGCATCGAAACCCGCTACTACGGCGTTTGAAATCTCGGGATGGGTTCGGTCGACGCCCGCATCAATCACTGCAACAAGTGTTTTCGCGCCGCTTGAAATGGCATGAGCCTCAGTCAGCCGCATTTTCGGAATTACATATTGGGCCTCGGCGAGGGCGCCTACGCGTTCACTTTGGAGGGTGTAGAGGTAGTTTGGCTGAACCGCGGTGATCCGGGAATCAGCTTGGAGAGCGGCGACGGTGTCGACAACGGTACGCTTGCCCACGATCCGGTAACGGTACATCGTCTTCCCCGTCAGGGAGAGGGGCTTTGGAGCGAGCAGCTGCAGACGCTCCCGCCTGGCGATGTCGGTGGTCGTTTGGAACGAAACGTCAGGGCGGACTTCGAATAAGACTTCGTCGGGAACAAAACGATGTTCGTCAGCGGCCGTAATGCCGCTGTTGCGGCGCGCGGACGTTACCTGACGTCTTTGGGCGCTCTCGCCAGTCGCGGCGGGAACGCTGCTGTTGAGACGTACCAATGTTGCCTGAGGCTTCTCGGCGCTCTTAATCGGCGGAACAGCGCCGGTGCTGATGGGATCAAGCTCCTCGGCGCTCTTAATCGGAGGAACGGCGCCAGCGCTGGTGGGATCAAGCTCCTCGGCGCTCTTAATCGGCGGAACGGCGCCAGCGCTGGTGGGATCAAGCTCCTCGGCGCTCTTAATCGGCGGAACGGCGCCGGTGCTGATGGGATCAAGCTCCTCGGCGCTCTTAATCGGCGGAACGGCGCCGGTGCTGATGGGATCAAGCTCCTCGGCGCTCCTAATCGGCGGAACGGCGCCAGTGCTGATGGGATCAAGCTCCTCGGCGCTGCTGACCGGCAGAGCGATGCCAGTGCTGATTGGATCCAAGCCGCATCTTCTGCGATGTTCGCCCACGCACTTCGTGACAAGAGTGGTACGAAGAGGCTCATCGGCGACACGGAAGTTCGGTCGGCTATTGCAGTAACCCTTGATTTCAGCCTCGGTGCATGTCGCCTGGGCCGGGCGAGAATAAAGGCTGAACGAAAGAAAGAACGAAGAAAAGACTATGAAGATAAACCGCAGCCTTGCCCTCGTGGGGACGTGGTTTTCCGGAGGCGACACGCTTGGCATGGTAATCCCCAGCGCTAGCTGGCGTGTTAGAGGTAGCTCGATAACCCAAGCTCCAATATTTTTTATAGCTATAACTTAACAATTATTGTTTGTCGATATTTAATTTTTTTGGCCTCGACGGACTGCCGACTGGGTTCAATGGGGCCCGTCGCAATTTCGGCTCGGGCCAGGATGACGACGGGCCTTCGGTAGTTTTCCGGCTTCGCTAACTATGTTGAGCCCAAGAGACCGTCTTAGATGCGGGGGGACCGGAGGCCGCGCGGTCAAATCGTTTCATTGATTGGATCGCGGTGTGGTCACGCTCAAATGTGCCATTCATCACGGCTGTCCGAACTTTGAGATGGATCGCACTCTCGGTTTGCCGACGGGGATGCCTGACCCGGTGACCGGCGGCGGTTATCGCGCCAACGGATGGGGCTTCTATTATTCAGCGAACCAGCCCCGCCCGAATCGCTTTGGCGACAGCGTGAACGCGAGTGAGTGCACCCAATTTATAGCGGGCAGAATCGAGATGCGCTTTAACCGTCTCAGGTGAGATGCGCATCAAAATCGCGATGTCCTCAACGGTTTTTCCTTCGGCGGTCCATTCGAGAGCCTCGCTCTCGCGCTTAGTAATTGCGTCGAGATCGACCGGACTCTCTCGCGCGTGCGGCTCAAAGGCGCGCTGATGCACATAATAAGCGATGTGAACGAGATCCCTCATCCGCTCAGGCAATCTTGCTGCCCACTCGACTTCGGTTTCCGTTGATGTGACGAGCAGAAGCGCCCAAACACCATTTATTGGACCGCGGATCGGGATCGTCAGGCCCTGGGGATCTCCCCATGCCGCCTGGCTGCCCCCAAACCGAAGTTCCCGTCCATGCTTCGTCGTCGAATGCGCCGCCAATCCGTCGGGAGCAGTGATCTAGCCCCAATTAGAATGGTCTGGTCGTTCAATGCACGACCCTTAGTCTTGTACGCTTCCGCCCACGCTGCCCCTTGAGTCCGCACAGTGAACGGTTCTCTAAGGCTGCATCCCGGGAATGACGCGCAAAAGTAAACGATCCCACTCAAGCTATAGTGTCGGCGAACGAATTCGAGAAAATCCTTCAGGGATTCGCCGGTCAAATCGGTTTCGAGCTGCAGCAGCCATCCAATATTCACATCGTCTAGCATAACCCGCCCCGCGGCTCCTCCGGGTTGATGCGGCCATCGCCCCCGTCGCGGCGGCTCACCACTTCCTAAAAGCTAAGCCAAAGCTAGACAATTTTGTCCCAATTATCAAGTTATAACCATTAAAAAACGATAGTTAATATACACAATGAGGCCGGCGCTTCTGGCCGGCGTCTCGCGCACGATCGCCAAACTCAGCGATTCTCGACGCCGTCCGGGATGAGACGATCTTTCGGGGGCAAGGGGCTTTCGACCGTTTGTGCGAGACGGCCCAGCTCGAAGCTCGAGTACCGAAAGCGGCAAAAGCTCTGGGGTGACGGGGAATAGGAAACCTTAAGCAAGACTGTTTCATGAAATCGCCGACTTGAGGGAGGCGGCGATGGAATGGATGGTAACGATCGAGGGACCCGACGAATTTGGGAACGTCCAGAGGGCGCAAGTGCAGATCGACAAAGGGTTTGAAAGGCTTGCGTCTGGCGAAATTGGTCTGTCGATCGACGCCGGCAAGGGGATCATGTCATCGCTTCAGGCGTTCGCCGTGAAGCAAGAGCTCGCGACCTATGCTCTGGCGCGGCGGGTCTGCCTGAGAGCAACAAAAGTGGCCGCAAAACGGGTGAGACAATGAGCAAACGAGGCCAAGACCATCTATCGCCTGCTCGAGATCGATCCCATGCATGGCGGATTCAAACGCAACGCCGAGAACTCTCTCGACTGCGACCTGCTTGTCATCGACGAGACGAGCATGGTGGATATTTCGCTCATGCTCGGCCTCATGAAGACGGTCCCGTCGAAAGCGGCCCTGTTGCCCGTCGGCGACGTCGACCAACTCCCCTCGGGTGGGGCCGGGCCAGGTCCTCTCCGACGTCATCAATTCCGGCACGATCCCGGTCGCCCGCTTGACCGAAGTGTTCCTCCGGGTCGCCGAGAGCTGCATCGTCGTCAACGCCCATCGGATCAATCGTGACGAGATGCCGGAATGGCCGAAGCGCGGCGTGGACTCGGATTTCTGGTTCGTCGAGGCGAAAGATCTGGAGGACGGGGCCGCCAAGGTCGTCGAATTCGTCCGCGAACGCATTCCGCGGCGGCTCGGCCTCGATCCGATCCGCGATATCCAGGTTCTCTGTCCCATGCAACGCGGCACTCTCGGGGCGCGGTCGGTCAACACCGACCTTCAACGGGCGCTCAGCCCGAACCCGTCCGCCTGCATCGAGAAATTCGGCTCGATCTTCGATCTCGGCGACAAGGTTATGCAAACCGAGAACGACTATGACCGCGACGTCCTCAACGGCGACGTTGGGACGGTGCTGCGCATCGACGAGGCCCGGGAACTTCTGGTCGCCGGCTTCGACGGCCGCGAGGTCGAATATCCCTTCGGCGAGCTCGACGCGCTGCTTCCCGCCTACGCGATGACGATCCACAAATCGCAGGCTCCGAATATCCGGCCGCGGGCGGCGGTCAATAGCTCGAAAAGGTGGCGCCAATCCATGAACACATAGAGGAGCGCGCCCGGCGCCGTCCTCGTTAGAGACGCCGCAAGGAAGCGCTTCAGGAAGGAGATGAACTCGTCTTCGGTCATCTCGCCGGAGGCCATGGCGAACTCGCCATGACGGATGCGGCCCTTGCCGGAGACGTGCCCCTTGATCGGGACGTTATACGGAGGGTCGGTGATGACCATTGCCGCCTGCTCGTCGCCCATCAGAGTGGCGATCATGGCGGGGTCACGGGCGTCGCCCGCCAGCAGACGGTGGCGGGGATCGCCTTTTGGACCGAGAAGCCAGAGATCGCCTGCCTTGGTGACCGCCGGCCGATCATGCCGCACATCCGGCAAATCATCCTCGGGCCCCGGATCTTGTTGCTTCTCGGCGGCCGCATCAAGGATGAGGTCGACTTCGGGAGCCTCGAAGCCGGTGACTTCAACCTCGAAGCCCATAACGACGAGTCCCTGCAGCTCGATCTCGAGCATATCCCTGTCCCAGCCCGCTTTCTCGGCGAGCCGATTGTCGGCGATGACGTAGGCTTGTCGTTCGGCCACGCTCAAGTGATCAATCCGGAGAACCGGCACGAAGCTCAAACCGAGAAGTTTTGCGGCTTCGACGCGCCCGTGGCCGGCCAGGATCTCGTTGGCGCCCGCGATGAGGACCGGGTTTGTGAAGCCGAAGCGTTCGATCGACCGGGCGATCGCTTTAATCTGCCTTTTTGAATGGGTGCGCGCATTGTACGGGTAGGGGACAAGCGCAGCCGGCGGCAGATATTCCACCGACGAATGGGAAAAGCTCTTTTGCATCTGAGGCTCCCTCACGCTGAACGCGAAGGAGCTTGCGCGCCCGGATTAGCGGGATCGGGTTAGCGCGATGAGATTTTTTTATCTCGGCCCAAACTTTTTTTCGCCCGAGACAGTCGATCCTTGAGGCCGGAGGCCGGAGCCTCTTTCAACAGGCCTTTGGCGTCGACAAACCAGATCGTCTTGTCATCGACATCCTCGACCCAACCTCCGGGCTGCTGCTCCCGACGCAGCTTATCCAGAAGTTGGACATGGGTGATCGAGCCATTGCTCTTCACCGCCTCGACGATGAATGCCTGCAGGGGGTCGGTCTTTTTCGCCGAGCCCGCCCGCCGGCTCTGCTGGGCTGCGAAGCGCCGCTTCGCGGCCTCGGCGTCCTGGAGCGCGCCATAAAGGGAAATCTGCCATTCAATCGGCAGGCGCCTGTCGCGCTCGGCCGCCATCGCGCTCGTGGCTTGAAGGAGAATGGCCGGATCTTTCATGCGCCGTTCCGCCACGGCGAGCTCCGCAGCCCAAAAGGCGCGATTCATTTCGTTGATGTCAGACGCTGTGATTTGGTTCATGGCGAAGCCTCGCCGCGTCTATCGCCTGTCACCTTGGCTTGCGCGACCTGCCGGCCTGCGCACCCGCTCGGTCTATTTCGGATAGCTGCTCGGATCTAAGCGCCGTCCTCCGCCGAGCCTGCCAAGACCGTTAGAAGCTCGTGTTTGATGTCGATATATCGGCGCGCGGAAAAAAGCGAAGGCACAAAAAGCGTGCGGTTTTGCGCGGCGAAAACAGCGCCTGGCTCTGATCGAACCGGAAGGATCCCACCGCTTTCAATTAAACATCCCGGCCGGCCGTCGACAGACCGACGGGCGCCCGTGCAGCCTCCGATCGGACGGTCCCCCCGCCGTCGCCGCGACGCCAATCGACATAGCGAACTCTCCGCTGGGATCGGCCTTGACGCTGTGGACGCGGCCGCCTTTATCGCCGCTCCGCACCATGCGTTGGACATCGCCCATGTTCGATCCCAAGACTATGCGCGGCGGCTTGGTAGGATTACAAGTCGTCGCCTTGTCGGGTCGGCCGACAATGTCACGGCGTGCGCGGGCCTTTCCGGCGCCGATGGGCGGGGCGGGGGTCGAACGACGGATCCCCAAAAGCTTCCCTCGTCGCGAATGTCGCCTTGTCGGCGAAATCACCGCGGCAGTCGGTCCGAGCCAAATCATTCCAAGTGTAAGCCAATGGTTTGCCCGATTCCGTGAAATAGTGCAGCAGAAGCTGATGGCTTGCTGTCGTGACCGAAAGCGGGCGGCCCCTTGGGTCGGCCAGATGGGCGACTAGCGCATGCGCCAAATCCTTAAGCGAATCGCAAGCATCGCAATCCCTGTCGATCACGCGGTCAAGGATTCGTCCGAGACGCCAGATAGAGATTGAGGGATCTGCTTCATGCAGAGCCTCAGCCGTCGCATCTTCGAACTCTGGACGGCCCAAGGCCGCTTTCAGCTCTTTGGCTCGGCGAGAGATCGCCAACGTGCTCCTTCCCGCCGCTTTCGCGACCCGACGAAAGGCGCTAGAGACCGATCTCCGAGCATCATCTTCCGACTTCAAACGATCACCGCATCGAACAATAGCAACCGCCAACAATCGAGATTCAAAAGGGGGAGTTCCACAGCCTATCAAAAGAGCTTCGTAGCCGGGCGTGGTCGGACCCGCTTCGAGGCGCTTCAACACTTCAGCGATCTGGAGGACTTGCGGCCACACTTTCTCCCACCAGAGCGCGAATCCGCGCGCGAGTTCGGAGAAAAGACGGAACCCAAATTGGACTAAAGCGAAGTCTTGGAACATCATGTCGGCGCCGTCCTGCCCCGCGCTGCGAGATTGGCCCTTGCGCTTCGGCGTTGCCGGCCCCTGCATAGCGTCGGAATTAGGCGGGGGAGAGCGCAGATTGCCCGGCTGAATTCTCAGTCTGAACTTCTGAGGCGCGAATGATCTGTTTCGCCTCCATCGCCCGGCCTGCCGGCAGCCGGTGCCCATGATGTAAGATTGGTCATGCAGCCGCGAAAGAGTTTAAACTCACGTGACAGCGACGCGCCCGGCTTAGGGACCTCGGCTTCGAGAGCAAGTCGCGCTCCCGCAGCGACGGGCGTTTGATCCCTGTTCGGAAAAAGAAATTCCCCGTTGCCGCTTACCAAATTCCCTGTTAGATCGCGCAGGGAATCTCCTCGCAACACATTGATGTTCCAGCTGAGTTGGACGCGAAAATCGGCGTGGGAGCCTCGAAGTCGCGAAATTCCCTGTTAATTTCCCTGATAGCAGGGAATTTCGGCCCGAGACGGGTTCGCTGTGGACTGGGTTGTCAGCCAGACATTCCCCCCTAGCGGAGACTTTGTCCTAATTTCGTCTGGCCCAATGACGAAACATCGGAGGCAGTGGCAGGCATCGAATTGGCGCAAATCATGCTTGTCTGCGCCATGGAGATATCATGCCGTCACTGACTATCTGGCACGTCACGACCTATCGCTACCGACAGCCGGTCGCCTTTGGCGAGCATCGAATGATGCTCCGTCCACGCGACTCCCACGATCAAAGAGTGATAGAGGCGAGCCTCAAGATCAGTCCAGAGCCGAGGAGCCTGCGTTTCGTTCAGGACGCATTCGGCAATCATGTGGGGATCGCGCGGTTTTCAGGTCGTTCAAAGGAGCTGCGCTTCGAGAGCACCGTGCTCCTCGAGCTTTCGCCCTTGGACGCCGCCGACCTCGATCTCGAGGACGCCGCAAGGACATTTCCGGTCGAGTATAGCGTTGAAGAGATGCCGGACCTCGCCCACTGCATCGAACGCCATCAACCCGATCCAGGTAACGAGGTTGGCCGCTGGGCTCATCAATTCCTTCCCTCCAGTAAGTCGATCGGCGCTTTCGAGCTTCTCACCCGGCTGTTACAGGGCATCCATCATGGCTTCCGCTACCGGCGGCGGGAGGCGAAGGGAATCCAGCAACCGGTGGAGACGCTTCGGCTCGGCCATGGCAGCTGCCGCGATTTCGCCATGCTGATGATCGAGGCGGCGCGCTCGCTCGGTCTCGCCGCGCGGTTTGCGTCCGGGTATCTCGCCATCCCGCTCGACGATTCGGCGGAGCCCACGAGCGGCTCAGCTCGCGGGTCGACCCATGCCTGGGCGCAGATTTATTTGCCGGGCGCCGGCTGGATCGACTTCGACCCCACGAGCGGCAGCGTCGGCAAGATCGACCTTGTCACCGTTGCGGTCGTGCGCGATCCGCACCACGCAATCCCGCTCCACGGCACGTTCATAGGGTTCCCGTCGGACCATCTCGGCATGGAGGTGCAAGTGCGCGTCACGTCCGATACTCCAGAGGAGATCTGGGCTTCTTCTCAACTCTCCACGCGGCCACAGCTCCGCCAATCGGTCTGATCGACGCCGGGACGCGGACAAGGTACGCTGATTGAACACATCGACATTCGTTAGATCGAGCTGCCGAGCCAGGACCTCGATTTCGGCGCTCGGTTGCCCCGGTCGGGCTCTGCCGGTTCATGGGCTGATGGAGCCACTGCGGCGACGACGGCGTCGACTCGTTGAACGGTCCCCACGCGATGGCTGGGGCTTTTGCCACCAGAAGACCGTGAAATCAGAGGATGTCGGATGAAGATTCGCGTCGGCTACGAAATGATCTACGATTTTCCGCAGTCAACGCCCATGATCATGGTTTTGGGCGTCCATTTCACCCGGGCGTCCGACGTCATCGTGCCCGACTACCTGACCACGAGCCCTTCCGTACCGATCTCGCCTTACCGTGACGTCTACGGTAATTGGTGCAGCCGCATCGTCGCTCCTCCTGGCCTAATGCGCTTGTCAGGCGATGGCGTCGTTCGTGATAGCGGCCTGCCGGACGTGGTTGCCCCTTCGGCTTCTCAACACCCGGTAGAGGACTTGCCGGCAGAGACGCTCATCTTTCTCCTTGGCAGTCGTTACTGCGAAACCCAACGCTTGTCCAACGTGGCCTGGACCCTTTTCGACAAGTCGCCACCGGGGTGGGCGCGCGTCCAGGCGATCTGCGATTTTGTCCATCGCCATATTGCCTTCGGCTACGAGCATGCGCGTGCGACGATGACGGCCTGGGAGGTCTTCAATGAAGGAAAGGGTGTGTGTCGCGATTACGCGCACCTCGCCATTACATTCTGCCGCTGCATGAACATTCCGGCGCGCTATTGCACCGGCTACCTCGGGGACATTGGCGCGCCGCCGCCCTATGGCCCAATGGATTTCGCCGGCTGGTTCGAGGCTTATCTTGGCGGCCGGTGGTACACATTCGATCCACGGAACAACATGCCGCGAATAGGCCGCGTGCTGATCGCTCAAGGGCGCGATGCGGCTGACGTACCGATCACCCACACCTTCGGCCCCAGCACGCTGATCAGTTTCGAGGTCTGGACGGACGAGGTTAGCTAGAGCAGCCGGTCCACATTTAGACTGCAATTCGTACGCCTCATTCACCGACGCCGATGATCCTTGTGCCCCGGGCGGCGCAGCCAAGTTAACCTAAGCGGGCACGCGAAGAGGTGGTTTTCTGGATATCGACGCCTTAACGCGGCGACCGGCCCATCGGCCCGCATCGGCTTAAAGATGACGCTTCTCATCGACGACTTTGCCTTCGTTCCAGCCAGCTCAATTCCGCCAAATCTGGCATTTGGGCGCAACGGATGTCTCCCCTACAAGCGGACGAATGGCGGCTGAATGGCGAACGTCTCCTCAGCGGAGCGATGAACAGAGTCGAATCGATTGAGCAGCCGCATCTTTACGGTCGATCGAACGTTGCATCGAATGGTCCAGATCAGCGGTTCTTTTCCGAACAGGCAATCTGATGCTGCGCGTAGCTATGATGTGACGAGAACATCCACCGACATCCCTAGAAATGCGTCGGTCATGCCGACGAAACTGCCGGCCACCGGCATCGCCTGCCGGATGTCACGTGCGACGGCGACGGGGATCAGATTGAAGCCGCCGACGCTGCGGTTCGTCGGATCGAAAGTGATCCAGCCGGCGCCCGGCACGTAGACCTCCGCCCAGGCATGGGTTGACCCAGCGTCCCCGGACCCCACAAGTTTCTGATCCGGATTGTAAAGATAGCCGGAGACGATCCTTGCGCCGAAACCGAGGCTGCGCACCGCTTCAACGAAGAGGACCGCGAAATCCCGGCATGATCCCCAGCCGCGATCCAGAGTCTGGGTCGGCGACTGGGCGCCCTCGTCCTCCCGGCTCTGATAACGGATCCATTTTGAAACCCCGGCGCTAAGGTCCTTGAGCAAGGCAAGCGTGTCGGTCGGATTGCCGACAACGAAAGCCTGCGCCCAGCCCAGCAATCGCCCTGCCGGGTCTGGGTATTGCTGGACCGTTTGCGCGCCGAGGTCGGTCCACTCATCGTCGGAATATCGGAACGGGTAGCAGATGGCGGAGGCGGCGACGTCGAAAATAGGCCAGGCGACCGCGTTGAGCTGGAGTTCGACGATGCTATCGATCACGAGATTGTCGGCCATAGTCTGAAAGCTGGCCGTCGCGACGGCATTGCCGAAGACATCATGCGCCCAGGTCACCGCCGCGGCCGGCGTTATCGTAACGTCGCTCGAAATCAGCCGAAGATCGCGGCTCTCACGCGGGCGAAGCATCAAGCGGTGCGGCCCGAGGCTGACCGGCAGGCGGTAGCGATAGCTTGTCCTGTGATGGATCCTGAGCGTGACCAACGGAAGCTCTAACGTGAGTGCAGGAAATCGGCGGGATCGGAGCCTTGGTTAGGAGATTCCGTCTTGGATTTTAGAGGCGTGACCGATGCGCAAGACGACGAAACGGGCCGTGTGGGTCTGGGCAATGGCCAACGAGCCAGTCGCATCTAACGCAGACCACTATTTTATCATCGAACGTAGGCGTGACAATACCGCCGTCGAAGAGTTCGGTCTGAAATTGATTGAGGGAAAACACTTCCCAAGCGCTCGAGGTCAAGATCACGCAGGATCAAATCGATCAACGCCACCGTTGATCGACGCTGCTCGAATTGCGGCTCCCGCCGCATAATCGGCGTCTATCGGCCACGATCCGTCCGAACGCGTTTCCGTATTTTCTATCTCCGTTTCCTGAGAGTTGGCGCATGTCGTTCCGGCGGAGCCGGTGAAGGCGGTGACCACGCCAATCGGAACCAGCGGCTTATTCCCGCCTGGACGCGCCTGAATTCGATTATGTCCAGGCGGAGTCCAATGCATGTCACTCGTCTCGTGAGGTGGCGTGCATTATGAACATATCCGCGCCGGAAAATTAGACACGATGATTCACCCCTGTTCTCCTCGGACTTCTTTGTTCACACAAGCGGGTCTGTCAGACTTCGGGCCGACAGGGAGCCAGATACTGCGTCGGCTCCTTTAGGAGAAAGGCGGCGTGGCGCGGATCAGATAAGCGCCCCCGACCTCGGCTGCTTCCCCGCAATTGCGCCGTGTAAAGTGGCGGCAAGAAAACGAAATTATAGGCGAGGACGCTGACCAGGCATGCAAGCAGCGAGGCTCACAGGCCATAGGTTACGGCGCTCGCCAGGACCGCAACCAGAAACGATAACACGACATTCGCAACGCCAAGCGTTTGCCGTAGCAGAATGGCGATCAAGGTCGCGGCTACGACAAAGTGAAGGCTAACGACATAGGCTTTGACGTCGGCGGCCACAGGCCCAATCGAGCGGCTCGGAGACGTTGTTGCGCATCCGATCCTCGGCGGGCGACATCATCGGTACGCTCGAATCTATATTTGGGAAGCGACAGGCGGTCGAGACGATCAGAGGGGAGCTCGCTATAGGGCGCTAAATCCGTATAGAGATCCGGCAGTGGAGCGGGCCGACCATTGGCGTGTAGGCGTCGCCAAATCGCACATTCCTCTGCCGGTGCGACGGATGATGACGCTGAAGTACGGGGGGCTACGCACCGCTTGTTCAAAGCTGTTGCAAGAATGCGCGGGACTGTGTCGGCCGATAACTTCAAATCAGCGGCTAGTGTCAATGTGGTGCGCCTTCCCGCTGCCAAACGTCTTCTGGGCTTTGTACTTGTTTGGGCGGCTGCGCTCGTGGCTGTCGCACTTGTGGTTGCGGCGCCAGCTTGCGATGCGCGTATCCATGCCGGTGCGAAACATGTGGGCGCGTAACTTCAGCATGGGCATCAACCACTGTGATAAACGTGGCCGCTATGATCAAGAGAGTTTTCATTCGCAGTCTCCAATACCGCGAGTGGGTTCGCGGCCGCCGACGAGTCGTATTCTTCTGAGCACTTTTGTTGTGACATCTTGGTTTATCTACCCCGTAACTCGCCATGGAAGACCACTTTGCCTCAAACACGCGAAGCGATCTTCCATGACCAGCGCTCCAAGCATGCATCAAGAGACAGAGCCAGACGTCTTAGGACTCGATCACTGCTTCCTCGGCCACTTGTCGAGATCCTTGCGCGCCGCACCCTTAGCAAGGCCGTAGCGCTCTTGGAGTTTGCCTTCGAGCGGTTCCCGCTTGCCAGCGATCTTCTCGATATCATCGCAGTGAGATGGCCCCAGTTCGCCTTGATCTTACCCTTTAATTGCTTCCAGCTTCCTTCGACGCGCTTCCAAGCCATTTCAGCCTCCGTGGGTGACACCCGCTGCAGGTTTGGCTGCGCATTTACTAAATGTGGATAGGTAGCATTGGGTTCCAACGCCGTCATCGCAAGAATCGCAACCGCGGCCGCATCTCATTGGGACCCTTCAGGTTGGCGGGCGATTGGAGCAACAGAGTCTGGCCCACCAACCTGTTGGAGACGCCTCCATCGACCCAGTCCATCGCGATCTCGGTTGACGGGAGCCATATGAAGTCGATCAGAACCGATCAGATGCGATCCTTCGAGGTCTTGTTAGCTTGGTCCAGTAACGACCGACGGAAGCAGCGGCTGTTCAGCACCCTGCCAGTCGAGGCGGATCGACAGCGTCAGCAGCTCGGCGCTGTCTTGTGCGACCTTGGCGCAACGCCCACGACGCTTGCGACGGTGTTGAACGACGGAGCAGAAGGCTTACGCTTTCTCGGTGAACGCGATCCCCGATCCGAGCCGTCATGTCCTTGACTGTTGGTGTGGACGAGATTTTGCAGGAGCTTGAGACGCCAAAGCGCCAGATCCAGCCGACCGCAGCCTACCTCGGGACGCTCAGCGGCGTCTTGCGGGAGCTTGGGACTTAGGTATCCGGGCAATTTTCCTCGATCATCAATTATGCCGCCGCACGGCGTTCGGCCGCGCCAATCTCCATGGCCTCAGCCGAAAGCGTGGTCTTTAGGCTGCTGCATCGTCGGCTGGTGGTAAGACAACAAATGCACTGGTCGCCGAGAGGAGCACACTTTATGCTCAAGGTTAGGACCGCAGTCATGAGCGGAACATTTGAACATGATCATATCGCTCTCCTCCAATCGACGCGCTGTCTACGACGTTGCCCGTCTTAGCGCCCCCAACTCGAGACGGTCTCATGTAAATATTCTGGACGTTTCATTACTCCGGGCCTATAGCCACACGGTTTCCGAACCGACGCTAAAGGCGCGCGGTCTTGTCCGACGCCGCATGGACTTTGCTCCCTGAAAAACTCGGTCTGACGGTAACGAGGGTTCGCAAACGCGCCGCTTCGTCGAGATGGTTTGGCACGGATGCGCGACCAATATGAATTCCGTATGGCTTGTCTCGCCAAAGGTAGGAGGCGCTTATGGATACCGCTCCCGGCCCTGTACTCGAACCCGTCTCCATCAGTAGCCTGCACCCCACGCAAATCACCGTCGGGGTGCGCGAAGTTAAGGAAAAGCGTCTCCGTTGGCGCGACTATCCCAAAGACAAAAAGGCCGAATTCCTCGGCCGACACATGATCCCGGTCATTTTAGGACCGAAGGAACGTTCTTATATCGTTGATCACCATCACCTCGCGCGCGCGCTGCATGAAGAGGGCATAGAACAAGTGCTCGTCAGCGTGGTCGGCGACTTGCGCAAGCTCGACAAGGATGCGTTCTGGGTGTTTCTTGATCATCGCGGCTGGGTTTATCCGTACGACGCCGAGGGCGTCCGACGGGGTTTCGACTCCATTCCGAAATCGGTGGAGGGCCTTGTCGATGATCCTTTCCGCAGCCTGGCGGGCGAGTTACGGCGAGCTGGCGGCTTCGCGAAGGACACCACTGTCTTCAGCGAGTTCCTCTGGGCGGACACCTTGCGCAGGCGGATGACACGTAAGACGCTAGAGGAGGATTTCGACGGGGCGCTCCGGGACGCGCTCATCTTCGCCAAGAGCCAAGACGCCAACTATCTGCCCGGCTGGTGTGGGCCGGCCACAGAGGAATGAGGGCTACCGCAAGTCGCGACGCCTAGCGCCGAACGCCTGGAACGGAGGGGAACCGCTATGCCTATGCCGCCGCGGACTCCTGGTCACGAGACACGCGGAAAAGAACGGGACTCGAGCGACTCCAATCTCAGCGACGCCGGGACGACCAAGCACAGCGGCGGGGGAATTCATCCCCGCAACGTTTGAGATAGCGGCTTGGCGCTCGACAACTCGATGAGGTCTAGCTCAAGATCGATGGTCGCTTAGTCTACCTCTGACGTGCCGTAGATGCCACCTCGGGAACTCCGAAAAGCGCGACCGCCGCTATGCCTTTAGTTCGCGGCGAGAGCGAGCCGGATGAGCGCCGGCAAAGACTTCGCGCCGGTCTTCTTCATTATGGAGGCGCGATGGTTTTCGATCGTCCTCTGACTGAGGCCGAGGTCGGCGGCGATGTTCTTGCTCGGATGGCCGGCGAGCACTAAGTCCATGATCTGTCGCTCGCGCTTGGTCAGTGCGGCAATGCGCGCCGCCGCTGCCTCTCGTTCAGTGGACAGCGTGGCCGAATCCTCCGTCGGTTTCAGTGCGCACTCGATGCTGACCAGAAGCTCTTCCCGGCCGATAGGCTTCTCAATGAAGTCTGCGGCGCCGGCCCTCATGGCTCGGACGGCCGTTCGCACATCGCCATCGCCGGTGATCATGATGACCGGAATGCGATGGCCCGCGGCCTTAAGCCGCTTCAGCAGTTCGAGTCCGCTCATGCCGGGCATCCTGGCATCGACCAGGAGGCAGCCATCGCTGCCCGGATGATAGGAGTTTACGAACTCCTCGCCGCTGGCGTAGATCTCGACCCGCCTTCCCTCTGCCTGAAGGAGCGCGCTTATCGCCTCACGCACGCTGCTGTCGTCATCGACCACGAAGATGGTCTCCGGTTGTTGCGCGCCAGCCGCTCCAGCCGGCTGCCGAGCGCTCGCATGCGGCGTCGGCCTCGGCTTGGCTAGGAGCTGCCGAACGATGCGCGTCAGGTCCTCGGCCTTTGTCGGTTTGCTGCGGTGGATGTAGCCCTGCCTAGCGACTTCACTCAGGGTCTCTGTCGAAATGTCACCGGTGAGGATGAGAGCGGGCAAGTCATGACCGAGCATCTCGCGCAGCCGCGCCATGACTTGAACGCCGGTTAGCCCTCTCGGCAAATTGTAGTCGACGATGACCATGTCCGGATGAACGCCGTTGCGGGCGACAATTGCTATTGCCTCCTGGCCATCGGCGGCCGTCATCGTGCGATGACCATCCGCAGTCAAAAGAACTTCAAGAGAATCGCGAACAGCGGGATCGTCTTCGACGATCAGGATCAAGCCGTTTTGGGCTGGAACTTTCTCTCCTTCCCGTCCAATGCCCGTCGGGGCGACGCGCCTCCCCTCGGGCGCGAGCGCGACCTCGATGGCAAAGACCGAGCCGCTGCCGAGCCGCGAGCGAACATCAACGGTATGGCCTAGCAACTGCCCCAGGCGCTGCACGATAGCGAGACCAAGGCCGAGGCCGCCGCTTAGCTCGCGGGCGGGATTATCGATCTGATGAAATTCCTGGAAGATTGCGCGAAGTTCCCCTGCGGGGATGCCGAGGCCGGTGTCCCAGATCTCGATATACAGCTTGCCTCCGCGCCGCCGACAGCCGACTAGGATTCCGCCTTTCGTTGTGTACTTCACCGCATTTGACACTAGGTTGCGGATCATCTGCTCGAGGAGGCGAGGATCGCTGCGGACCGCCAACCGGCAGGGACGCACCCGCAAATCAAGCTCGCGGGTCGCCGTATGGTAGCCGAATTCGGCCTTCAGACGGTCGAGCAGGTCGTCGATCGGGAAATCGATGATCTCGGGGCGGATCACTCCCGCCTCAAGCTGGTTGATGTCGAGAAGCGTGTTCAGCATCTCCGACATGGCCGTCAGCGCGTCATCGATGCGGGTGACCAGCTGCAGCGTGTCCCTATCCTTGATCTTCGCCGCCAAAAGCCCTTGCAAGAGGGTGAGCGTCTGCAGGGGCTGGCGCAGATCGTGGCTGGCGGCGGCGAGAAAGCGCGACTTTCCCAGATTGGCGCTCTCGGCCTGTAGCTTGGCGGCATTCAACGCATCTTCCGCCTGTTTGCGCGCTGTGACATCGACAAAGGTGATGACCACCCCCTTGATGTGGTTGTCCTTTGTCCGATAGGGCAAGATCCTACAGACGTACCAGGCGCCGTTCTCGCCCAAGATCTCGCGTGTGAGCGGTACGAGATTGGAGAGCACGGTTCGGGCGTCGATGAAGAGATTCTCGGCGACAAAATGGCGCGTGAGATCGGCGAGCGGTCGGCCGATGTCGGAGGCGATCACGCTGAAGAGCGACTTCGCCGCCGGGGTAAAGAAGCGGATGTTGAGATCCTCGTCGAGGAACAGCGTCGCGACGTCAGCGCTGTTCAGGATGTTCTCGAGGTCGTTGGCGACGGCCTGATGCCGTTCGAGGGTCTCGTGAAGCTGGCTATTGAGCGCGTTGAGCTCCTCGTTGAGCGATTGCAGTTCCTCCCTTGAGGTCTCGAGTTCCTCGTTGGCGGTCTGGAACTCCTCGTTCACGGACATCGCTTCTTCGTTGATCGCTCTGATTTCTTCCTCAGCGGTTTCACGGCCGAGGATGGCGTTCTCGAGATCCCTCCGCGTGGCGTCGAGCTCTTGCTCAATCTGAGCGATCCGCGACGCGTCGGCTGGCAGCTCGACTGCCGCTTCGGACTCTTGCTCTTGCTTCGGCAGGTCGATGAAGGTGAGCAGAACCAGTTCCTCATCGCCCCTCTTCACGGGCCGGGCGCTAACGGTTACCGCCACTGAGCCGCCATTGCGTTTAACCCGGCCCATGACCGCTACCGCCCGTTCCTGCCCTTGGCTCGCCTTCTCGCACGCCGCTCTGATCGCCGGACGCAGCCCCTCTCGCGCCGAAGCCAGCAAATCCAGGCTCGCCACGCCCGCCGGCACCTTCAGATAGAGGTCGGTTGGTCCACAGTAATAGAGTCCTTGATGCTTACGGTTGACCAGTACTGACGCCGGCGCGTAGCTCTCGAGCAGCAGTCGCTGCGCGAAGTCGCTCACGCTGACATGCGGCGTCGCGGCCGGCCGCTCGGGCCTGAGCCACAGCGAGCGGGGGGCCTCGCCGTGGCCATGGGGAAGCTCCACTTCGCTAGGCCGGCTGCGGCAGATATGCCGGTAGATCTGCTGCTTTTTGGAGATCGGCTCAAAGTAGTCGCTGGCGGCGCCCACGGTTTCAGAGGAGCCTAGAAACAGGACCCCGCCTTCGCGCAGGGCAAAATGGAACAGCGAAAGGACTTTCAGCTGAACCTCGGGGCGCAAATAGATGAGCAGGTTGCGGCAGCTCACAATGTCCAGGCGCGAGAACGGCGCATCGGCAATCACATCATGGACGGAGAAGACGATCGCCGCGCGCAGCTCGCGCGACACCCGATAGCTCTGATCTTCCCTGGTGAAGAAGCGGGTCAGCAGCGCGAGCGGCACGTCAGCGGCGATTGTCGCCGGATAAAGGCCTTCGCGGGCGAAGGCGACCGCCTCCTCGTCGATATCCGAGGCGAAGATCTGCAAGTTCATGTTTCGGTGCGCCGCCGCGATCTCCTCAAGGAAGAGCATAGCGATGGAATAGGCTTCTTCCCCGGTGCTGCAGCCCGCCACCCAGACCCGGATCGGCCGGGCCGGCGGCTGCACGCGCACCAGCTCAGGGATGATCTTCTCCGCCAACAGCTCGAAGGCCTTTGCGTCGCGGAAAAATCACGTGACGTTGATGAACAGATCGTTGGCGAGGCGCTGAAGTTCAGCTGGGTCCTTGGTCACCAGCTCGAGATAGCGGTTGGCGTCCTCGATGCCGGCCATGGCCATGCGCCGCTGGATCCGGTGTCCGATCGTGCCTTCCTTGTAAAGCGTAAAATCATGGGAAGTCCTCTTACGCAGCAGATCGATGATCTTCAGCGCTCCGTCGCCCGCAGGGAGCGCAACGTCGCTATCGCCGGTCTTGAGATATGGATGGCCGCTATACTTAGCGAGGGCTTCCGGGATCTTCGCTAGCGGGAGCACCAGATCGACAGCGCCTGTCGCGATGGCGCTGCGCGGCATACCGTCGAATTCGGCCTCTTCCGGATCTTGAGCGATAACCAGGCCCCCCGCCGCCTTGATCGCTCTTGCCCCGACGCTGCCATCGGTGGCGGTTCCCGAAAGGATGATGCAGACGGCGCGCTCACCGAACTCCTCGGCGAGCGAATGCAGCAAGAAGTCGAACGGCATTCGCACGGCTTGGCCCGCCTTGGGGCGGGAAAGTTGAATTGCCCCGTTGCGTACTGCAAGATAGCGTCCGGGCGGGATGACGTAGACATGGTCCGGTTCGAGCTGCATGTCTTCGTGAGCTTCGAGCACGGTCAATGCGGTATGGTGGGCCAGAAGCTCGGCCATCATGCTCCCGTGGCTGGGGTCGAGATGCTGGACCAGGATGAAAGCCAGACCGCTCTCGGCCGGAAGCGCGGCGAGGAGCGTCCGAAAGGCTTCAAGACCTCCTGCGGAGGCGCCGATTGCGACCACCGGAAAGTTGGCCCCATCCATCGCGATTGGGTGCTTCTTAATGACGCGCCGGCGCTTTGCCTGCGCAGGCCGGGCGCGGGTTGACGAACTGCGCGCCATACCGATGGGCTCCCCCTATCGTCCGAGTCAATTCGACTCCCCAACTCGCGCGCGCAAGCGTCACGAACCTTTCACGAGCATTCCCTGGAAGTCCCCTTCCGAAGCTTGCCAAACTCATTCACTACTATAATCGCTATGCCGTGATCGCTATTTGTACACAAATATTCGTGAACCAACAACGGTGCCGGGGGGTGGACGCCCCCAATGGGGCGCTATCCGGCGACCTTTCGACGTGGCGCGCATCGTCTTCACCAGAGCAGACCGCAAAACCGATCACTTTGGCGGCCAAGCAATTCCGGCATAAAGTAAATGACGAAGCTGTTTTATGACACTATAAAGTTATCAGATCGTCGGAGCTCGGTTAACATCGCGGCGCCTTGAAGGGAGCTCCAATCTCCGACTTTGCTGCAGAGTACGGACGATGCGTATCTGGATTGCCACTCTCCTGAGTCTTGTCCTGTTAGCGTTCGGATCGGTTTCACCCACGCCAGCGGAGACCTTGACAGACCAACGATTCGTGCTTCCGAGAAAACGCGATTGGACAGGCGATTTTTCTGCGATGTTGAAGCGAAAGACGCTTCGCATTCTCGTCCCCTACAGCAAGACGCTCTTTTTCGTGGATCGCGGCCGTCAGATGGGCGTCGCTGCGGAGTTCGGCCGCGCGCTCGAGGAGTGGATCAACGCGCGATACAAATTCAAGACGCTCCGCTTCCATGTGACCTTCCTTCCTACCGCCCGCGATCGCCTGTTGCAGGCTCTGAGCGAGGGCAGAGGCGATGCCGTTATAGCCAATTTGACAATCACTTCGCAGCGTTTAGCCGTTGTCGACTTCGTCGATCCATGGCTGAAGGACGTCAAGGAGATTCTCGTCACTGGTCCTGTCTCACCCAAGCTTGGCTCAATCGAGGATCTCAGCGGACGCGAGATTCACGTGCGCCTTTCCAGCAGCTATGCGGACCATCTGGCGAAGCTGAGCGACGTGTTCTTGGCCAAAGGCCTGAAGCCGATTGTCATCGCGCCGATCGACGAGAATCTGGAGGACGAAGACCTGATCGAAATGGTGAACGCCGGCCTGCTTCCTTATGTCGTCGTCGATGATCATAAGGCCACGATATGGACCCGGATCTTTCCCAACGCGGTCCCACGCAGCGATCTCGTCGTCAGCGAGGAGGGGGACGTCGCCTGGGCAATTCGCAAGAATAGCCCAGAACTGAAGTCCGAGCTCAACGCGTTCATCAGAGAGCATCGCGCCACCACCAGCTTCGGAAGCACGATCCAGCGGCGCTATTTTGTGGACAAGCGGATTGTGAAGAATGCCCTCGATGCGGATGAGGCCAGAAAATTTGTCGCCGTCATAGACCTCTTCCGCCGTTACGGCGCGCAGTACAATTTCGATTACCTGATGATCGCCGCTCTTGCCTACCAGGAATCTCAGCTAGACCAGTCGCGTCGCGGTGAAGCAGGAGGGGTAGGCCTCATGCAGATTAAGCCCTCGACTGCGGCTGGCAAACTGATCGGAATCGCCGGGGTCGACCGCGACCCGGACCGTAATGTTCAGGCCGGCTGCGCCTATCTCCGTTATCTTGCCGATACTTATGTTTCGGATAGCGCAATCGATCCAGTGAACCGGACATTGATGAGCTTCGCTGCCTACAATGCGGGCCCTCGCAATCTGCGCAAGTTCCGCGCTGCGGCGCAGCAGGCGGGGCTCGATCCGAACATCTGGTTCAACAATGTCGAGCTGGGCGCAGCCAAAGTCGCGGGGCTCACGACTGTACAGTACGTCAGCAACATCTACATGTATTACATATCCTACAAACTCGCAGGCGAGCGTCTAGAAGCGGGTAGGAAAGCGCGTTCAGACATGGGCCCCGAGAACCGATGACGTTTCGGTTGCCGTGTGGGGACCCCCAACTCTCGGCATGGCAGATCCACCCTTACGGATAGGACGAGGTGATCGCTCACGGGTTTCGTACATTGTTGTTCCACAATTGTAAGCGAAGCCAAGCTTTAGCGGGCGGCAAACCCATGCTTCCGGTGATCGAGGTGGTTCCGATGCAGGTTTCCGAATCCGTTCAATCGACCGCTCCTGAGCCTGAGTCGGCTTCATTTTTTTATATGGCTTATCACCCCAATCAGTAAACCGGCGGAAAATGCAGCGAGCACCGACAGAAAGGGATAGACCGTGCTTGGCGTAGCCGAAGCCGGCTTGGGCGCGAGTGCGGAAATTGACGCGGTCAATTTTGTAATGTTGTTCTGCAGCGCAGCCAAGTCCGCGGCAGAAACTTGCGAAGTTGTCTCGGTAGGCTTGGCATCAGACATGTCGTTCTCCTGAATTTTAAGAAATTGGGGTCGAACGCCAGTAAAAGGGCTGTGTCGCCACTTGAGAAGTCAACGCACCGAGCGGCTCGGAAATTTAACTCACCAGGCGGTAATATAGGCGACATCGGGCGCCTTGAAGAATGAGTGGACAAGCTGCGGCGTTCTTTTGATGGCGGCAAGTTGCGCTTCGATCTTATCACGCAGTTGCTCCCTTTGCGGAGAGGCGTTCTCGCCACTCCGGTCCGTTTCACATGGCTCCAGACCAATTCGTCCGGGTTCAGTTCTGGAGCATATCCCGGCAAAAAAATGAAACGTCAGCAATCCATTTGTCGATGCAATATAATCCTTCACCAGCGCGGTCTTGTGAGCCAGCAGTCCATCGACCACCAGGTGCACGGGCTTCACCCGGCGGCGCATCATCTTCTTCAGCAAGGCGACGAACAATTCGGCGTTGAGACCTCCTTGGTAGGTGCAATACCAGAATGCGCCTTTGGAGTTCACGGCCGACGCGGCGCTGATCGATTGCCTTTGCCCAGGGCGTTTGACAATAGGCGCCTGTCCTTTCACACCCCAGGTCTTGCCGTGCACGGCGTCGGCGCGAAACCCCGACTCGTCCCAGAAATAGACCTCGCCCCCAGCCTCTTTCGCCTCATGGGCGATGCGCGGAAAAATCTCACGCCGCCACCTCTCGATCGCCTCCGGGTCGCGCTGATAGGCGCGTTGCAAGGGCTTTTGCGGCGTCAGTCCCAGCTTGGCGAGCAGTTCCCCGACGGCAGTCACCCCGAGCCGAACGTCGAATTTCTGCGCTATGAGCCCGGCCACAACGGACCGCGTCCACAGCCCGAAGTCCAAGCCATACTGGCGCGGATCCTTGCCGTTTACTCAGCGAAACACCTGTTGCTCCTGGCGAGGCGTCAAACTGCGCGGCCGTCCCGTCGCCGGTTTCGCATGCAACGCCTTCAGCCCGACACCCGGCTGAGCGGCCGCCTTGATCCATTTGTAGATCGTCGTCCTGTTGAAGCCATAGGAAGCGATTACAGAGAATGCAGGCTCACCGCAACAAACCCGCTCTACCGCTATCAGTCGAATGACTTCCAGCGTCTGATGATCAAATCTCCGCCCCTCTCGCTTCATGCCAGTATCTAGCAAACAAGCGACCTAAATGCTATCAAAATGTCGCCTTACTTATCGACCTGTGAGTAACTCAAATCAAGCGGCGAGAATTCCAAATGTCTGGGGCGTTCTTGGGGCATCACGGCGCAATCACACGTGGCGACAGAATCAAACAATTAGAATAGGCGTCAGCGCCACAATATCATAAAAGACACGTCAAACGTGAGCGAACAAGAGGCAGCGCGGTCATACTGGTTCTTTGATCGGATGGCCAAGTGGTCGCGGTCAAATGTGCCATTCATTACCGCTGTTTGACCCTTAAGCATGAAGTGAACTCCTCTTGACGACCGTCACTCAGCACCGTCACTGGCGTTGTCGACGTTGCCCTGAGATAGCGCAAAACAGCATTCAATTGCAGGTGCTCCCGATCCGCCTCGACTGCGACGCTGCTGTATAGGCTCTGCTGCCCGTGGTCGTTGCTGGTGTAAGCAACCATCAACTCAAAGAAGCGAATCTGATAAGTGCGCCGTCAAACGAAATCGCAATCGCCGGCAGTCGATCGGACGGTTTGCTGTCAAGATGTTCCGCTCCAATCTCGCGCCCAAGGGTGCGCCAGCGGGCTATCTCGATCGCAGGCGCTTTGTCCGAGCAAGAATTTAGCCATTAGCGCCGCCGCGCGGCCATAAGCCGCCAAACTCCCCATTTTGGCGAGAGGACGATCGTATTCCGGCCGTACAGCGGTTGGGCATGAGGTCCGCCAAGGGGCCTCCCGCTTCGACGCGAGGCAACCCCATAGCGACAGGGTTTGAAGCGAGGCACGTCAAACTGCACGCCCCCGAATAAGGTCGCCAGCCGTCGCGCACGTCGATCTTTGAAAGGACGAAGAACGCAGCAATGCTCACACGCTCGTTGATGGCGGCATTGTGCGTCGGCCCGGCGGTCTCGGAAGCGGCGCCGCTGACGCTTCGTGACCGCCGAACGTTTCGTTCCCATCCTCCTGCGTCAGCTCCAGCAGAATCCGCCACGTCATCCCATTCCCCAGGCCAATAACGACACGAAACCCGTATCACCCCAGCTTTGAGACGAGCTTTGAAAGGCATCAAGGCTATTCGTCGATTTGTTTTTGAGCGCTCCAATCGCTGGTGAGAGACCTCACAATCAGCGGCGGCGGTCGCGCCGATCGTCCGTTTCGTTGGCCCTCAGATCTTCATGAATGAACTGCACAAGCCGATGGCGTTGGCGGTCATCGAGCGTGTCGTAAAGCGGCTTTGCTGCGTCGGCGATCTGGCGGAGGTCCGCGGCCTGCAAGGTCAAGGCGTCCGCCTCTTGCCGCATCCCATCAATGTCGTCCGGCGGCGCCTTGCGCGCGTCCCGCTGCGGGTGGGCGTCTCGTTCTTTCTCGTCTTCCGTAATCGAACGGTCCCCTTCTAGGGCCGAGTTCGGTGAAGCTCCCCCGGCCGACGCCGCCCAGCTTTTGGCGCGCTTCGCCGCAATGTCGTGCAGCGCCGATTCAAGGCCGGACCAATGTCCGGCCTGACCAGACGACAGGCGCAGGTCCGCCTTGAGATTGGCGATGCGCGCATCAGCGCGATCAATACTTTCGTTGACTGTGAGGGCGCGCCTTTCCCCCCGATTCTCTTGACCCTGCGCTCCATACGCCAAAGGAGCGATGATCGCCGCCGCTATACCCATGGCCGTAAAGCAAGACACGATACCCTTTTGCATGATTTTCCCCCATCAGGCTTTTGATTTGGAGCTCGATAGTCACTCTGCGGCGGGGTCCTTTTTGGTCGCGGCCGCACGATCCTAAAATTGCTAATCCTGTTTACTTCGGAATTCGATGATGCGCCCAGGAAACCAATTCGCCCGGTCGGGCGGCGTGACTTTCGCGCCTACAACGCGCGGCTTCGGTCACCGGTTCAAAATTATATCGGCGCCAATCTCGAAAGTCTCTGCCCGCGCCTTCACGCCACGTTGCCGTGACATCGAGCTGTCGGTTCAACACGGTCTCTGCTTCAAGTCGAAGGGGGCCGGCCAACGCATAATTGCCGACTACGAGATCTTTGGGATGGCCCGCAGCGGTCAGGTCGCCGCGCTCGTGGCCAAAGACGTCGGAGCCCAGCGCATCTTCATCGGATCCCTGTTGCCGCGGCGGCCCTATAGAAACAGAGCATGGTTAGATGTTGATTGTCTCACACCTCCAACGAACTCCGGACACGTCAATAACGCTGGCGCGAGTAGCGATGATAGTAGTGGCGCCGGTAATAGTGGTGTCGGCGATAGTAACCAGGGCGGGAGTAATGGCGATAGCGATATCCAGTGCGCTGCGGCACTCCGAGGACGCCTTCGACGCCCCCGGCGACGCCGCCGGCCACGCCTCCCACTGCGCCACCTACAACCGACCCAACAGGTCCAGCCGCTCTGCCGCCCGCCGCAGCGCCTTCAGCTGCGCCGCGTTCAATCCCTTGGGCCCCGGCCGCCAAGGGCAAGGCCAGGAAGGTCAAAATCACAGCTAGTTTCAGAATTTTTGTCTTCATGCGATGTCCCTAATCACTTTTGCCCTCTTCTGCGCCGCGACTTTATATCCCTGGCCAATAGTCCTGCCGAGGACAGACATTTGGCGCAGCAAAGCTAACGTATCAGGCCGAACGTCGACTGTGCGAGACTCGGAAAATACCTAGAGCCTTTGGGTCAAGCGCTTCGCTGCGTCTCAAAGTCATGGCGCGACTGTCGCGTCGGCGAAGCCATACGAATTTTGCTGAAGCAGTCGAGCGCCGCAGCAGTCGACACTTTCCAAAGGGATGTTGGCGGAGCCTAAAGATCAGGCGATCAGGAACCCCATCCGAAAGCTCATGGCGGGACAAACCCATCCGAAGCAGGTAAGAAAAAAAGCGACCGGAACGGCCGCCTTTTTACTATCATGATGAGTAAGCTCAGGCCTTGTCGATGACATTTTTGACGGCGTCCTTGGCCTTGCTAACGGTCTGCTGGACTTCGCCCTTGAGCTTCTGCGCGGCGCCTTCGACCTCAAGGTTCGGGTTGCCTACGGCCTTGCCGGCGCCCTCCTTGATCGTGCCGGCGGCCTCGTTGGCCACGCCCTTGATCTTGTCGGTAGTGCTGCTCATGATTGATCTCCTCAAAGATTGATTGCAACGCGTTTTCCCACGCGGCATTTCGTTAACGTGAAGATCCTCGTTCTGGTTCCGTTGACGCGTTTTCAGTTGAATATCTCTTAATGGCAATTTGTCGCGCTATGGACGCGTGCCACGTACCTATAATCATTCCGAGCAAACGAACATAATCGTCTGGATATCGTTCGGTTTTTGTACTATCCATCGGGACAGCTTCAGTTCCCGATGTGGCTGTCCGAGCATCGCCTCGCCACTGATGACCGTGGTTTTCCGCGGAGTGCCTCGGCTGTCTCGTAGACCGGCACTTTCGCGCCATGCGAAGACGCGCGGCGGCATTTGCGATGACCCGTTATCCTCCTGGCGCGATACGCCCCACTATAGGTTGTCGGCATATTTGTCGGCCCTTTAAGCTTTGGTCGACGCTGTCGCAAACAAGGAAGCGAAGATGGTTTGTCGTCCCGGACATTTGGAACATCATGTGGTCGCGCGCCTTGGTTGGCTAAGGGCGGCGGTTCTGGGGGCGAATGACGGCGTCCTCTCGACCTCCAGCCTGATTATTGGCGTTGCGAGCGCGCAGGGTACGCATCAAAGCGTCCTGATTGCCGGTGTCTCTGGACTTGTTGCCGGCGCAATGTCGATGGCGGCGGGAGAATATGTATCAGTCAGTTCGCAGTCCGTTTCCGAACGGGCGGATATCGGGCGCGAACGTCAGGAGCTGAGTGACAATCGCGATGGCGAATTGAGAGAGTTGGCTGGACTTTACGTCAAACGCGGTCTGAACAAGGCGCTTGCGCAGCAGGTCGCGGAGCAGTTAATGGCGCGTGATGCGCTCGGCGCTCACGCCCGCGACGAACTGGGGATATCGGACACGACCGCGGCGCGACCGATCCAGGCGGCTCTGGCGTCTGCAGCAGCATTTTCGGTTGGTGCGGCTCTTCCGCTGATGATGGCTCTCGCGACGCCGAATAGGTTCGTGGTTGAGGCGGTCTCTATCGCGTCTCTGCTGTTTCTTGCACTGTTGGGTGTCGTCGGGGCGAAGACGGGTGGAGCCAACATGCTGAAGGCCGCGATCCGCGTTACCTTCTGGGGTGCGCTTGCGATGGCTGTGACCGCCGGGATCGGCGCCGTCTTTGGTACGCGGGTCTGACGCATCGGAAGGCAGCCGCCGAAGTCTGCCGCCTTCACTTGATGGGGTGAACCGGTCCGCCCGGAGACCGGCGCGGAAACAACGTAGCTTTCCGCGATGATCATCCTCGATCTCGTAAGCCTCGAGGACGAGAGCGGGCCAGTTGGCGCGCTATTCCTCGCCCGCCTTGGCGACATGGCGCGATCTTGTTCGGCGACGCGCAATGACTTCTTTTGCGCCTGAGGCGCCGCAGTCTTTTTCAACGCCAACCCAGCTGACCGTCATATTGTGCTCTGTGAGGAGCCAGTTCCGCAATGCGGCGAGCGTCGCGTCGGGTTCGCTCATCACACGCGCGGAAAGGGCCTCGTCATGCGCGGCTCCTTCGGCTCGGGGCCGCTCGGCCAATGACGCGCGCGGATCTCTCGGTCGTCCGCCGCTTTCCGAAAGCTTTGTCGACATAGGATACGCTGAACTGAAAAACAGATGCTGCCGCATACGCGCCAGTTCCAGATTTGACAGCTATCATGACCCGCTCACGCAAATCCTGATGGTAAGCTCTGCCGGTCGCAATTCCTCGAGGAATCAACGAGGAAAGCAAATGACGAACTAAACCTCTTTGGAATCCAAACTCGATTCCGCCACACGTGAAAACGGTCTAGCGGTGAAAAATAGCGAGCAGAATAATGATTGGGATTGGCACGCCTAGCAGCCAAAGAAGAATCGAACGACCCATAACACTTCCTTTCATATTAACTTCACGATAAACCGTGCTGTGACTTAGGGTCCGGACCCATAAATTGGTTGGCATGAGGCGCGTGGCGTGATTCACGGTTTCCGAAAGGAAAGCCGATGATTCTCGACCAGTTTTGGCTGACGGACGCGCAGTTTTCGAAGATTGCGCCGCATCTACCAATCGATACCCGCGGCAAGGCGCGCGTCGACGACCGCCGGGTCATCAGCGGGATCATTCATGTTTTGAAATCTGGCGGACGCTGGATCGATGCGCCGCCGGATTACGGGCCGAAAAAGACGCTCTACAATCGCTATGTCCGCTGGGCAGCCAAAGGCGTCTGGGTCGATCTGTTCCACGCGCTTGCGCAAGCAGGCGGGCCACCTGTGCAGGTTCTCATCGACTCCTCGGCGGTGAAGGCGCATCGATCGGCCAGCGGCGGCAAAGGGGGGAGAAAAATCAGGCCATCGGCCGCTCTCGCGGCGGACGCACAACAAAAATCCACGCCTTGACCGATGCGGCCTGCCGCCCGCTGTCTTTCATGCTGACCGGCGGCCAGGTCGCCGACTGTACGGCGGGCGCGGAACTGCTCGCCCGGCTGCCCGCCTGCGAAATCCTGCACGGCGATAAGGGTTACGACAGCGACGCCATCCGCCGGCAGGTCGAGGAACGCAGCGCGATGCCGAACATTCCGCCAAAGGCCAATCGCAAATGGAAGAACTGCTTCTCGCCGTTCCTCTATCGCAACCGCAACGCCATCGAGCGCATGTTTTGTCGTCTCAAAGACTTTAGGAGGGTGGCGACCCGCTACGATCGAAACGCCGCGAACTTTCTTGCCGCAGTCTGCATCGCCGCAACCGTCAGCTATTGGTTATGAGTCTGGACCCTAGTATTTCCAAGTTCCGTCGCGGAGACCTCCTCCCTCTGTCGCAGCGAGACTCGCAGAGAAAGCCCCTAACAACAGCGAGGCGGTCAACCAGAGGGCAAATCGCGCACCGGCCTTGCGCGCGCTGTCGACGGCGCTTTTGGCCTGCTCAATTACCTGGGACACACGCTTTTCTGCATCCGCCTGAATCAATCCCGTGTGCGCCGCGACTACCTGCGCCAGGTAACTGTGGTCTGCCGCGGAAAACTCCTCGCCAGTGCTGAGACGGGAGGCGAACAGGCGATCAAGCTCACTGCGCGCCACTGCAACGTCAACGGCGTCGCTTCGCGTCGTGGCGGGATTTGCGCGCAACAACAGATCCACGAAGCCGGCCATGGGCCCAGCCGATTGACCAGCGGCGGATCCATTCGCTTGGTTAAGGCCCGCCGCCGCGCCGCTAACGATATTCGCCGCCGTGGAAGCTAGCACCGCCACGCTGAGGACCGTGGCAAATGCCCAGGCGAGAAAGCCGTGCGCCGTGTCACGAAAATAGACTTCATGGGTATGAACGCCGACCCATTCGGTGCGCAAGCGCCCAGCGAGATAGCCGCCGATGGCGGACGCCATCACTGCGATGATGCAAAGGTATATGCCGGCGCCAATATTGAATGTGGCGGAGGAGATCCCGGAATTTGCCCAGGGTGAGACGGCGGACAAACCGATACCCGCGCCGAACGCCAGCAACACAAGCGTCAAGGCCGCGGAAGCAACGCCGCCGGCTACAATTGCAGCCCATGAAATGGCATGGTCTTGAGCCTCCTCAGCCTCCGCGTTTCGAGATGGAAGCTCGACGCCTACCATTTCAATTATCGCGTCTTCAGTTCCAGATTCAAATTCGGGGCTTGACATATCAACCATGGCGTCTCTCCGGGGCTCGTCGGAGCCCTTACGGCGATAAAGTCAAAGGGGCTCGCGCCGGCGCTCGAACGCGCGCCCCGCCGAGGACACTCGCGCCGCTCTAATCGAGCAACGCGGCAAGCGCGCCGCTCGGACTTGTTCGACGATGAGACGACGGCCCTTAATTCTCGCGCAGAATTCAGCGGACCAGGCCGAGGAGCCAGAGGATCAGAAAAATGACGAGCACCGTGCCGAGCACGCCGCCGAGACCCGTTCCACCATAGGTGTTATAGGCGTAATATCCGCCGCCGCCGCCAAACAATAGCAATAAAATAAGGATGATAAGGAGCGTGCTCATTAGATTTTCTCCGGTTCGAGGAATTGATGAAGGGGCTCCAAACAGCCCCTGAGAAGCATGTTCGGCTCCGCCGAACATGCGGGCGCGGCGCGCGCGATAACTAAAGAGACGGCTGAAGCCAGTCGACGCGCGTCGAAATCGGTCTCGTGGACGAGATGATTTATTTTTTACTGCTGGCGTGAAGCTCCGCGTGAGCTTTCGCGGCTTCCTCTTGGTAATTCCAGGCGTGCGCGCCATGGCCATACGCCACCTGCGCGTGATGGGCGGCCTGCTCGATCGATCCCGCCTCGTGGTGCTTTGCGGCTTCGCGGTGGTGCTGCGCGGCTGTTTCATGATGCTCAGCAGCTTTAGTGTGGTGTTCTGCAATCTTGGATTTGGTAGCGGCCATTGCATTCTTCCTTCTCATTTTGCTCAAGTGCAGGGCAGGCCAGGATTATCGAAAAGACATCTAAAAGATCCAAGGGTTCGACGAACTTGGCGAGCGCGGTGGTTGTTCGCAAGAGTCGCTCGGCCTAAAGTTTCAGATGGGGTGCTTATTGATCGCCGTGCTCGGCATCCTCATGCCCATCGAAATCCTCGCTGGGATGAAAGCCTTCGTGTGCGTGATGCCAAGGTCCGCCGGCGGCAGTGTGCAGAAGCGGCCTGAGGCGGCGTTTTTGTGCATCATTGAGACTGTCGTAGAGAGGCTTTGCCGCCTCGGCGAGCTTTTCTAGCTCGGTGGAGCGCGCCGCGAGTTCGGTCGAGCGCGCCGTAAGGTGTTTAGCGCGTTGCCGTAGGCCTTCGATCACGTCGCGACGTTCCTCGGTCCTTTCACGCGGTTCCCCTGAACGCTCGTGAGGTTCCTCGACTCCGTCACGCCATTCCGCGGCAAGCGCGGCGTGTGCCTTCGCCTGTTCGCGTAACGTCGTTTCGAGGGCAGGCCAATTCTTTTCTTGTGCCGGCGTCAGTTTAAGGCCCGCTTTCAGCGCTGCGATGTGGGCGTCCGTGAAGGCGGCGAAGTCTTCTGCCGAAAACCGTGGATGATGAGCCCCGGCGCGCTCGGATGGTTCGGGCGGCGCTGCCAAGACGCTGGAAAATAGGTTGGGCAGAGCCAGAAGTGCAACTGTCGTCGCTATAAAAAAATGCTTCTTCATGCGGGTTCCGCTACATTGAGGAAGAGACGTCGCAACTTTTGCATAACAGCGCCGAAAGCTGATTGACTTAAATCAATGGACCATATTTGCCTGCGATAGTCGCGCCGCTGTTAGCCCCACAAATCACCGTTGCAGGCCCCACGAATCGTCCCCTTCGCTCGCCCGCAGATCGTCAGGCGCGAACTGCATGAGCCGCGCCTCAGAACAGATTGCACATGCACCATCTTGCTGCGATCCAGGATCGCGATCACGACACACCATGTCGCTCCTGAGCATCATGGAGCCAGTCCATTGATCTAGGTCAATGTATCGAAGAGAACGCATGTGCATATTTGTTGTGTCAGCGTGGGTGGAAGGCCTTGCTTGGGTGCGGATTGCCAAATGTGGGCGAGCAAGCGGACCTATCGTATGCGGGAAGCGTAAGCAGAAAAGCCGGCGACGGTCTAAGTAGTTTCCGAATCTCCATCCCGGACGCCCCGTCGGCTATGATCGGCGAAAGTCGACCAGCCATTCAGCGCATGGAGCGGAAGTACAACGGCGATGGAGGAAAGCTTGCTGAGCCTCTTTCGAGTTTAATGCAGACAGCGCCGACTAGATGCGATCGTCTTGATCCACGGGCGCCTCTGTCCCAGTTCAAATACGCAATACAGAGATCTCCCCACTCGATTGAAAGGAAGATAGATAATGAGCACGATTTTGATCGTCGTTGTGCTGATCATTCTGCTCGGCGGAGGCGGCTATTACGGCCACAGCCGGTATGGAACGGCTGGACTCGGCGGCGTTCTTGGTCTGGTGCTCGTCGTGGTCGTCGTGCTCTGGCTCCTCGGCGGCGTGAACCTCCGCTGACCGGTCAGCGGGCCGCGATATCGGCGGGGTGCAGCGGCGGGCGCTGGACTTAATGCCTGCATCCTTAGCAAGTGGGATACAGAGCCCATATCGTTTATCGCGCTGTTTCACAATTCCGAACAGAGATCACAAGCAGGCTGTATGCGGTTTAGTCTCGAGTGGTCCCACCCTCAGACACGAAGGGGCGCTCGATCAGAAGTCCGTTCGGGCGGAGGGCGCTGTCCCCCCGGTGACAACTGGCAAACCAACTGACAGGAGTGTTTCATGAATTGGGATCGTATCGAAGGTGACTGGAAGCAGTTTGTCGGCAAAGTCAAGGAAAAGTGGGGCAAGCTCACTGACGATGATCTTGCCGCGATAAACGGCAAGCGTGATCAGCTCGAAGGCAAGATCCAAGAGCGTTACGGCCATGCCAAGGACGCGGTGAAGAAGGATGTCGATGATTGGCATGCTAGCCTCAAATGAAAGCGGCCGAGGCGCGTTGAACTCTTGGCGTAGAAGGCGCGGCCCCGACACCGGGCCGCGCCCCTGCGTTGCGTATCTCGGGAATCAGGTGAAGCGGCGAAGGCACTCGAACTGGAGAATAGTCTGATGAAGCCAGTCACTGTAGCAATCATCGGGGCGCTCGTCGTTGCGGTGGCTGCATTAGGATATCTCTATTATCAAAGGACGAGGAACGACATCACAATCGAACTGCCCAAAGTCGAACTGAAGCGCTAGCGGATTGCCACTTATTCGGCAGTGGAGCGTGCGCAGGTTTTCGCGATGGAGGACTGCCTGCGCGAGTCGACGCACGGGTGAGGGCCCGAACTGTATTGGGAAATGGGCGGAACCCTTATTCACAATCTCTGGCCGCGCCAGCTAAGGTCATTGCACTGCGAAACGTCACGCCGGGTTCGCGGCCATCAGTTGCTCCGAGCGCCCCGGCGCAGTAAACGTAGAGCTTGTTGCCCCTCCGACCTCGCAAACGCGTACGCATCGCACTCCGCTCGATCTGGCCTAAACTCCAGCTGTGACGGGGTTGCTCTACGTGGCTCGTCATCGGCTACAGCTGGAGGGTAACTTTGACCAGACTGGTTGTCGTGTCCAATCGTGTCGCGGTCCCGAGCCGCCACGGCGCAAGCAAAGCAGGCGGGCTTGCGGTCGCGATCCGCCCGGTCTGAAGCGACATCCCGGAATTTGGTTTGGATGGAGCGGTCGGGTCGCAGCCGCATCAGATGTGACCGTTCGAACGATTCAGCAGGGCCGTCAAGCGTACGTGCTGACCGATCTGGCGGAAGAGGACTACCAAGAATATTACAATGGATATGCCAATAGAGTACTCTGGCCGATTTTGCATTACCGGCTGGATCTTGCGGAATTCTCTCGCCGCGACCTCAGCGGCTATATGCGGGTTAACCAGCGCTTCGCGGAGGAATTGCACAAAATTCTGCGATCCGACGACGTTGTATGGGTTCATGATTATCACCTGCTGCCGTTGGCTATGGCGCTTCGGGACGGCGGTCACCGTAACAAGATCGGTTTTTTTCACCATGTCCCGTTTCCACCACCAGAGATTCTGACGGCGCTTCCGAATCATGAACGCCTCATTCCGGCCATGGGTTACTACGACCTCGTCGGTTTTCAGACCGAAATCGACGCCGAAAATTTCGCGCGCTATCTACGGACAGAATGCGGAATGCCGAGCCGTGATCCGTACACATTCCAAGCGGCGGACCGGATGGTCCGGATCGGCATTTTTCCGGTTGGCGTCGAGACAGCGCAACTTAATCGGCTCGCACGACGCGCAGTACATTCGCCTTTCGTGCGAGACGTCGTTGAGAGCCTTGGCGGCCGCGTTATGATCATTGGCGTCGATCGTTTGGATTATTCCAAAGGCATCGCACTGCGGATGGAAGCCTTCGATCACTTTCTGTCGACGCATCCCGATTGGCGGGGAAAGGTGACCTATCTGCAGATTACGCCCAAAAGCCGCTCGGAAATTCGAGAATATGCAGACATAGAACGCCATATCGACGAAACGGCAGGGCGCATCAGCGGGAGGTACGGTGAGGCGTCTTGGACACCGATCCGTTATGTGAACCGGGCCCACAGTCGATCCGCCCTTGTGGGCCTCTATCGTTCCGCTGACGTCGGACTTGTCACCCCGCTACGTGATGGGATGAACCTTGTCGCCAAGGAATATGTGGCGGCGCAAGATCCCGAAGATCCAGGGGTCCTCATTCTGTCGCGATTTGCGGGCGCGGCCGTCGAATGCGACGCTGCGCTTCTTGTCAATCCGTACGATCCCGAGTCGGTTGGGTCTGCTATCGCGCAGGCGCTGACGATGCCGCTGGATCAGCGCCGCTCTCGTCACGAGGCCATATTCCAGGCGCTAATGACAAACGACGTTCAATCATGGGGCGAGCGTTTTCTGGTCGCTCTAACCCGACCGCGGCGCTTCCCGACCTGGCTTGGACACACGGACCTTTCGCAAATCGTCAGCGACGTGTCCATGCGCCAGCAAGGCGCTGGCAAAGCTGCAACCGGCCAATGATGACCAGAAGACTGGCATTGAGATCGTCCCCATGTCGCCGTGCTAGCAGGTGGGTCGGATGGCTCCGTCGTAAGTGTGGGACGTGCACGGTAGTAAGGTAAGATCGGAGTGATCTTGCCTTCGAGAAGGTCCCTAAGGGCTGATTGTGTGGGATCGGCTTTGGAGGGTTTCAGATGACGGGAATGGCGCCGGTGGGTACACGCTGGAGTGCAAGCGGGAGTTTCTCACATCCCGTTGATTTTCGGCGGCCTGCTGCGGATTCCTACGATGCTGGCTATGCAACAACACCGCCTTCGCCAGGAAAGAGCGGGAACTTCAACGGGGTTAGCGCATTGCCAAGCTAGAAGGACGTTCTTGGTGAAGGGACAACAGATGCGCATCGCGCTCGTCGCTCCTCTGGCCGAAGCCGTACCCCCAAAGTTGTACGGTGGAACAGAGCGGGTAGTTTGCTGGTTGGCGGAAGAGCTCGTTCGGCAAGGGCACAAGGTGACCTTGTTTGCAAGCGGAGGATCGCAGACGGAAGCGGACCTCGTCGTATGCGCTCCGCAAAGCCTAAGACTTGCGGGAATCCGCGATCATATTGGCAGCACGCTGTGCATGTTGCGGGAGGTGCGGCGCAGAGCTGATGAATTCGACATCATCCATTTTCACGTCGACCTTCTGCCCCAAGCCCTGTTTCACGATCTTGCGCATAAATGTCTGACGACGTTGCACGGGCGTCTCGATCAGCCAGATACTCTGCCGCTTTATGAAGCCTATCCGGAAATGCCTTTGGTTTCGATTTCGAATGCGCAGCGCCTGCCCATGCCCGCGAACGCCAATTGGCTCGCGACAATCTCGCACGGCCTCCCTTCGCATGTCTGCCCATTCGACCTTGAAGGTGGCGATTATCTCGCGTTCCTGGGGCGCATTTCACCTGAAAAGCGCCCGGATCGAGCGATAGAAATCGCCAAACGGACTGGGATGTCCTTAAAAATCGCGGCCAAGGTCGACACCGCGGACATGGCGTATTTCAAGGCTGAGATCGAGCCCCTCCTCGGCCATTCGTTCGTCGAATTCCTTGGCGAGATCGACGAGAGCCAAAAATGCCGATTCCTCGGCAAGGCGCGGGCGCTTTTGTTTCCGATCGACTGGCCGGAGCCGTTTGGGCTGGTGATGATCGAAGCCATGTCGGCCGGAACGCCGGTTATCGCCTGGCGTAAAGGCTCGGTTCCGGAGGTCGTCACCGATCACGTCTGCGGCGTGATCGTCGATTCGATGGAAGCCGCCGTAACTGCCGTCCGGGAGACGGCAATGATGAGCCGAGCCGCCGTTCGAGCCGAATTCGAGGCGCGTTTCACTGTCGGGCGGATGGCTCGCAACTATGTCGCCGCGTATCGTTCGCTCTTGGCGCGAGCCTCGTCGAGGACCGATTTCGCGGCGCCTCCCAGTCCGTCCACGCCCGCATGGGAGCATCCCGCGCTACGGGCGGCCAGCGTCAATATGGTCAGGAGCCAGGCCTCAGATCACAGTCAAAGTTAGAATCGTCCGTGGAAGGCCAAGAGGAGAGGAGAAGGGCATGCGAACATTCATTCTGGTGACGACGGCGGCGATTTCGCTAACAGCGGGAAGTGCGCTTTACTTCGATCGCGCGCAAGCGGCGCCATTGTTCAAGGCGCTGCAAGAAGCCGCTCCTGTGAGTTACATCGAGAACGTCCAGTTCTCCTTCGGCGGCCGCCGATATTGTTGGTATCCTGCGGGATGGCAAGGACCCGGCTGGTACTGGTGCGGCTATGCTCGGCGGCGCGGCCTCGGCTGGGGCGGCGGCCATGGCTGGCATGGTTGGAGTGCTCCGGGTCGCGGTGGTGGCCAGGGCGGTCGTCACGACGAGGGTGGCGGTCGCCACGGTGGTGCTCACGGCGGCGAAGGCGTCGGTCCGAGCGGTGGCGGCGGCCCTGGTGGTGACCAAGGCGGTCACAGCGGCGGAGGCAGCGCACCGAAGAGCGGTCGCGCTGGAACTGGGGGCGGCGGTGGCCCAAGTGGTGACCAAGGCGGTGGGGGCCGCTGAGTAAATTGCTCGAAGCACACGACTTGGTCGAAAAGCATTCTTCGGAAACACCCAAACGGGAGACTCCCGGATGAATCCTATCACTATTGTAATCATTGGCGCGCTGCTTGTTGCGTTGGCCGTGGTTGGATACCTGTATTATCAGAGAACGAATAACGACATCACAATCAAACTGCCAAAAGTCGAGTTCAAGCAATAAGATCTTGCTCGAAACAAACGCGCATCGGCCACAGGAGGGCATTTTAGCGTCAGCTCAACATCAGAAACCAGCTGGGAGACAAAAGTCATGCAGAAAAGTATTGCGTCCTGCCTTACGACCCTGGGCATTGCGGCTGCCGTAGTCCTTCCTTCGGCCTATGTCGCTCATGGTCGGAGCGATCGGGCAGAAAGGCCTGCCTTTTCAATCAGCCAATGGGTCGACCATGCCGACGCGGGCATCGCGGATCTCAAGGCGAACCTTCGCCTGTCGGCCGAACAAGCCAAACATTGGCCCGGCCTTGAGTCCGTGCTGCACGATATCGCGGTGAAGCGCGCCAAGAGTTTGGCAGGCGAGCGCGATGGTCAAACCGGCAACGCCTCCAGCGAATCATCCGCCCCCGCTTCCCCTCCGGCGGCAGAGGAAGACAAAAATGTTGAGGCCCCGACGGAACGGGACGCACGTAGTAATATGGCGCCTGACGACATTGGGGAGATGCAACGCGAGGCCGATGCCCTTACGGTGCAGTCCACGAACTTGCGGCAAATCGCCGACGCAGCGAAGCCGCTCTATGACTCCCTTGACGACCATCAACGCCGACGGCTCGTGCAGTTCGTCCATAACGTTTTGCGGGGCGACGAAGCGGAGGATTCGCGCGACCGGCGCCGCTGAGTGAGATGCGCTCGGTAAACAGGGGATCGACCATCGCCGTTGACGAGTCTCTCGATTCGGTCCCCGATCAAGCTTGAATCCACTCTGACTACAGGCGCCTGCTCGTTGTGATCGGACGCCCAAAAGTTCTTGGAAACTGGTCATGACTTCGAAGACAATTCAACGTTTCACGTAGAGTTTGAGGGGCGAATCAAGAGCTAGACATTCTGCCATCGGAGGGAGGCCGCGGCCATGTCGCTATATGCGTTGCCGGCTTCATGAGCCAGTGGTCCTTGATGCCTACCTAAGCGGCCTTGAGCGCCGGCCCAGCGGACGCGTGCCTGTATTATCGATGGGGCGCTCAGGCCGCGAGCCACACGCCGGCATGATGCCGAGACAAGCCTCTGCTGCTCTATGCAGTTTAACGACTCTACACCGACCGGGAAGATGCGAAGACTGGTGCGCAGATAACCCCACACCATGGTGCTCTCCTTGTTATCAAGTTAAATTCAAGGAGACCCGCGAAACCGATAAATTATCATTGCTCTACGCGCAATTCGGATGCACCTTCACTATGCAAATGTCTATTGCCTTGAAGGAGGAAAAGATGAAATTCATAAGAATAGTCGTTCTAGCGGCCTGCGCCGCCTATGGCGCAATCATAGGCGGCGCCAACTTGGCCCAAGCCACGCCAATGAACGGCGTCGGCATGGCGGCGCCGGCGGTGCTGACTCTTGAAAAGCCCATCGCGGATGCGTTCCCTGTCGAAAAGACATACTACTACCACAGACGGCATTATTATCATCCTTATTACCATCGCCGGTATTATCACCGCCATTACCACAACCGGTATTATCACCACCGCTATTGGTAGGGAAGCGAAACGCAGATAGCGGTATAGAGCCGGCTTGACGAGTCGGCTCTATTAGTGAGTGTCCCGATCAAATGGTTCATTTGGGCATAGTCAATTTAATGAGGGGGTAGAGTGCGCCGAAGCCGATGCGAGTGATCGGCCCCCATTGACGGGTCCGGTATCGATGTTAGTGCATTGACGGCCTCGATGCCAGCGCGGGCGGCGTAGCTGGTCGGGGTTGCGAAGCCGCCCGCGCGGTCATGGCGGGCACGAAGACCTCCGGCGCAGGCGGCTTGTAGCCGAGCGATCCATGTGGCCGTAGGGTATTGTAATGACGCCGCCAGCTTTCGATGACGATCCTCATCTTCCGGACCTCCGAGCTAAAAACCATTTTCTACCCGCCGTTGGCCTATCTTGGCGTAGAGTTTGTCGATCGTCTTCTGCGCCGCTTTCTCGGTGTCGGCGCCTTTGCTTGGGAGAGCATGCAAAGGCGCGAGGGTTGACGGGCTTGATCCCCTTGCGGACGCTAACTATGGCTGCGTGAGGTCAAGAGTTGCGCCCGCGTCAAGGTTCATTACCTCAACGATTCTGCCATCCAGACCTTCGTCGTCAGAGGAGCCGGGGTTCCGGTTATTTCGATCCACGTGATGTATCTCAACACCGGATATGCACGGGAGCAGGTGGTGAAATCTTTTGGCCGAAATTCCTCAGCCATGACGATCAGGACGAATCCGCCGCTGCGTTGCGTCCTGGATTCTGGGGATGATTTGCCCGTGTGGTGCGCATGAGACCGTCTTAAACCTGAGGATGCTAGGAGATTGGGGTCTTTGCCGGAGCGAGGAACAAGACGAAGCGCTACGCCGTGCTAGCCGGTCATAGGCGCTAGCTTTCCTTCGGGGTGACTACGTGTTCGGCGTTGAAGACGGTCTCTACGTCTAGTGCGAAAGACGCAACGACGGGTGCATGCAGCGAGCCGAGGACCGGCTCTTTCGCTTTGACTTCATCTTGCAATCCCTCGTTTAAGATCACAACGCCCGTGCAGCTGGCGGCCAGAGGGTGCGACGCTAAAATATGGTCGATAAGTACCCGGCGTTCGGCATGCACGACGGTAAACCGATGCGCCTCCTCGACACGCATCCCCAACGGAACGAGCGCCCGCCGGGACATTGTTTCACAGTCTTCGTCCGGCGTCCCAGTCAGAAGTCGCGCGGGTGTGTCATGCTCTTCCGAATTGAGATCGCCACAGATCGCGATGAGTGCGTTGGGTTCGTAATCGAAAAGACGCTCGACGAACAGTCGGACTTCTAGCGCCTGCCCCTCCCGTCGTTGGGCTGCAAGGAATTGACCCTCGGCCCAGGCGCGGCTCGAGACGCAACCGACGTTTTTGCGGTCATTCGGGATAGGCACCCCGCGCGGCGCGCGAAGGTGAAGGTTGACGACATGAAGAGCAACGTCTCCAGGCAAAGCGATCTTCGCATAGAGGAGAGGACGGTCCCACTCGATTTCAATCGGCCGCGGCGGCGATGAGCCTTCACCTGGAGGCGTCCAGCTCCATTTCGCTACGATGTCATGGTGCAGCTGTTTCTGCTCTCGGATCGGCCAGCGACTGAGGATCACCAAATTATGAACATCAGCCGGCGTCGTCGATCCAGGACGAACGCTGGCCGCGCGGTGGTAGCTTTGATACTCTGTTTCGCAGAGGAGACGGTCGAGCGCGAGAAACTGGCGCGGTCCATGCGGCAAGGCCTTCTGTGCGTCGACCTCCTGAAGACAAAGCACGTCGGCCGCCATGCCTCTCAAGATCGGCCTCAGAACCGCGATCCGCCGCTCGAATTCACTTTCGCGCCCCCGCAACACGTCGAAATTTTCAAGATTGAATGTCGCAAGGCGAAACGAAACGGTCATCTAATGGGTCGCAAGCCAAAGGAAAGAAGTAGAATGCGCGCTTTTCTCATTTTTCTTTGCGGCGCCTTGTCGCTTGCCACCCCGACGCGCGCAGAAAACCCGCCGCCTGTTGCCGGCGCGCCAGGGCGCTATACGATGACTCCTGCTGAGGGCGGCTTCTTGCGCCTCGACACTCAGGCCGGATCGGTGTCTTTCTGCACGGTCAAAGACGGGCAATCGTTCTGTCACGCCAGCGCTGACGAAAAGGCCGCTCTCGAGGCCGAGGTGTCTCGGCTGACCCGGGAGAACTCCGAATTGAGAAGCAAATTATCCAGTGCTCCCACGGCGCAGCCGAAGGGCTCGTCCGGTTTGCCAAGCGAGGAAGAGTTCGAACGCACGCTATCCTTTGCCGAGAAGTTTTTGCGACGCATGATAAAAGTACTCCGCGAAAAAGCGCCAGAGGACAAGAGCCAATAGAAGATGTGACACTTTGTTTTGGTCACAAGCGCCCGTATAACATGACCAGCATCACTTGAACTACGAAGAGACGGTTTATCTGGGGTTCAATCTCAGCCCATATTTCGCTCGCATTATATCCGCAAAGAGTCTCTCCTCTTTCCATAGCCACGACAACGGAGCCAAGAGCGCGTCCAGACCACTCAGCATCACGTGGGTGTGAAATCGCCTCCAAACATGGCCAACCCGGAGGCCGCGGAGCGCATTGATATCATTGAAATTACTGGCGTTATTAACGGGTCGTTTTTCGCGCGAAGAGTGCCCCCGTCTGGCGAATGAATTTGCCCAACTAAACAAATATAAGCCTTCTTGTCGGGCGGGGTCATGTTTGGAGGCGATTTCACAAGGGGAAGCGACGGATCAGGCGCCCCCACTCTACCTTTCGCCGGCGAGACGCCGGAACTGCCGCTTCATCGCGTTGACCTGGGCGAGATAGGTGGCGACATCGTGGTCGCCGCAGCGTTCGCCCGGCATCAGTTGAAGGCCGCGGTGGGCGAAGGCTGCGGCCCGACCGGCACCGCAGAGATGGACGATGGCGGCGAGGTCCTGCATCTGCTGCAAACTCGCTCGCGCGTTTGGTCGGCGCGCGAGTATCCGCACGACATTACGGTCCAAGGACACCGCCGTAAGCTCGATGGCATGGCTCGGCACGACGCGGGAATAGAACGCGTTGAACCAGCAGGAACGCCAATCGTTCCAAGGGCCATCCTCGACGACGGTGTGGTGGCGGATGCAATAGCGCCGTGCGTCGGAAAAGGCCGCGTCAGTCAACTGATACATGCCAACGGCGCTTGAGGCGGGTTGATAGATTTCGAAGGGGCGCCAAGTCAGACGCCAGCGCCAGTAGGTGCGCGCTACCGGATTGCCAGCGCCCTCGACCTGGGCAAGCGCCGCCAGCAGCTCGGGCGTGATGGCGGCAGTGGAATATTCGTTGAAGAACGGTGCATACTGCCGCCAGGTCTCAGCGGGCATCTTGTTGAGCGCGCCGCTCACGAGAAAAAACATTTCTGTCGGCTTGCGCATTATATGATATGCGAAATTTGTCGCCGCGAAGACACTGAGAGCCACCGCCGCTATAGCGACGGTGCGCAAAGCTGGTGGCGTCTCGTTGAGTTTGCGCCGCGCAATACGTGCATGCTTGCGCCATCGGCGGAGCCGACGGAGGAGAGTGTTCCAGTCGCGATCGATACGCGTCCTTAAAGACGGAGTCTTGGCGGGTGCCTGATGACGACGTGGTGGTTGCTGACGCCATGGGCGGGCGAACACTGGGCGCGCTGCGGCGGCGTTTAGACGAATGAGCCTTCCCCCTAGCAGTCATGCAACTCGCCTGAATCGCGGCGGGCAAGCCGCATCTTCACCGACTGTCCGGTGGCCGTCCTTTGGTATCAGACCCGGTAATAGGCCGCCAAAGAGATCGGCAACGTCGCTTTCGCGCTCCGAGGAACACAGCGTGCGAAGCGACAAAGCTCTCTTTCGCTCCAGAAATTGACGCAGTTTCACGTCGAAAGGCGAAGTCTGGGACTCGCTGGCCGCGCGGCCGTTGCAGTTATGGCCGATTTTTTGCCACAGCGCATAACACCAGCGGTCGACGTTAGTCCACGGTGACGATGATCTTACCGATTTGCTCGTTGCTCTCCATAAACCGGTGGGCATCGATGATCTTCTCAAATGGAAAGGTCTTCGCGATGATCGGCTTCAGCTTGCCGCTCGCCAGCCCGTCCAGCACGTATTGTTTTCCCCTAGGCATCCGCTCAGGGTCGCCAACCACTTCGAATAGCGTGTAGCCGCGTAAGGTCAGGCCCTTTCTAAGCGCCGCGAACAATGGAAAGGGCGTCGCCGAGTGGGCAAGCGCACCGTACAGGATGATGATTCCGCCTTGAGCGGCCGCCTCTGCCAGCGTTTCCACGCCTTCGCCAGCCACGGGGTCAAAGGTAACTCGTGCGCCATGGCCGTGGGTGATCCGCTTCACCTCCTCAGCCAGATCCTGGTCCTCGGTCGTGATCACGTGCTGCGCGCCATGTCCAAACAGCGCTTCGCGTTTCGCGCTCGTGCGTGTGGCCGCGATCGAGATCGCGCCCGCAGCATTGGCAATCTGTATTGCCGCGAGCCCGACCGAGGATGACGCCGCCGTAATGATGACAGCGTCGCCGGGCGCGAGCCGCGCCACTTCGATCAGCGCGCCATATGCCGTCAAGTACTGCATCCAGATCGCAGCCGCCTGTTCCCAAGAAAGTTGGTCCGGATGCTTAACGGTTGCGGTCGCAGGGACGATTGCCTGTTCGCCGTAGACGCCGTACTGGTTCATCGAAAATGCGGGTATGGTTGAGACCTTGTCGCCAATAGTAAATCCGGTCACGCCTGCGCCGATCGCTTCGACCGTTCCTGCGGCCTCGTAGCCGAGCCTGCTCGGCAGCTTCGGTTGCTCCAGATACATACCGGAGCGAAACATCGCTTCCGCCCGGTTGAGACCGAACGCATGCACACGCAGCCGCAGCTCGCCGGGTCCCGGTGCGCCGATGTCTACCTCGTCGATTTGCAGAACCTCGGGGCCGCCGGTCTTATGAAATTGAATCACGCGCGCCATTCCCTTACCCCCGTTTTATTGACGTTCCCCGAATGGATAGTCCACCCGCCCATTTCCGAAGCCAAAGTGGCGCCGGCAGCGCCCTCGGTTGGCCGGGTTGACGCCTCAGCCCTCGACGTCGGTCTCGGGTCGATCGCCGCCTGCCGACGCTTCGTCATGCCAACGACCGTCCTTGTCTTCATATAAAATGTCCGTCGTGTCTCCGGGGATAACCTGTTCCTTCGCCGCGCGATCCGCCGCGCTGCGAGCCAGGTCATGGGAGGGGAAGGTCTCGGAGAACGCCCCCTCGACCTTGTACGCCCAGCCGCCGTCATGTTCGACAACCTCATAGACAATCTTGGTCATGTATCGCTCCTCAAGCTTACGGGCAGCCTCAAAACGGACTTTCATAGCGTCCAACGGGATTGTAGGGCGCCACCTGCTCCTATTCATCGGAGCCGGGGCCCAGTCTGTCGATAATCGCATTGGCGATGGCCAAAGAACCTAAAGCGCCAGGCTCAGTTGCGGCTGCTCGTTCGTCTGGTCTTCGTCCAGCGACGACAATGACACGCCGAGAAGCCGGATTCCTTTTTCAAGCGGAAAAAGGCATTCGAGGAGTTCGAGGCTTTGCCGCTCAAGGTCGGAGCGCGTCGCAAAAGGCGCTGCGCTCGTCCAGCTTCGCGTGATCTGCTGGAAATCGGCATATTTGACCTTCAGCGTCAGGGTCCGCCCACGCGTTCCAGCGCTCTCGCAATGACGCCAGACCTTTTCCACGATCGGCTGGAGCGCATCGCGCGCCGCCTCGAGGGTGAAGAGGTCAGCCGAAAAGGTGTTTTCCGCGCCGACCGACTTCCGAATCCGATCGGCGCGAACCGGCCGTTCGTCGATCCCGCGCGCGATCCAGTAATAGTATGGCCCCGATTTTCCGAATTGCTCCTGCAAATAGGCAAGCGGATGCGTCTTCAGGTCGAGTCCCGTCGCAATTCCGAGCCTGTTCATCTTCGCGGCAGTAGCGGGTCCGACGCCATGGAATTTTCGGACGGGCAATGTCTCGACAAAGGCCGGCCCCATCTTTGGCGTGATCACGAAGATCCCGTCGGGCTTGCGATGGTCCGAGGCGAGCTTCGCCAGAAACTTGTTATACGACACGCCGGCGGAGGCGGTGAGCTTCGTCTCGGCGCGGATCTTCGCTCGGATCTGTTCCGCTATCTCGGTCGCGGAGACTATCCCCTTGAGATTTTCCGTCACATCCAAATAGGCTTCGTCGAGCGACAGCGGCTCGATGATGGCCGTGTATTCGGCGAAGATGGCGCGCATCTGTTGGGAGACCGCCCTGTAGACGTCGAACCGCGGCTTCACGAAAATCAGGTCCGGACATTTTCGCTTGGCCGTGACCGACGGTATCGCCGAGCGGACGCCGAATTCCCGCGCCTCGTAGCTCGCTGCCGCGACAACTCCGCGTTCGCGTGAACCACCGACGGCGACCGGCTTTCCGCGCAGCCATGGATTGTCACGCTGCTCTACCGACGCGAAAAACGCATCCATATCGACATGTATGATCTTGCGTTGTCGCGCGGGCTCGATCAACCCGCTTCGATCCTGATGACCGAACGAGATCGTTGACGTATTTCGATCAGCATCCTGCACGAGCATGACGATCAGGCCGCAAGGCCTCCCTCATCCTTCTTTTCACCCCTTGCGACGATCATGAGAGCATCGTCTGCAAGCGGCCGCTGCAGCTTCAGAGCCTCCGCAGCAGGCGCAGTCATCCACAGGTCGATTTCTTCCTGCGTCGTGAGAATGACGGGCATGGCTTTCGGATGGATCTGAGCGACGACCGCGTTTGGCTCAGTCGTCAGAAATGCGAAGATGTCATTGTTCGTCTCGCCTTCTTTCACTTTCCTGACCGATGTCCAATTGGTCCAAATTCCGGCGAAAAACGCGAGAGGCCGGGTCTCGTCGAATGCAAACCAGACGGGCGGATGTGTGCCGTCAGGCAGCGCCTCGTTCTCGGAAAAGCTCGTGAAAGGCACGACCGCGCGATGTTCGACCCCGAGCCATCTGCGCCAGTGCGGCGACTTCACATTGCGGACATTGGTGACGCCTGGATCGGACTTCTTCCCCTTTAGCGCGAAGACAGGTGAGGGCATGCCCCAGCGCGCCATCGCGAGTTCGCGCCCGTGAGGCTGGTTGCGCACGATCGGGGCCGCGTAGTCGGGAAAGATGCCAGGAAAGGGTGGCAGGTTGCCCGTGCGGTCGCTCATGGCGCGAGCAAACTCGCGGATTGCCTGCTGCCCTTTGGTCAATGAATAAAGATTGCACATTGGCGATCCTCCTACCGCCACATGCCGCGCATGCGCGCGCCGACGTCGACGCGCACCTGCCTCGGATCGAGACCCTTCTGGGCCGCAGCCGGCGCCGCGGGCCATGCGCAGATCTCGAAGAGCTGCAGAAGCGTCGCTGGAATGAAGCGCGTGCGCGAGGCATAAACATGACGGTCGCCCTGCGCGTTTTGGCCATGCGTGAAGAAGCGCTGCGGAAGGACGAGATGCAGATCGTCTTTCGCCCGCGTCATGGCGACGTAGAGAAGACGCCGCTCCTCCTCGATTTCGGCGGTCGTTCCCGCGCCGAGATCGGACGGAATGCAGCCGTCGACGGTGTTGAGCAGAAACACCGATTTCCATTCCTGCCCTTTCGCCGAATGGATGGTGGACAGAATCAGATAGTCTTCGTCCAAATGTGGCGCGCCAGCTTGATCGCTTGTGGCGTCCGGCGGGTCGAGCGTCAGTTCGGTCAAGAAGCGCTCCCGGGACGGATAGCTGGATGCGATCTGTTCTAGCTGCAGGAGGTCGGCCTGCCGGGTGGAAGCGTCTTCGTGGATTCGGGTGAGATGCGGCTCATACCAGAGCCGCGCCTGCTCGATCTCCGCCGGCCATCCGGCCTCGCCCGCGCGAAGGCGCAACAAGATTTCCACGAACTCCATCCAGGCTGCGCCGGCGCGCGGCGGCGGCGGACCATCGGACAGCACGGAAAGCGGATCCGGCCCATCCGCCATCAGGTCGAGCGCCCGCTGCGCCGTGGTCGGCCCGACGCCTGGCAGGAGCTGCATGACACGAAATCCGGCGACCCGGTCGCGCGGGTTCTGCGCAAAGCGCAGCAGCGCCAGTATGTCCTTGACATGGGCGCTGTCGAGGAATTTGAGGCCGCCAAATTTGACGAAGGGAATGTTGCGCCGGGTCAGTTCAACTTCGAGCGGGCCGCTGTGATGGGATGCGCGGAACAAGACGGCCTGCTGCTTCAGCGCTGCGCCGCCCTCACGGTTTTCCAGAACTCTCTCAACGACATAGCGCGCCTGATCGGCTTCGTCGCGGACGTTGACGAGCCGTGGGCGATCCGTCGACTGGCGCTCGGTCCAAAGGTTCTTGGTGAAGCGCTCGGAGGCGAGATCGATGACGCCATTGGCGGCCGCAAGGATCGGCTGTGTCGAACGATAATTCCGATCCAGCGTGATGATGTCGGCCGGTGGGCTGAACGCGGCGGGAAAATCGAGAATGTTGCGCACGGACGCGGCGCGGAAAGAATAGATCGACTGCGCGTCGTCGCCGACGACCGTGAGCCCCTGGCCGCCGGGCTTCAGCGCCTTGAGGATAGAGGCCTGGAGACGGTTGGTGTCCTGATATTCATCGACCAGAACATGGTCAAACCGGCCGCCGATATCTTCGGCGAGCAGCGGATCGCTGACCGTCTGCGCCCAATAAAGCAGGAGGTCATCGTAATCGAGAATATTCTGCGCCTGCTTGGCCTCGACATAAGCCGAGAACAGCTCGCGCAATTGCGCGCTCCAACCGGAACACCACGGGTAGGAGCCGCGCAGCACGTCGTCCAGCGGCAGTTCCGCGTTGACGGCGCGGGAGTAGATCGCCAGGCAAGTCCCCTTGGTCGGAAACCGGCTTTCCATCTTTGAGAAGCCGAGCTCGTGCCGGACGAAGTTCATGAGGTCGGCGCTATCTTCCCGGTCGTGGATCGTGAAAGCCGGATCGAGGCCGATTTGTTCGGCATAATCGCGCAGCAGCCTTGCGCCGATCCCATGAAACGTCCCCGCCCATGCGAGCGCATCGGTCATAACGCCGGCCTTGCTCCCGAGCACCTTGGCGCAGATGCGCTCGACGCGTCGGCTCATTTCCGCCGCCGCCCTTCGCGAAAAGGTCATGAGCAGGATGCGGCGAGGATCGGCGCCGCTGACAATCAGATGGGCGACGCGATGCGCCAGGGTGTTGGTCTTGCCCGAACCCGCCCCCGCGATGATCAGCAGCGGACCGCCGATCGCCCCAGCGGCAAGTCCAACCCCATGCTCAACGGCGCGGCGCTGTTCGCTGTTCAATGTCTCCAGATGCGCCGCGCTCACGAATGCCCCGATATCTTGCTGTTATTCCTCAGTGATTCGCCGACCCCTGTTACATACCGCACTTCAAGCTCCGCGGCTGCGTCAATGAAGATTGATGCGACGGATTGACTCACGGAGCCAGATTAGAACATTTAGGGAACATAACATTCAAAGAAACCGCTGGGAAGACCTCTGAGAGGGCCTTTTTGCCTATGAAGGAAGCCGCCGCCAGTCCTGTCGTCGCCGAGCTTCGGGAGCGCATTCAGCGCCTCGAGGGCGGACGCGCGCACGGCCGCACAGTGCTGCCTTTCGGGATCAAGGAGATCGACGGGCGGCTGCCGGGCGGAGGGCTGGCGTTCGGCGCGCTGCATGAGGCGGCGGAACGCGATCGTGCGGCCCGGCAGACAGCCCACCTGGCCCAGCGCGGACTGCGCCGGCATCGAGTAGAGCGCCCGGGTGTTCTCCAGCCAGTCCGCCCACCGCGTGATCCAGGAGCGTTCTGGGTCGAGGATGCGCTGGCGGGTGGTCACCCCTGTCGAGGCCGGTGACGAGAAGTCGGTTCTCGCCTGCTTCGAGGAAGGTCTGCGCCATGGCGGGCTTGGCGGGGTCGTCGCCGAAGTCGCCCGTCTGTCGATGACCGCCTCGCGCCGGCTGCAACTCGCGGCCGAAAGCTCCGGCGCCATCGGCGTCGCCATCCGTCGCTGGCGGAGGCAAGCCGAAGCCGCCGATTTCGGGCAGCCAACCGCCTCCGGTCACCCGCTGGCGCGTGACGGCGCTTCCCTCTGCCCCTTTGCCGGTCCCAGGCGTCGGACGCGCAAGGTGGCGGCTCGAATTGATCCGGTGCCGCGCCGGCGAGAGCGCCGATTTCGAAGTGGAGGCCTGCGATGCCAAGGGTCGTCTCCGTCTTCCTTCCGACCTGGCCCACGGACCGGATCAGAAGAAAGCTGGGCGCCGCCGCGCCGCCAGCTGAGGCGCCGCTCGTGCTCATCGGCAGGGACGGAAGACGGCGCGTAGTGCTGGCTGCCGATGCAGCCGCTCAGGCTGCAGGCCTACATGTAGGCATGCCCGTAACAAAGGCGCAGACGCTGACGCCAGGTCTCATCATCATGGACGCCGATCCGGCGGGCGACGCCAAAGCGCTCGAGCGCCTCGCCGTCTGGGCGCTGCAGCGCTATGCGCCGATCGCCGCGGCTGACCCGCCGGATGGGATTGTCCTCAACGTCTCCGGCGCGGCTCATCTTCATGGCGGAGAAGACGCCATGGTGAATGGGATGGTCGCGCGTTTCGCCGCCGCCGGCATCGCCGCGCGCGCCGCCCTCGCCGACAGGTGGGGAGCCGCTCATGCGCTTGCGCGTTTCGCCGCGGGCCCCGCCATCGTCATTCCGCCAGGCGAAAGCGCGAAAGCGATCCTCGGTCTGCCTATCCGCGCCTTGCGCCTGCCGAAGGATATAGCGGACGGACTTCGCGTCCTCGGCTTCGAGAGCATCGGCGAATTGGCGGCGACGCCCCGAGCGCCGCTCGCCCTGCGCTTTGGTCCCGAACTCGGCCGCCGGCTCGATCAGGCCTTGGGGCGGCTTTGCGAGCCGATCGATCCCGTGCGGCCGCCGGATCTTGTCGAGGTTCGCCGCGCATTCGCCGAACCGATCGGAGCGGCGGAAACGCTTCGCCGCTACACGGGCAAGCTTGTCGTCCAGCTCTGCTACGCGCTCGAGGCGAGGGGCCTCGGGGCCCGACGCCTGGACCTTGTCTTTCATCGCGTCGACAACCGCATCGAGGCTATTCGCATTGGAACGGCGCTGCCCGTTCGCGACGTGAAGCGTCTTACCCGCATGCTCTGCGACAAGATCGAGACCGTCGATCCCGGCTTCGGCGTCGAGATCATGCGGCTTGCGGCTTCCGTCGCCGAGCCCCTGGAGGCCAAACAGACGATCTCGTCACTGACTGAGGAGCCGGTGGCCGACGTCTCGGCTTTGATCGATACGCTTGCCAACCGGGTCGGCGAGGACCGCATCTATCGTTTCGCCCCGATTGACAGCGACGTGCCGGAACGCTCCGTTGCGCGGATCGCGCCCTTAGCGCCCGATACGGGTGAAGCGTGGCCGGACCATTGGCCGAGGCCTTCACGCCTGTTGCCGGCCCCGGAACCCATCGACGCTATGGCGCTGCTTCCCGATCATCCGCCGGTCAGCTTTACCTGGCGCGGCGTTCGCCGTCGCGTGAAACGCGCCGATGGTCCCGAGCGCGTCTTCGGCGAATGGTGGAAACGCGACGCCGAACTGGCCGCGGTGCGCGATTATTTTCAGGTCGAGGACGAGGCCGGCGAACGGTTCTGGATCTACCGCGCGGGAGACGGCGAGGACGCCGCAACCGGTTCGCAACGTTGGTTTCTGCACGGGGTGTTCGGATGAACGCGCCGCGTTATGTCGAACTGCAATGCACGTCGCATTTCAGCTTCCTGCGCGGGGCGAGCTCCTGCGACGAACTGTTCGAGCAAGCCGCAAAGCTCGGCATCGAGGCGCTGGCGATCGTCGACCGAAACAGCCTGGCCGGAATCGTTCGCGCCCATGAGGCGGCGAAGGCGACCGGACTTCGCCTGATCGTCGGCTGTCGCCTCGATCTAGCCGACGGCGTATCCGTCCTCGTCTATCCGACCGATCGGCCCGCCTATGCGAGGCTTTGCCGGCTGCTTTCTCTCGGCAAGAGGCGCGGGGGCAAGGCCCAATGCCGGCTCGACTGGTCCGATCTCGTCACCTATGGCGACGGCCTGATCGCGGTCCTCGTTCCTGACGAAGCCGATGACGCCTGCGCGCAGCGCCTGCTCCGGCTCGCTCAAGCATTCGGAGACCGCGCCTATATGGCGCTGACGCTGCGCCGCCGCCCGAATGACGCCCTGCGGCTGCATCACCTGTCGAATCTGGCGGCGCGGGCAGGGGTCGCGAGCGTCGTCACCAACGACGTGCTCTTCCATGTTCCGGCGCGGCGCATGCTGCAGGACGTGGTCACCTGCATCCGGCACAATTGCGCCATCGACGACGCCGGGTTCCGGCGCGAGCGGCATGCCGATCGATATCTAAAGCCGCCCGAGGAAATGGCCCGGCTGTTCAGCCGCTATCCCGAAGCGCTGGCGCGCACGCTGCAAATCGCTGACCGCTGCCGCTTCTCGCTTGAGGAACTCGCCTATCAATATCCGCAAGAAGCTTTGATCCCCGGCCTGACGCCACAGCAGGCGCTGGAGAAGCGGGTTTGGGACGGCGCGGCCGAGCGCTACCCCGAGGGCGTTCCCCACAAGGTCGTCGCCCTTCTCGAGCATGAACTGCGCCTGATCGAGATGCTGCAATATGCGCCGTATTTCCTGACGGTGAATGCGATCGTCCGCTTCGCCCGCAGCCAGGACATTCTTTGCCAGGGCCGCGGCTCGGCCGCCAACAGCGCCGTCTGCTACGTGCTCGGCGTCACCTCGATCGATCCTGAGCGCAACGACCTTCTGTTCGAGCGCTTCGTCTCGGAAGAGCGCCGCGAGCCGCCCGACATCGACGTGGATTTCGAGCACGAGCGGCGCGAGATCGTCATGCAGTGGGTGTTCGAGACTTACGGCCGCGATCACGCCGCGCTCTGCTCGGCCGTCATCCGCTATCGCGCCAAAGGCGCGTTGCGCGACGTCGGCAAGGCGCTCGGCCTGCCGGAAGACCTCATCAAAATGCTTTCCTCCCAGGTCTGGGGCTGGTCGAAGGAGGGCCTTCAACCCAAGCACGCCGAGGAGTTGAACCTCAATCTGGGAGACCGCGGCCTTCGCCTTGCTTTGGACCTCGCCCGCGAGCTGATCGGCGCCCCGCGCCATCTGTCGCAACATCCCGGCGGCTTCGTCCTCACCCGCGACCGGCTCGACGAGCTCGTTCCGATCGAGCCGGCAGCGATGAAAGATCGGCAGGTCATCGAATGGGACAAGGACGACATTGACGCGTTGAAATTCATGAAGGTCGATTGCCTGGCGCTCGGCATGCTGTCCTGCATGAAGCGCGGCCTCGACCTCCTGGCCCAGCATAAAGGCGTCGCGCTCGACCTCGCTGCCATCCCGGCCGAGGATCCGAGCACCTATGCGATGATCCGCAAGGCCGACACAATCGGGGTCTTCCAGATCGAGAGCCGCGCGCAGATGGCCATGTTGCCGCGGATCAAGCCGCGCACCTTCTATGATCTGGTCATCGAGGTGGCGATCGTCCGGCCCGGCCCCATCCAGGGCGATATGGTCCATCCCTATCTCCGCCGCCGCGAGGGCAAGGAAGACGTCGTCTATCCCAAGCCCGAGCTGGAGAAAGTGCTCGGCAAAACGCTCGGCGTTCCCTTGTTCCAGGAGCAGGCGATGAGGGTTGCGATCGAATGCGCCGGATTCACCGCCGCCGAGGCCGACCAGCTCCGGCGGTCCATGGCGACATTCAAGCATACAGGCGGCGTCTCAAAGTTCCGCGACAAGCTTATTTCCGGCATGGTCGCCAAGGGCTACGAACGCGAATTTGCGGAAAAGACCTTCAACCAGCTGGAGGGCTTCGGCAGTTACGGCTTTCCCGAAAGCCACGCGGCCTCCTTCGCGCTGCTCGCCTATGCTTCGTCCTGGCTCAAACGCCATCATCCGGATGTGTTCTGCGCAGCGCTGCTCAACGCCCAGCCGATGGGTTTTTACGCGCCCGCGCAAATCGTGCGCGACGCCCGCGACCATGACGTTGAGGTTCGCCCCATCTGCGTCAACGCCTCGCGCTGGGACTGCGCGCTCGAGCCGGCCGGCGGCGAGGACCTGTTCGCCGTGCGGCTCGGCCTGCGTATGGTGCGGGGTCTCTCCAATGTGAACGCCGCCGCCATCATCGGCGTCCGCGCCGACCGCCCCTTCGCGTCGATCGATGATCTTTGGCGTCGCGCCGGCGTTCCGGCCGCCTCCCTCGTGCAGATCGCCGAGGCCGACGCCTTCCTGCCGTCGATGAAACTCGCCCGGCGCGAGGCGCTCTGGGCGATCAAGGCGCTGCGCGATGAACCCCTTCCTCTCTTCGCCGCCGCCTCGGCCCGCGAGGCCGAGACCGTGCCGGAAATCAACGAGCCGCCAGTCGCGCTCCGCCAGATGACCGTCGGCGGCGAAGTCGTCGAGGACTACGGCCATGTCGGGCTGACGCTCCGCGCCCACCCTGTCTCATTCCTCCGCGGGGACCTCAGTTGCAAAGGCATTGCAACCTGCGCCGAAGCGATGCAAGCGCGCGACGGACGCTGGGTTCGCGCCGCCGGACTTGTCCTCGTTCGGCAAATGCCAGGCTCCGCCAAGGGCGTCATGTTCATCACCATCGAGGACGAGACCGGCGTCGCCAATCTCGTCATCTGGCCAAAGCTCTTCGAAAAGCAGCGCCGCATCATCCTCTCCGCCGGCATGCTCGCCGTCGACGGCCGCATTCAGCGGGAAGGGGATGTCGTGCATCTCGTCGCCCGGCGAGTTGCCGACCTCTCGCGGCTCCTCGCGAGCGTCGGCGATCGCGACTTGGCCGTTCCGCCGCCGGATGGGCGCGGAGACGAGCTCCATCACGCCAGTCCCGGCCTTGATCCGCCGTCCAACGGACCTAAAACCCACGGCGCCCCGCCTCTCCGCCTCGATGCGATCAAGGTGAAGGCGCGGGATTTCCGGTAGGGCCGGCGGCTCTGCTCACAGCCCTTAAGCCGCTGCCTTTGTCTCATCGGCATTGACGGTAGACACTGATGCTGCTTTACGACCGCGCGCTTTTGGCGCCGCCCACTTGCCGTCTACATTTTTGGCGAGGCCCCGCTTTTTCAACGCTTGAAGCGCAAAGGACACCGTCCGATTGTTGATGTCCCGGCCTGTGGCCTTGACCTGCTCGGCGATCTCGGCGGCCGAAAGGGGGCCATGCTCGGCGAGGACCGCGGAGATCGCGGCGCCGATGGTCTGGCGCGCCTCGCCCGGTTCACTCGCCTCCAGCTTACCTCTGAGCTTCGGTTGACGACCTGCCTTTGGCCCCGGCTTCTGTTTCGCCTTTGGCTCCGACGCCGTTTTTGTCTGTCGCGCCGAGGTCTTTTCGATAGCCTGGAGCTCCCGCTCGGCGATGCGTAGGTCGCCGATCTTCGCCTCCAATTCGGCGATCTTCGCGTGGATGCGTTCGAGTACAGTGTCCATGATAAATTTGCTCCTGTTGATCGGGGGATGGGGAAGCTTGCTGTCGAAACAAGCCGAAAAGGCCACTCCCGCAAACTATGAGATGGGGGAGCGCCTACTCTGAATCCATTATTCAGTTCGCGCCCTTTGTAGGAATCCTTTTCCAAGGCGCGCGGTGAGTCGCACTAGTGAATCTTCGAATATATAGTGGCCGAAAAGTCAACAGTTGAATTGCAACAACACCGCTTGAGGTGTGAATTCCTAGCTGTGCAATTGCGCAGTTGCTTGACGTTACGCCAGCTATGGGTTCGTCCGGCGACCGTCGGACGGGCTGTGACGGAGGCCGAGACGTCGGCGCCCGTCATGGGACTCTCCGGCCATTTTAGGATCCGCCAGCCGATCTTGGCTGGCCAGGCCGACGCCGCTCTACAAGAATTTTACGCATGCGAGATCCAACCCGCGCCGCCCAAACGACTCAACCGGCGAGATGGCGCCGGCGTCCCCGCTTCCGCCTCCCAACGAGCATTCGCCGTCGCCGCATCGCGCGGCAGGCCTATTTGGTAGCCCACGATTCCGCGCAAACAATCATAAGAATTTCTCGGATTGTCGTAAGACATCGTTCCATCCCGAGCACTGAACAACTCGCTGACCATGACCAAACGAAAGCGCATCGGCCGCCACTGATGGCTTGGGCGTTATTGCAAGCGGATCGGAAGAGTCGTTTGATGTCATTTACTTCCACTTCCAGCTAAGGCAGGGAGCCTTGAAGTCAGCCGTCCCCGCCGCTTCTTCCCGTGAAACGCTCGTCGGCTCGGTCGAGCGGGTGACCTTTCACAATGAGGAGAATGGCTTCGCGGTCCTCAAGGTGAAGGCGCGCGGGCGGCGCGATCTCGTCTCGGTCGTCGGCCATGCGGCGTCGATTTCCGCCGGCGAATTCATCCACGCTGTCGGCGTCTGGCTCACCGATCGCACGCATGGCCTGCAGTTCAAGGCGGATCTGCTCAAGACGACACCGCCAACGACAGCCGAAGGCATCGAGAAATATCTCGGCTCCGGCATGGTCCACGGCATCGGGCCGAAGCTCGCCCAAAGGATCGTCGGGGCCTTCGGCGAAGCGACCTTCGAAATTATCGAAGCCAACCCAGAGAAGCTGAGGGAAGTGTCCGGCATCGGCGAATTCCGCGCCGGGAAGATCGCCGCGGGCTGGGCCGAGCAGAAAGCCGTCCGCGACATCATGGTCTTCCTGCATTCCCATGGCGTCGGCACGTCGCGGGCGGTGCGCATCTTCAAGACCTATGGCCATGACGCCATTCAGGTGATGACCGAGGATCCATATCGGCTCGCCCGCGACATTAAAGGGATCGGCTTTCGGACCGCCGACGCGATCGCCATGAAGATGGGCATGACCCGCGTGGCGCCGCAGCGGGTTCGGGCCGGGATCTCCTTCGCCCTGCAGGAGGCGACCGACGAAGGCCATTGCGGGCTTCCCATCGAGACGCTCATTGAGCTCGCGATCAAGCTCCTCGAAGTCGACAAGAACATCCTTAAATCGGCGTTGGAGCATGAGCTCGCCCATGACGAGGTCGTCGCCGACGCGATCGGCGGAGAGCCCTGCATTTTCCTGCGCGGCCTCTATCTCGCCGAACGGGGCGTCGCCGACCGGCTTCTATCTCTCGCCCAAGGCTCACCGCCATGGCCGGCGATCGACGCCGAAAAGGCGATCCCCTGGGTCGAGAAGAGGACAGGCAAGGTGCTCGCCGCCTCGCAGCGCACCGCGATCGGAATGGCGCTTCAGGCGAAAGCGGCGGTGGTCACCGGCGGGCCCGGCGTCGGCAAGACGACGCTGCTCGACGCCATCCTGCACATTCTCGCCGCCAAGGGCGTGAAAATCCTCCTCGGCGCACCGACCGGGCGCGCAGCCAAACGGATGACGGAGCAGACCGGCCTCGAGGCGAAGACCATCCATCGGCTGCTCGAGATCGATCCCATGCACGGCGGGTTCAAGCGCAACGCCGAGAATCCGCTCGACTGCGACCTGCTCGTGATTGACGAGACGAGCATGGTGGATATTTCGCTGATGTTCGCCGTCATGAAGGCGGTCCCATCCAGAGCGGCCCTGCTGCTTGTTGGCGACGTCGACCAGCTCCCATCGGTCGGGCCGGGCCAGGTCCTCTCCGACATTATCGCTTCCGGCGCGATCCCCGTCGCCCGCTTGACCGAAGTGTTCCGTCAGGCCGCCGAGAGCCGCATCATCGTCAACGCCCATCGGATCAATCGCGGCGAAACGCCGGAATGGCCGAAACGCGGCGAAGAGTCGGACTTCTGGTTCGTCGAGGCGAAAGATCCCGAGGATGGCGCGGCCAAGGTCGTCGAGCTTGTCCGCGAGCGCATTCCACGGCGGTTCGGCCTCGACCCGATCCACGACATCCAGGTTCTGTGTCCCATGCAGCGCGGCGCTCTCGGCGCGCGTTCGCTCAACGCCGACCTTCAGAAGGCGCTCAACCCCAACCCGTGCGCCCGCATCGAAAAATTCGGCGCGGTCTTCGCGCCGGGCGACAAGATTATGCAGACCGAGAACGATTACGACCGCGACGTCTTCAACGGCGACCTTGGGACGGTCCTGCGCATCGATGAGGCTGAAGGCCTTCTGATCGCCGGCTTCGACGGCCGCGAGGTGGAATATCCCTTCGGCGAGCTTGATGCGCTGCTTCCCGCCTATGCGATGACGATCCACAAATCGCAAGGATCCGAATATCCGGCCGTCGTCATGACTCTTGCGACGCAGCATTACACGATGCTGGCGCGAAACCTCGTCTATACCGCCGTCACGCGTGGCAAACGCCTGGTGGTTATCGTCGGCCAGCGCCGGGCTATGGCGATCGCGGTGAAGAGCGGGGCAGGGCGGCGACGTTGGACGAAACTCGAAGAGTGGATGAGGCCGGCGCGAAGGAGCTGACGGACTATTTTGCAGATAATGCTCTAACGCAGCGACGGCTATAATCGATGGCGGCGCTCGCCCGGATTGCGGCTCCCGGAAAATGGCGCGGGTTTGGTCGTTGGCTGCAAGCGGCGACGCCTCAGTTCGATCATGAGAACAACCTGACAAAAAGAGGCGTGACCCGCGCAACGCGACCCTGCTCTTTGCTCATGCGCGCTTTGAGCATATTGGGCGCCGCGGTCTCGAGGCGTAAACAAGCGCGCTGAGACGACTACCCGAATTTGTAAGGCCCGAGGAACAGATCGCCGAGCGCCTTCCGCATGCGCAGCGTTAGCCAGCGCTGGCGGCGATGCTCATCCCGATCATGCAGCAGGTGGCAGCGCTGGCAAAGCGCCTTCAGATTGCGCGGACCGTTGTTTGCTGGATCATGGTCGAGATGCGCCGTCGCCAAATATACGCGTGTGGAGCGGACCTCAGCCAACGAGATTAACTCGAGCCCATGCCGCAAAAGCCGGCCCTGGCCGTCGCGCCACGACGAGCGCTCTGCGTCCCACCAACGTCCGTCGCCGAGGCAGAGGACAATCCGGCCATGCGGCCGCGCGCAATGTTCGCAGCGGCCTTTCGCCCGCTCGAAGCGGATTACGATCGAAAGCTCCCGCCAATCGATCGGATAGAACCAGCGAAATTGCGGCCGGATGGGCATGTTGAATCGATTGCCGAAAACTGATGTTCACGACAAGATCCTGAAGCGATTGACGGGTCCGGCAGCGCAAAGACCTCAAATGCGCCAAAACCCGGCGGTTTGGCTGCGCAGGCGTTGGAGGCAAGACAATTGACGTCCGGCGGCGAAGTTTCGAAGGCAGTTGCATCGGCGCGCCTCAGACCGGGTTCCACAGGCGGAGCGGCTCGGCGCAAACGGGGGAATGCTCGGGACATCGCGGCGGGCGACCTGGGCGCAGGAGCACACGGCGGGGATCATTCACGGTCGCGCCTATCGGAGCTGACGATTGCAACCGAGAGCGCTGCTCTTGCGCCCGCCACCAACCGGTGGTAGAACAAACAACGAACAGGAAAGCCGGATGCGCAGCATCAGGGGATCAAATTGATCGTCCGGGCAGCCGTTTGAGATCATGAAAAATGCGGGGGCAAAGAGGGGATATTCCATGGGAACGACAATCACAAGCGCGTGGCGTCAGCCCACGCGATCGCACTATCGGATCGAGTTCATCCGTCACATGGACGGATTTACGGAGCCTGAAGTCTTGCACGTTGTCTCCGGCGCGTTTGAAAGCCTCGACGACGCCGTTGCCGAGGGAAATCAGCTCTGGCCCTCCATTCACGACGCGCGCGGGGCCGAAGGCTTTCGAGTCTCGCCAAATGGCGGAAAGCCGATCGCGCATCGATTCCGCGGCGATTCGCGCCTTTAACATGACTCCTCGCCGCATCGTCTATGTCATTGCAGCAGCGGCCAGCCTTCTCGCTTTGACGACGGCCGGCCCTGCCATGCGCCTGCATAATGATGGCGCCGCGCAGGTTGTCGCCGAGGCGCCCGCCCTCCACTATGCGCCGGCCGAAAACCTGGAGCATATAGACGTGGCCCTCATCGATCAGGCGAAGAAAAATATCGATTTTGCCGCCTATGTGCTGACCGATTTTGCCGTCATCCAGGCGCTTACGCGAGCCGCTGACCGTGGCGTCGCCATTCGCGTCTATCTGGATGGCGGGCAGTTTGGTTCTCGTGACCCCAAGCAACCCTTCTATGACTTGAAGCTGACGCCTGGCGTTGTAATCAGGAAAAAGCAACCGGGCGAGGCGCTGATGCACCTCAAAGCGTTCCAGATCGACGGACGCGTCCTGCGCACCGGCTCCGCCAATTTCTCACCGTCCGGCCTGAAGCGGCAGGACAATGACCTCGTGGTCATTGAGAGCGTCAAAGCGGTCGACGCGTTTAAGCGGAATTTCGATCGAGTTTTTCAGACCGGCGAGGCGCTGCAATGATAGTTGGAGCGACGCGGCGCGCAGCGTGAAGGCGGTGGCGCAGCGAACTAAACATAATGTTGGCGCGTCGCGCTTTAAAGTGACCCGGATATTGTTGTGGCGACGGACAGCAGAATGCGATTTCCGCTCTTCCAACAGGTCTACCCTGGATGTGAACGTTGACAGGGCCAACAAATGACTGCCGAATAACGACCAGGTGTATTTAATTTAGGTTGGGCGTGGCTTGAACAAAGATTGCAGCGCTTTCATCCGCGCCAACACCAGGCTCTCGCAGGTCCCTCTGACGCCGCGTATAAAACTCTATCTCGCTGAAGAGGGGACGGAACTATGGCGAAAGACTGAGGATGAAATTGAGCGAGGGCTTGGCCCGCCACCCTTCTGGGCTTTTGCCTGGGCCGGAGGCCAGGCACTTGCACGCTATATCTGCGATCATCCCGAACTGGTAAGGGGAAAAAGAGTGCTCGATTTGGCGGCGGGCTCCGGGCTTGTCGCGATCGCCGCGGCGCGGACTGGGGCAAGTGAAGTTGAAGCCAATGATCTCGATTGTTTCGCCGGGGCGGCGATTGCGCTGAATGCAATTGAAAACGCGGTGATCATCAAAACGCGGCTCTGCGACCTGGTCGGCTCCGAGCAGCCATGGGATCTTATTTTGGCGGGTGATGTTTCCTATCAGCCTGATATGGCCGCGCGAATTACAATTTGGCTGGAAGATCGCGCAAGGAGTGGAACCCCGGTTCTCATTGGCGACCCGGGGCGCGCTTATCTGCCCCGAGAAAAGCTTTGCTCGCTCGCTTCCTATGATGTTCCGGTCCCGCTGGCTTTGGAAGACGCCACGATGAAGCGGACAGACATCTGGAGCTTTCTCTGAAAGCCTAGAATTTTCGCCGCGGCGCACCAAGGTGTGGCGCCCCAATCAGGGGAAGACCGATTTCCAGAAGCAAATCTGCTCCGAAGCCCAGCTTAGCGGTCCGCCTTCAATATGGCGCTTTGCCTTACCGCCTGACGAAATCAGGAGCTCCTGAGATTCTTCTCGTCACCACAAGGCAGACGAAGCGGTGGATCATTCCCAAAGGCTGGCCCATCAAAGGACTGACGCCGGCGAAGTCGGCCGCCCGCGAAGCTTTTGAGGAGGCCGGGGTGTGGGGCTCGATCAAGACAAAGGCCATAGGAGTATTCTCCTTTAATAAGCGCCTGGATGAGGATGGAATTGTCATTCCCAGCGAGGTGCGCGTATTACCCCTGCTGGTGAAGCGGCTGAGTAAGACCTGGCCGGAAGCTGAGCAGCGCGATGCACAATGGTTTGAGCCGGCGGCGGCGATGTCTTTGATTGAAGAGGAAAGCTTGCGAATATTGATATCCTCTTTCTTCGAACATCTGGCTGCCGGAACATTGGCGTCAAAGGCGCCCACGCGATAGGGTGTGGCTTGAAGATTGCGGCGGATGAGGTCCGCCGGGCCTTTCAAGACTATGGAAGGTCCTTTCCAATTCGCACAGGCAAATGGCGGAGGTCCAGGCTGCTAATCCGGCGCCAACGTTCGGCGGCTGAAGCCCGAGAAGCACACGCAGTTGATGGGGGAGCAAGCAATTCCTGATTTGACCCTTGGGATAAAATTTCGGGTCCGCTCGCGGCTGCGGAAGACGCGCTCGCCCGGCTCGACGAACGGCCGCGGGCCTGTCGCAAATTTTTTTCGCGTTTACGAAATTGTCAGGCGGAGGGCTGATTTTGCTCCTGAGTGGAGGAGCGTGGCCGTGATCCTGATTGCAATTGTCGAGAAGCCCAAACGCCAGTCGAAGGGCGACTTCAAAGGACGCCATTTCGAGGCCTGGCTGATCATTCAGGCGGTGACCTGGTATCTGCGCTACCCCTTGAGCTATCGCGATCTCGAAAGCATGTTCCTCGAGCGCGGTTTCGAGGTCGATCACAGCACAATCAACCACTGGGTACTCGCCTATGCGCCGCTGATCGAAAAAAGGCTGCGGCTGTTTCGACGGCCTCATTGCGGCTCGATTCGAGTCGACGAGACCTACGTCAAGATTGGCGGGAAATGGCGCTATCTTTACCGGGCGATCGACAAGCGTGGGGTACCGATCGACTTTTTGCTCGCGGCGAAGCGCGACGCAGCTGCCGCGAAGCAGTTCTTCCGCAAGATGCTCGAGGATCAGCCTTTGCTGGCACCCGACAAGTTCGGCACGGACGGAGCGAGCGTCTATCCGGCGACGATTTCGGATGCCGTGGATGCGGGCTTGATCCCTCCCAATCCGCTGCATCGGGTCTCGAAACATTTTCAGCAAGGCATCGAAAGCGACCACTTCCGTGTGAAAGAGAACATGCCGAAGGTCGGCGGCTTCCAGTCGTTTCGAACCGCGCGAAAGACGATCGCCGGTTTCGAGGCGATGCTCTGGCTGAAGAAGGGCTTCGACTTCGCCGGCGAGTGGACCGTCCGCAAACAGAACAAACTGCTCTCCTGCTGCTTCGGACTCGAAATGGTTAGTGAAGGCTGAAAATCAGTCCCCAGGAGTCTTCCCGCGACTATTTTACAAGTTGGCGACAAGCCCGTTCGGCGCCGTGGTTCGATTGATCGGCGACTACAGCGCCACCGGGGCCAACGCTGTTAAGATCGATGTCCGCCCTGCAACGGCGAATTCGCGACGGATCGCGGGGTGGCCGACCAACGGGATTTATAAGTTCTCCACGCATGCGCACGGCTTCTTCGAGCTCAGTTTCAAACTTGAGCGCGGCGTCGCCCTGCCGTTGCACACGGATCGCGCCCGCATCGAAATTCCAACAGTGCCCGGCATCGGCAATTGCCGATGCGCGACGCACGGCTCCTGCGTCATAACGCGATCGCCTAGCCAAGGGGCTGATCCTGAAGAGAAAAGCAGACCTGCGAGGAATCGAATACATCTAAGGTTTCGAGGGCCTGACGGCGCTTGACCCCAAGCCGCCGAATGGAGAAGAACCTATTTAAGCGCATTCTGACAGCGGCGACCCTGCTCGGCGACAGGCTTGTCAGGCGTCTTTAACTTTGCTTTCGGGTGGCTTCGTTTCATTCAAGTCTCGTTCATCACCCCTACCTTAGCATCGCTGTAAACATTGATTCTTTCAGCGGCAGGACCACCATGAAAACCGTTTCGGAGCTGCTGTTGGCTTGCTTTGTGCTCAGTTTATTTGCGCTCACCTCACCATTGCGGGCGGACGAAAAACGCATCGCATTTGTGGTCGGCAACGCCTCCTACCAGGCGGGTCCGCTCGCCACTCCCGCCAATGACGCGGGCCTCATCGCCCAGACGCTGCAGGCGGCCGGCTTCGACGTCGCCGGCGCGCGCGACCTCGATGGCGAATCGTTGCGCGCCGCGTTCCGGGACTTCCTCGACAAGGCTCAGGCCTCGGGACCTGACACCGTCGCGTTCCTGTACCTCGGCGGTTACGGCGCGCAGCTCGACGGCGAGAATTATTTCGTGCCGGTGGACGCGAAGATCGCGGCCGCCACGGACGTGGCGGTCGAAGCGCTGCGCGTCTCCGATTACACGAAGCGGCTGGCCGGGCTTTCCCTAAAAGCGAGTTTTGTCGTCCTCGACGATGCGAGAGTTTCCCCATTCGCCAAGTCAGGACAGCCTTTGGCCGGCGGTCTGGCGCTTGTCGATGCCGAACCGAACATGCTGGTGGCATTTAACGCCGCCCCAGGCACGGCCGCCCCCGCTGAGGGTGGACCCTATGGCGCCTATGCGCGGGCGCTCGCCGAAATGATCCGGGAAGGCGGTCTGTCGCCATCGGAGGTCTTCGAAGGGGTGCGTTTACGCGTCAACGAAACGACCAAAGGGGCGCAGGTGCCTTGGGACGCATCCAGGATCGCGGCGCCCTTTGTGTTCTTTGAGCGCGCGCAGAACGCGCCACCCCCCGCTCTCGCGCCGGATCAGGTCAACGCAATGCGCGCGCGACCGCTCCGCGATTTTGGGGCGCCGGACGCCTACGCCGCCGCGATCGAGCGCGATACGTTGCAAGGCTATGAGGAGTTTCTCGCAGCCTATCCAACGGGTCCCCTGGCCAATCGTATCCGCGCCTTAGTGGCCGCCCGCCGCGAGGCCATGACATGGCGGCGAACCTGCCTCGTCAATACGCCAGACGCCTACTGGTCGTATCTCAACCGGTATCCGCGCGGCCCGCACTCGCCCGGCGCGCGCCGGCGCCTTTCGACTTTGGCAGCTCCCGAGGAGCCGCCTCACTCCTTCTCGGCGATCATTTACGACGTACCACCGCCACCCCCTGCGGAGATTGTCTATATCGATCGTCCGGTGCTTGTCTTCGACGATCCGGCGTTCGACTTTGCACCGCCGCCGCCAATCGTCTTCCTGGCGCCGCCGCCACCTTATCTTATCTTCTTGCCGCCGCCGCCGCCGCTCGCACTTTTCGTGCTTCCGGTCCCAATATTTGTTCCGGTTCCAGTTTGGATCAATCCGCCCGCCTATGTGGCGCCGCCCCCTGAAAACGTCATCTTCAATAATATCCACAACGCAACCATCATCAATAACAACACAACCATCGTTAATCCGGACAGAGTGAATGTTCCCCTGTCCCCAGGTCTACCGGCTGCGGTTGGCGTCGGAGCTGGAGCGGCGGCGGCCATCGCCGCGAAAGTCGCCCTTCCGCCATCCGTGGCGCAAAAAGCGGCGACAATTGGCGATCGTCATCCGGGACCTCCGGGAATGAATTCGGGCCAGCCCATGTCAGGGGCGCCTCTGGGCCAGCCGGGCCCCATGCCGTCAACTCGCTTGGCGCCCGGCGACGCATTGCCAGGTGCGAATGGCAAGCCGTTGCCGAGGCCCGGCGGACAGCCAGCGGCGCAAACCCAACAAAAGCCTCAACCGGCATTGCCGGGCGGTCCTCGACCAACCCCGGGAGCCTCGTCACAAAACGACCTATCTGCGGCTCATGCTTTGCCGAGTGGCCACCAACTTCCCCCGTTGCCCGGCGGACACGTCGCGCCAGGGGATGCCAGGCACGGCCGGGCCACGCCACCTGGAGCGCATCTGTCGCCGGAGCAGCAATTGCTGAAAAAACCGCCCGTGGGCCAGGTTCCCCCGCAGAACGGATTCGCTCCATCAAGGCCGAACGGTAAACCCGTGGTTACCGGGCCTACCTCCACCATCGTTCCTAAACTGCAACAGCCCCAGCAGCCTCCGCGGCAATTTCAACAGTGGCGGCAGCCGCAGCCGGCCTATCAGCCGCCGCACGCGCCGCAGCAACCCCAACAATGGCGGCAGCCGCAGCCAGCCTATCAGCCGCCGCGCGCGCCGCAACAACCCCAACAGTCGCGCCCGCCTCAACAGCAGCGAGGTTGCGGCCTGCCTGGGTTACCGCCCTGCCACTGACGGTAGTGGTGCAAACTTCCAAGCGCTGCTGTTTTTCAGTCTAGGAAGTTTGCACCACTACCTCGGCCACAGCGAAAGTTCCACATCGTCGCGGCGACATTGCAAAGCTAACGGGGCGGTGAGTGAGAGCAATCATTATCCCGCGCAGCAGGACAGCTTCGCGACATCCGAGAGCATGCAAAGTAAGTGGGGGGCGGTAAAGTTTTGCGGCTAAGCTTCTTGTCTTTAGCGGGGGGTGGAGCAGTGTAGAAGCTGGTGTGGCGGGTGAAGCTTGTGGCCGATTCTGACGATGGGGCGGCCTCCGAGGTCGAAGTCTCTCGGATCGAGAGGGCGGACTGGGCTTTCCCTGAAGCACTCGGCCTGTCGCTGGGCGAAGGAAAAAGACTTACCGCGGCCATCCAGACCGAAATCGTCCGCTCGCAAGCGGCAATAATGGGCGAGCGTTACCGATGCTGCGAGCACTGCGGATCCAACCTGTCCACCAAAGGATATCGGCAGATAATCTTTCGATCCTTGTTCGGCGAGGTGCCGTTGCGCGTCCGGCGGTTCCAGATTTGCCCCTGCCTCGAGGTCCTTCCCCAAGCGCCGAAAAGTTTTTCGGCGCTTGCGCTAGAAGGCTGCGTCCCGCCTGAACTCGCATATGTGACCGCCAAATTCGCTGCCCTGGCTCCCTTCGGAAAAGTCGCCGACTTCCCCACCGAGATGCTACCCGGGGCGGGGGCGCGGTCAACGCCGGCACGGTGCGCAATCGGACCCGCCGGGCCGGCGAGCGCATCGCGCGGCTGCGTCTGGCCGGAGCCCTAGATCCCGACATCGACGCAGTGACCCCGGCGGTTGTGATCGGGCTCGACGCCGGCTACCTGCGCTGCCGGCATCGTCGTCCCGAACGCAACTCTGAGGTGATCGCCGGCAAGGTGCTCAACTTCGATGGATCGCAGCATCGCTTCGCTTTTGCCCGCAAAGGCAATTCCGCGAGCGAATTCGCCGCCGCGATCGTCAGCGCTGGCGTCCGTCTCGGCACCCCGGCGACGGTGCTCTCGGACGGCGACGCAGGGCTGTGGAAATTGCAGCGACAGGTCGTGCCCGAGGCGACACTCGTCCTAGACTGGTGGCACATCGCCATGCGCTTCGAACACGCCTTGCAGTCGGCACGAGGCATCGGTCAAGGTACGACCAGCGCCTACCTTCGTACCTACGCTGTTCGCAATCTCGAGAGTGCCAAGTGGAAGCTCTGGCACGGCGGCGCGAGTGCCTGCCTCGGGCGTTTGGCAAAATTAGCGAACAGGCTCGATTGCGGTCACGTCCGCGACGTCCGAAGTGCGGTCGCCGCCCGGCGCCACGTCAATGATCTGATTGAACATCTTCATGCCAACCGGCACGCGCTGGTGAACTATGGGCGCCGTCGAAATGAGGGATTGCCTATTTCGACGGCCTTTGTCGAAAGCGCGGTCAATGAGATCCTGTCGAAACGCATGATCAAGAAGCTACAGTTGCTCCGGAACCGATGGACCGTGCAGCCCATTCTCAACATGCGCATCGCAGTTCTCAATAAGACGCTCGGTGGCTCGTTCAGGCTGCTCTATGCCGCCTTCCAAGCAGAAAATGATCATGATGTCCCGTCCGTCGCAGCCTTACAAACCCCACGACTTCGCATGCTCTCTGCCTATTGATGATACTTCGAGTCCTTCACCGGATGGTCGACATGAGACGGCCGTCGGCGCGCACCAGCAGGGCTGCGAGGCCAAGGCGAGTGGCTAGCTCCAGCCCGTGATCTGCGCCTGCGACCATAAGGGCCGTGGCCCATGCGTCGGCCGCCATGCAGGTCTCGGCGAGGACGGTGACGGCTGCGAGGTCGTTCTCAAGCGGTGCGCCGCGGCTCGGGTCCATCGTATGCGACAGGCATCGTCCGTCCACCTCGACCAAGTGGCGGTAGGCGCCCGATGTGGCGACTGCGGCGCCGGAGAGTTCGAGCACGCCGAGGATGGCGCGTTCGCCGGGATCGGGCTTTTCGTGGGCGACCGCCCAGGGGCGTCCATCGGGCTTGAGGCCCATGGCGCGCATCTCGCCATCTATGCCGACCAACCAGGAATCGAGGCCGGACTGTTGCGCCTCCCGCGCCAGTTCGTCGACGCCAAAGCCCTTGGCGATGCCCGAGAGATCAAGCCGCAGCGGCGCGAGGCGCCGCGCGCGGCAGGTTGCGAGGTCAAGCTGCAGCGTCTTCGGCGCTTCGAATGACGCCCGCCCCGCGAGGCTTGCAATCTGCCCGGCGTTTGGCGCGCGCGATCCGCCTCCAAAGCCCCAGGCGCGGACAAGGTCGCCGACGCCAATGTCGAAGGCCCCGCCCGAAAGACGGCCGATCTCAAGTGCGGCGGCGAGCACGATTCCGAGTTCACGCGGGATCTCAAGCCAGGCGCCGATCGGGGCGGCGTTGAGGCGTTCAAGATCGGAATCCGGCCTCCATGTCGACATCTGCTGTTCGACGCGATCGACGGCGCCCTGAAGTCGGCGGCCGAGTACGGCCGCATCGAAGTCGTCGGCGGCCCAGAAGGCGGCGGACCATCGCGATCCCATGGTCGGGCCGTTCAGCACGCGACGGCGAAGCGCCGTAGGACGGGAGAGCGTTTCAATAGACATCTTCGACATAGCGCCCAGAGGATTTGAGAACGGCGAGGTCAAGGCCAAGCGGCTGGACGACCGGGTCGAGCGCGTGGGTGACGGCCTGCGCCATCTCGCGCCCCCCACACACCAGAATCTGCGCGCCTTGCCGGATCAGTTCGCGCAAGCGGGGCGCGTCCGCGGCGATGCGGTCCTGCACGTAGGCCCCGCCGTCAGGGCCGCGCGAGAAGGCGGTCCTGAGGGAGGTCAGGCGCTTTTCAGCCAAGTGCCGGGCGAGTTCGCGCTCGTAGAGAAAATCCGACGCCGCGCTGCGGCCGCCCCAGTAGAGATGGACCGGGCGACAGGCTTGATTGGCGCGCACGAAGCCAGCAAGCGGGCCGATGCCTGCGCCCGCGCCGATCAGGATGAGCGGCGCGTTGCCCCTGGTTGGCCGGAAGGCGAGGTTTTCGCGGACGAACGCCTGAATGAGGTCGCCGGGCGCGAGAGCATGGAGGAAGGTCGAGCAGAGCCCGCCCTCGCGCAGCCGCACGCAGATTTCGAGCACGCCGTCGCGCGCCGACGACGCCAGCGAATAGAACCGCGGCATCGGGCTGCCCGGCGGCAGGACGCCGGCGAGATCGCCCGGCTCGAACGACGGCAGGCGGCCGGCCTTCGCGCCAGTTCCGCCGAAAGCGCAGAATCGCAACCGGCGCGCCGACGGCGACGCCATAATCCTCGCGCTCGACGAGTTCGAGCGCGAAAGTCTTCGGCGGCTCGCAGACATGCTCCAGCTCGAGATCATGACCGAGCGCGGCGCCGAGGCCATGGCCCCATTGCGCGAACTCCTGCGCCGAGCGGCGATCGATCCGCTTCATCGGCAGGATCTGCGGCCAGCCCTTCGCCGCGATCGCTGCTGAGACGTCATCGGCAAAGCCGCAGAAGCGCCCGAAATTGCGGTCGCCGAAGCCGAGCACGGCCACCGGGACGGGATCGTTCAGGGCGGCGAGGCGCGCGAGGAAGTTCTTCGCCGAGGCGGGCGCCGCGCGCGCGTCGCCGCAAGTGGCCGCAAGGATCAAGAGACGCCCGGCGCGTGCGTGGGCCGGCGCCAGATCGTTCATTGCCCCCGTATGGACTTGGTGGCCAGCGGCGGTCAGAGCCGCGTGCAGCGTCGCGGCGAAGCCCCAGGTCGAATTGCCTTCGCTGCCTACGAGGATGATCGTATCGGCGGAGCGGGCGGAAACATTCCTCGCTATGCGCGGCCTGGCGGCGCGGCGGCGGCGCCATGACAGGAAACCTGTCGTGGCAAAAACCGGGACCGCGGCCGCCGAGAGGCCGAGCCACAGGCCGATGGCCCAGGCGCCGCCCCGTGTGGAGCATACGCACCAGATCCTGGATGCGGTCGAGCGTCGTCGCAGGCGCAAAAGCGAGGGCAGCGCCTGTCGCCGGATCGATCCGCGCTTCTCCCGCCGAACTGCGCAGGCGGTAGCCGTCCGTGCTGTCCCCGGGCGCCGGAAGGTCAGTTCGCGCAAGTCGGCGACGTCGGCGACCTTGAGCGCCGCGAGAGTCCCGACGGGCGCTGGCGCCCGGCGCTCGCAACGACGTCCGGGATCGCGGCTTCGCTCGGGGATGAAGCCAAAACTGCTCGCCGACATCCAAAGTCCGGTCAGAGACGACAGCAACAGGCCGGCGGCGGCGAGACGGCCCAGCGCGCCGTGCCAGCGCTGCGCGGGCGCGCCCGGATCGGGCGAAACAGCGCGCGCGGTCCGCCAAGACGTCGGACGAGCATGACCATGCCCGACGCCGTCAGCGCGAGCATGGCGAGCGCGCTAATGCCAGCGGCCGCTCGGCCCACGTCGCCCGCCAGAAACGAGCGGTGCAGGTTGGTGATGAAGCGGAGATTTCGACGCCCGGTAGTCGCCGAGCCCCATCCCGGTGGCCGGATCGACCCGCTCGACGCCGGCAATGTCGCCATCGGTGAAGGCGACGGTGATCGATCCGTCCGCCCGTTTGCGGATCGAGTCGATGCTTTGGTGGCGGGCGGCGACCGCCTCGGCCAGAGCGGCGACGCTGACGCCGCGCGCGATTGCGGGCGTCGCCAGACGGTCGAGCGGCGGCTCGACGGAGAGCGCCGCCCCGGTGAGGGCTATCACGGCGAGGCCGAGCGCAAGCGCGACGCCCGTTAGCGAGTGAAAACGGCGAAGCATGGCGGGATGTTCCGATCGGTTTAGAAGGAGACCGAGAGGGACTTCACGTAGCCCTTGCCCGGGACCGGCTTGCCGGAAGTTGGGGCGTCGAGCGGCAGGACGGCCTCGGAGGGATTGTCCCTGCCGTCCTCGACCGCGGTGTCGACGTGGAGCTTGTATCCCGCGTCGATCATGGCGTCGGCGAGGTCGAAGCTCATCTTCAGCGTCTTGCCCGAGCCGATGCTCGCGCCGGTGACGCCGTCGATCTCGGCCGGCGCGCCGCCCGAGGCGCGCTGCCAGTCGGAAAGATGCCGATAATATTTCGCCTTGCCGCCGGCCATCCAGAGGGTGCCCCTGTATTTGCCGGCGGCATCGGTGACATAGAGGACGACATAAGCGCTGTTGCCGCCATAGTTCTTGAGCGTCGTCTCGATGGTGATCTGGCGGGCCTCGGCGAAGCTAGGCGCGATCAAGGCTGCGGACGAGGCGATGGCGGGCAGGACGAATTTCATCGGTCTGTTCCTCGAAGGGGATTCGGGCGGGCGCGGCGGTCGTTCAATGGACCTCGACCTTTGGACGGGCGTGGCCATTGAAGAGGCCATTGTCGGGAATTGGCGCATTGGGATCGGTCGGACCGGCCGGCGGGATCGCGCTGCGGCCGCCGCCTTCATCGTCACCGTCGTCGTCATCGTCATCCTCTTCATGGTGGCTTCGCGCGGTATATTCCCGCCCGTGCGATTCTTCGGCGAGGAGGAGCGGAGCCCGCTCCGCGTCGGCCGCCTCGACGCCGTGACGAGCTTCCTGGCGATCGCCATCCAGAAAATCGTGGTCGGTCGCCGCCAACGCGACGCCAATGGCGACTGTGGAAAGGAGGAGCGTCGCTCCGATCAAAACGGGTTTCTTCATGGGATATCTCCGGTTGCATTGACCGGAGAATTGTCGCCATCGCGCCTGACGGCCGCCTGAAGGAAAAGCTGATTTGCGTTCAGCTTCCCGTCAGGCTTGCGGCGATGGCGTGGCGAAGCGCACTGTGGCGCGCAAGCCATCGGCTGCGCCGGGGATCGGCGAGGCGAGGTCGAACGTGAGGCCCGCGCCGCGGCAGATGGCGGCGGCGATCGCAAGGCCAAGGCCCGATCCTCCGACCGCGTCGGGCCGCGCTCGAACGGCCGGACGAGCCGCTCCAGCTGTTCTGCCGGCACGACGGCGCCGTGATTTGAAACCTCGAACAGCCCCTCTGCGAGCCGCACCGAGACGGGCGCATCGGGGGCGCCATGCTTCAGCGCATTCTCGATGAGGTTACGGGCGAGAATCGCGAAGGCGTCCGGATCGAGATCCGACAGGGGGCCGTCGTCCGGCGTGATCGAAACGGCCAGCGCGTCGCCGCGATCGGTCAGGCGGTATATCTCCTCGATGACGTGGCGCAGCACCAGGCCGAGTGGCGCCGGGGTCTCGGCGAGAAGGCCGCCGCCCTCGGCCTTGGCGAGTTGCAGGAGCTTCTCGGAGAGGCGCGCGGCGCCGCAGGGCGGTCGCAATGGAGCGGGCGCGGTCGCTGGCCTGGCCTTCGGGCAATTCGGCGATGAGGCGCTGGGTCTGCGCCAGCGCGGCGGCGATCGGCGTTCTGAGTTCATGGGCGCTGTTGGCCGTGAAGCTGCGCTCCGTTTCGAGCGCGCCGCGCAAGCTCCATCAAGGCGTTGACCGACGCCGCGACGGGCGCAAGCTCGTCCGGCAGCCCAGCTGCGGCGACGGGCGCGAGATTGCCGCGGCCACGCGCTTCGATCGCCCGGCGGAAGACGATCACGGGCTTCATGGACAGCCGGATCGTGAGCCACACGCCAAGCAGGGCGATCGGCACGAGGGCGACGAGGGGCCAGATCAGGGCCGCCACAGCGCGCCGGACCGCCGCCTCCCGGTGGCGCAGGTCCTCGGCGGTGGTGACGAAGATGGTTCCCCGGACGGCGGCCTCGGTATAGGTGCGCAGCCGGTCGGTGGCATGGTAGCCGGGCGCGAGGCCGCCCGGAATGTTCATGAGGTCGGCGCCGCTGGACTGGAGCAGTTCGCGCCCCTCTTTGTCGCGGACCACATAGGCGATGTATTCCCTGTGGGGACCAATCGGCGCCATGTGCTGGGTCGCGCCGCCTTCCTCGCGCGAGAGCAGCTCGGAATAGGCGAGAGGCAACACCCGCTGTGCGACTTCCTGCAGCGCGCTGTCGAACACCTCGTCGATCTCGCGGCGCAGCACGAGGCCGGCCACCGTCGCGGCGGCGAGCCAAAAGGCCGTGACGGCGGCGGCGAGCCATAATCCGATGCGTCGGCGCAGGCTCCATCCGGCGGACGGGCGCCCGCCGCTCATGCGCGCGTCCTTGGCGAGCCGAGACGGTAGCCCATGCCGCGAACGGTCTCGATCGCCTCCGCTCCGAGCTTCTTGCGCAGGCGCCCGATATAGACTTCGATCGTGTTGCTCTGGATCTCGGCGTCAAAGGAATAGAGCCTCTCCTCGAGCTGCGATTTGGAAATCAGCTGGTTGGGGCGCTGCACGAAGGCTTCGAACAGGGACCACTCGCGGGCGGTCAACTGAATCAGCCTGCCGGTGCGCCGGACGGAGCGGGCGGCGAGGTCGATCTCGAAATCGCCGAAGGCGACAAGCGGATTGGGATTGCCGCTATAGCGCCGTCCGACCGCGCGGATCCGCGCGGACAATTCGAAAAGGTCGAAGGGCTTGATCAGATAGTCGTCGGCGCCGACATCAAGGGCGGCGATGCGATCCGAGATCTGGTCCAGCGCCGTCAGCACCATCACCGGCGTGACGTCGCCTGCCGACCGCAGGCGTTTCAGGAAGTCGAGACCGCGTCCGTCCGGCAGCATCAGATCGAGCAGGATGAGCTCAAAGGCGGCGGCATGGATCGCGTCAACCGCTTCGTCGAGACGCTTCACCCAGTCGGCGGTATGTCCGTCGTCCCTGAGCTGGTCGCGCACGGCCATTCCAAGGATGGGATCGTCTTCGACCAAAAGAATGCGCATGCGTCGCCTCGGCGTGTCTTGTGCAAATTTATCCTGCCGGGCTGGCGAAGTGATCCTAGAATTGTTTGAGTCGTTCAGGAAGGCGTCAGTTTGGCGTGCTTCCTCGGCTGTCGGGGGCGTCGGCGGGAGAGCATCAGTGAAAAACGCGTTGGTTGCGGCGATTTTGGCCCTCACGCCATGTCTTGGGGCCGTGCCGGTTGCGGCGGATCAGGCGTGCACCGCGCCGCTGGCCTACTGGCAGCCGCGCGAGGCTCTGCAGACCAAGCTCGAGGCCGAAGGCTGGACCGTGCTGTCGATCCGCTCCGACGACGGCTGTTACAAGGTCAGGGCGACGAAGCCGGGAGGGGAGCGCCTCGACGCCAAGTACGACCCGGCGAGTCTCGAACGCGTCCAGCGCAAACGGGATGAAGACGACGACTGACGGTTGCGCGGCTATCCGTTTCAGCTCCACCGCCAAGGCGGCGCCGGGGGCATGTGCCATTGGCCTAAAATAGGCGATTTTCCAGCGGATTTATCAGAGCTACGAGGATCCTATTGCATTGAACTCCACACATTCTGGCTTTTGACTTCCGTCGCCATTGACAAGTAAACTGGGGCGAACATGACTACGGCGATTTTGGTCATGATGGGATCATTTGCGGCGACCGCGTGATAACGACCAGGCGAGTCATTCATCGACTTAAGCGTCAGTTTTCTTATCCCCTCTGGCCGCGCAAGGGTCCCTTCTGGTAGCAATTTCCGCCGCCCCTGGCGCTAACGCTTGAGCGACACGCCTCCCGCGTCGAGAACCTGCAGTGGCTATACGCAACTGAGCCTAATCGCTCCGGGCCGCCTACGTATTTGGCGCAATATGTTGCAGCATTGGTCGAGTCCAGAAAAGAACCCGTCGCCATGACCGTCGCTATGATTGTCAGATGAAGCATGACTGCCTACCCCTCAACCCCAAAACTCATTTTTCTTGTAAGTTCGTCGGCGCGCAATGCGCTGAATCAATTCTGAAGACGGTCGCCATAAATCGCTTAAATCGCGTTTGTCGCCGTGCTCGCCCGGCATCCACAGTGACCGAGCCTCAATGGGAGGGTGACTATCCAGCCGGGGCGAGTCCTCCGCAGAGGGTCGACAGCGAGGGGGCGCCAGCCCGGGTTTGCAATCAATTCTCAGTGGAAATCAACAGCCTTCACGGTAACCGCGCCGCAGACGTGGTGTGAAATACAACGTGAGCATAACAGCCAATTATTTTGTTACATGCTCGGTTTGCTGCGATGAAGATCTGAACGGTCCCAAGAGAGAAGGCGACGGCAACACTAATCGACGTTCATCGGCAGTCGGAATCGAGAGCCATGTGCCCTATCACTCGACCTCTTCAAAGGACGAGCATTGCCCGTTCGCCCCAGCGACCTGGGCCGCTTCTTCGGGACGGTCCGGCGCCTCTCAGGTGCTACAAAGGCGTTTTCACCTTGCGACGGCATAAATGTCATCCTCAGGTTCTATTTTCTCGCAGGCATTGTGGCACGCTCCGATGAAAGGTCGAAACTCGTGGCGCGTCCCAATCTTGAATACCACCTTGTCGAACGCATTGGCTGGTGGCGCCGTTCTCGGCGCCACTGACGGGATTATTTCCACCGCCAGCCTGATCGTCGTCGGTCGCCGCGCACGCTACCTCCCCCGATGAGATTTTGGTTGCCGGAGTTGCCGGGATGATTGCTGGCTCGATGGCCATGGCCGCGGGTGAATATGTCTCCGTGAGCTCACAAGCCGATCCAGGCGGCTCTCACGTCAGCGGCGACATTTGCCCCCGGCGCCGCGCTTCCGATTGTGGCCGCAGTCCTGGCGCCTCACTGATATTCTCGGCGTTCCTCGGCGCGATCGGAGCGAAGATCGACGGAGCCAGCATCTTCAAACCAACGCTCCGCGTCGTCTTCTGGGGAGCGTTCGCGATGGCAGTGACGGCTGGCATTGGCGCGCTCATTGGCAAAGCTGCTTAGCGACTCATCACTCCATTCGATCCGTAACTTTACGTAGGCGAATTCAATAGCGTAGTTAGCTAACGTGCCAACTGTGCTAGCGTTATTTATCGATGGCTTTGATATAGGCGATAATGTCCGCAATTTCGCCGCGCGACAGGCTCATATTGGGCATCTTGGGATGGGGATCTGTGAGAAAGCCTTTGAGCTTCGAGGCTTGCTTTTTGCGTGCTATAGAGGCGAATGTCGGCGCGTCCGAATTAGCCAGCGCCTGATTCGACGCCACTAAATGACATGCTGAGCACCAGCGTTTCGCGACGATTTCACCGTGCGCCGCGCTTCCCTTGGCTGCATCGTCCGCCGAAGCGTGGGGCAGCGAGGCCATCAAAGCCAAAAAGAAAAGCGGTCCGAGAACGAGCCAGCGGTTACCGGCGGTAGGCATAAGCATTGTGCGACTCATTCAGCTCGATATTTTATGCCTCTATAGCATTTTCCCTACGTTATAATAGTTTCTAACCGGCCCAAGGGTCGCAAGATCTGCCCAGTCCTCGGCAACGAACGCGCCTGGGCCCCACGTTCGATTCAATTGGCGTATCCCTTCTCGGCGCTCGGCTTCGATCCTGCGTTCTCATAAATATCCTGCTCCTGCCCATTGTGAATCCGGACCCGCGATTCGATGGCCTCGATGATGCGTTGCCCGTCCCTGATCAGAGATCGATCCGCGTCATTCGGACCTCGCCCGTCAACGAGGCGGCTCAGCAGTCGTGCCAAATGCAGAATCTCGCGATGGGCGCGGCTCATGGCAAAGAGACTGGAGCTGTCGGAAAGAAGATTCGCGAGCTGCGGATAGATGGCGTTTTCGTCCGCGCGCTCGCATGCCGCTTGAGCTGCCAGAGAATGGTCGTGTCGCTGGCCGCCATCCCTCCGCCGGCTTCTCCGACAGGCAGTGCCTGCCGGAGCCTCAAGCCGGCTACGCCCAAACGGCGCAGCAGCCTTTCGCTGACGCGGCCGCCAGCAGCATGTCCAAAGAGCCGCACGAACTCGCCGACGCGGCGCGTTCGCCGAGCAAAGGCGGGCGGCGCCTGTCAATTTCTCGACGAAGGTCTTCTGCCCGCATTCCTCGTTGCGGCATCTCCAGCGGCCTGTCCGCAGCCGGACAATCACTGGCGCGCCCTGGAGCGGAAGATCCTGCAAGCGCCGCACGTGCCAACTGTGCCTCAACGTCGATTGCATCGCACACCTCGGGCAAGATCGCGCCCCGGTTCCTTGCGCCGAAACAAGCCAACGTCCCTCGAAAAATTCGACGCCCCGCACCTCAATCCCCGGCCCAAGGGACAATTTCGCTTTTTTCTCCATGCCCTATCAGGACAAAAAGCGCCACCTAAGCAATACCAAACACGCAAAGTGAAGCAGACCCCTAGATCTGGAACAATCAAGGTGCGATGATCACTTGCAGCGGGCGGCGGCGAGATGGAAAATCTATCTCGACCTCACGCGCTGAAGGCGCGATTAGCCATGTCGTCATCGGCGGCATGAATAGACGCCGACAAATGCGATGGTCGCCCCGCGGCGCGCACCGGGTACTGCAGGTGCGAGCGGCCGTGCTTGACGGCCGCGTCGACATCTCGGCAGTTCGAACTGCCGCCTAACGCCCAAGCGTTTTACCCCCCCCCCCCGGCAAATTGACTTGGTCAAGATCGAGGTTTCCATGCGGCTTCTTGCAATCGAAGACGAGCCTAGGCTCGGGCAATTGATCGTATCAAACCTAACGCAAGCGGGGTTTGCCGTAGACTGGTCGCAGACGTTAGGTGAGGGGAAGGAGTTTGTGGCGGCAAATTCCTATGATCTCATTTTGCTCGACCTGAGGCTTCCCGATGGGAACGGCCTCGATTTCCTTAGAGCCCTCCGGCAGAGCCGTAACAATGTTCCCGTCGTCATCTTGTCGGCTGCGGATACCGTAGATGATCGTGTGATCGGCCTAACAGAAGGTGCTGATGACTATCTCGTAAAGCCGTTTTCCTCTTCCGAATTAGTCGCCCGAATACGTACCGTCTTGAGACGGCCCGGGGCAGCGCTTGGAATCAACCTTATCTGTGGAAATGTCGAATTCAACACCGTCAGCTCAGCAGTTTCCATCGGGGGCGCTCCGATCCAAGTGCCGCGTCGCGAACTCTCCATCCTCGAAGCGCTTATGCGCGCGAACGGTCGGGTGGTTACCAAAGCTGCGCTTGAGGAAGCCGCCTACGCCATGGATAACAATCGGCAGTCGAACGTCATCGAATCGCACCTGTCGCGACTTCGTCGGCGCCTGGAATCTGCCGACGCCCAGATTAGTATCAGAGTGGCTCGTGGCATTGGCTATCGCCTCGAGGAGACAAGGGACCAAAATGCGGTATCTGACGAATTCTCCAGCATCCCTTAAAGCAAGACTGCTTGTTGCGCAGTGTGTTGTCTTCGTTGCGGCATTGCTGGCCTTCATCGGCACATATTTAGCATTTGAAAAAGGCGATATGCGATATCATGTCATCGATGCTACGTATGACTTGACCCACCAGTTGGCGCGGGCGATTGTCAAATCGCCAGATGGCATTCCCCAGTTTGCAATCCCAATCAGCCTCGCCCACGAAATCGAACGGTATCCTCATGCGCAATATGGGGCCATCGATGAAGCGACAGGCGGCGCAGTCGTCTGTCCTGGGCAAGCAATGCCGCCGGCCGAGTTGCCGAAAGAGCCGAATGTCTCTGAGGGATGGTTTCGCTATGTCGGATCGGACAACGTTCCGCGCAACGGCGCTTTCAAACGGGTAATAACGCCCTACGGTTCCTATCGCGTCTATTTCGTGCAGGTGGAATCCGTGTTTGGTCTGACATTGGCGGGCCTGGAAGACGAATTACACGACGAGATATTCCCTGTCTTTTTGCCAATGATGATAGTCGGCCTGCTCGTCACATGGAATACTGTTCGGAGGGCGCTGCGGCCACTGCAACGCGCATCGGATGAGGCGGCGACGATATCGATGGATCGTCCCAATAGTCGAGTATCGACCGATCGTTTGCCAGCCGAGATATTGCCTTTAGTCACTGCGATTAACAAGGCGATCGGGCGTCTCCAGGCCGCTCTCGCCCAGCAACGGCGCTTCAGCGCCAACGCCGCCCATCAATTGAGAACGCCGCTCGCGATCCTGCGAACAAGGATCGATGGGCTTCCGCCCACGACGGTACGGACCGAGCTTTTGCGCGACGTCGATCGCATGACGCGTCTCGTCAGCCAGCTCCTCACTGCCGCCCGCCTCGAGGCGGGGCAAATGGCAAATTTTGAAGAAGTCGATCTGACGGAATTCGTCAGGAGAATACTGGCCGAAATTGCGCCGCTCGCCCATGCCGCTGATCGAGATCTGGAACTTGATTCGCCAGGCAAAGTGACCGCGATAGTAAGCGCCTCGGCTCTTGAGGAAGCAGTTCGAAACCTCGTCGACAATGCCCTACGCCATACCCCGCCCGGCAGCACTGTCTGTGTCTCCGTGCAGCCGGGAGCGACGATCGAGGTTAGCGATAGTGGGCCCGGCGTGCCTCTAGAGCTCCGCGGGCAAGTCTTTGAGCCTTTTTGGTCGGCTGCGCGCAAATCTGAAGGAGGCTCCGGACTTGGGCTGGCGATTGTGCACGAGGCGATGCAGGCCCAAGGCGGTTCAGTGGAAATTGCCGACGCAAAGGGTGGGGGAGCCATCTTCCGACTCGCGCTCCCACAGGATTCGATGCTCTTACGAGAACGCGGCCTTGCATCAGTGGACGCGTCCCACGCGGCGGGGACGACGATGGATCCTGGATTTTCAGCTACCAAAGCCTAGAGGCCCCAATTCAACCGCATGCGATTGCGGTCCGATGAAACCGAAAGCCTCGCGCCACGCCAGCTATTCGTAGAAATTTCGATAGCGAGGAGGAAGCCAAACTGATTGCGTTGGCGGGATCCTATCCCCCGAGGCTCACGTACCGCGGATACCGTGGTTGCCGGAGAACGAGGCCGTGGAGCTGGACATCATCGTTCGCGGCAGTGACAGCACAATCTGGCGCACTCTCAATGAACCGGCGCGTAAGTCTGCTGTAATACTGGGGTCAGACTACGGTTAACATAAGCTAATATAGTCTCCTCGTGCGGTTGGAAGCGAGTCACGGAACTAACGCCCGAAGCCCCGAGTGATTTCGAAAATCGCTCTTAGCTTGCCACTTCCGGCCCGTCGAACCCAAGGAGTTCGATTGTCTTTGGTGTCAAATATCGCTTTCTATTATCCCTGCTGGGCGAGCTGCTGCTAGCAGCCTCCGCCATCGGGCCGCTCGCCCAAGCGGCCGTGCGCGGAGATGCAACTCCAAAGGTGCGGGGTGTCGATCCGCTGGGCCTTCGTCATGCTCCAGGACAGCAAAGGCAGCCGCAGCCGACTCCGAGCGAATAGGCGCGGAAGCTGGGTTCTTCTGGGGGTTCGGGTGACGAAACGAGAGGCGAAGCGGGTGCAATCTGCGCGAAGGGCGCGCCCGGCTCATTGGCGCCTCGGCCGAATTTTGGCCTCAAAGTGCGCCGATTGGCGACAATCCGAAGCATACCGAATAGTTCCCGAACGCTCATATCATCGAATGTAGCGATCGCAACAAGTTAGTGCAGGTGCTATGAACCGGATGGCTATAAAAACTATGGCGCTACAAGCATCTTCGGTCTCGCAATCTGGCCGATGTCCGCTTGCATTCGCAGAGAGATTCTCGCCGCCGCCGGGTTGCTTTGCTTCCCCCAGTCGGCGTGACGGTCTGGCAATCGGTCTACCAACGTTGATAGCCTTGGCGCCGATGCTGGGTCATCGCCTCGATGATCGTAAAGTTGTAGCCAGGCGACAGGCTTCCGACCTTGCTTCGCATTATGCCCTGGCGTCGGAAATTCCATTGCCTGCCGGAGTGGACCTAAAGGATTTTTTTGTCGCGCCTCTCGACATTTTGCCGTTTCGACGAGCTGGCCAGCGGCGCTTTCAGCTGCTTGAGCTCAATGGAACTGGAATCGGCGGCCTGACCAATATGCCGGTCGATTTAGTCGAAGAAATCCTCGATACGATCGGTGAGATCGGAAATGCCTGCAAAGGGCCAGCGCCGCTCGTGGTGGTGGCGTCTTCAGGACGGGAGGCGATGGGCGATCGCAAGCCTAGTCACCTGCTGCATGAGAAGCTTCTTTTCGTCGATCGGATCGCCCGGGCTCTCGAAGAGCGCCTTGGCGATGTCGAAATTCTCGCGCTTGATTCGCTAGTTGCGAATGGCGGGTGGCGAGGGCCCTCCCGTCCGACTGTGCTCCTGGGATACACCCGCGAGCTAGTTTCACACACTCATGTCATCTGCGGTATGCCGCGTTTGTTCGGCCGCAGCGTTGCTGGAATTGTCAATGACCGATTCCTGTTCAATCTGACAGCCGCATATGGCGCCTTGGATATCGACTCATTCTTACCAGCCAACCGGTGCTATGAATCGGGAGCTGACAAGGCGACCGCCTACCGCCATGTAAATTCCTTCGCCGCCCGCAATACCTTCGACGAGGTGGGTGCAGAAATCCACTTCGACGTTTGCAAAGATGCAGAAAGCCTAATCGAAACCGTCCGGGCTCGCCTCGGCCACGGCGAGCAGATCGTCATCAAGCCGAGCGGCACGGGGCACGGCGACGGCATCGAGTTCTTCTTCGGCGGCGAAGACGAAGAAGTTATCCGAGAGCGGTTAGGGCGCTCGCTGGCCGTCGTCCATGAACGTTACGGACAAGGCGCCGGCTTCCCCTACGCCGCGACGGAATATCTGGACGCCGAAGTGATCAGGACGCCGGGGCATGCCTTGAAGGGCTGTAAATTTGAGCTGCGGATCGTCGTTTACCGCAGAGGCTCGATGTTGCGGGCAGTTCCGTCAATCGCTAAGGTGGCGCCGGAAGTCTGGGATGCGCACAATCCGACACGCGGTTCCCTTATCAACAATATTTCTGCCTCGGTCAGGGGCGAAAAGACCGGCGGCGCCGATCATCTGCTGCCGTTGTGCCTGCCAGAGACGCTATCCATCCTAGATCTCGATGAGGACATTCTGACCAAGTTGTGCCGTTGGGGGACAGGTTATGTCGCCCATGTCCTTTGGGAAACTCGGCGCCAGTCGTCCACGGCGGGCCTGTGATGAAGCGACAGATCCTTTCGCTTCTCGAAATCTTGCCTAGTATCGCCTTGTTGCGAGCAGCCTGCCGCGCTCGCCGCCAGCGGGTCGGCCTGGTCCATCGCAAGGGCTGTCAACTAGAATTTCGAGACGCCCGCCCGCATCGGGTGGGCGCCGCATGACAGGGCGAGCGGCGTCGCTGCCACGTGCATGGCGGATTTATGCCGTCTGCAATTTCATCAGCCAGATTGGGACCTGGATGCAGTCGACGGCGCAGGCGTGGCTGGTCCTCGAACTGACGGGGTCGTCGGAGCTGCTCGGCTTTTTGGTCGCAATCCAATATTTTCCGGCGGTCGTTTTGGCCATACCGGCAGGGAAAGTAGCGGATCGGTGGGGTAGACGAAACCTTTTGCTGTATGGCCAGGCCGCGATGGCGATGCTGGCCGGAGGTCTGGCGGCCGTCGTGGCGGCCGAGAAAGCCACTTATCCCGTTCTCGCGGGCTTTGCGTTGCTGCTCGGCATTGGCAACGCGCTATCGCAGCCAGCCCGCATCGCCATGGCCGCGACTTTGGCTGGTGGAGAAGGCGCCGGAACTCACGGGCGCGTGAGAGCGGCAGGGATGGCGACGCTGTCTTTCAATCTCGCGCGTATCCTGGGGCCGGCTCTGGCGGGTTTCGCAATCGCCGCATATGGTCCTACTTTCGCCTTTGCAATCAACGCCCTCTCTTTCCTTCCGCTTCTTCTGTTTCTTGCCGGCATGGATGCGGACGACCGGGTCTCGTCGAGCCTGCGGGGCTCCGGCCGTGCGGCGTTCAGTCTGTTATGGACCAATTTGTCGACGCGGATTCCCCTGCTGACGGTGGCTGTAGTCGGGGTGTTCGCAATCAATGTGCAAACCCTCGTGCCGGCTTATGCGCGGTTCGGGCTGGGGCTCGATGCCAACGGTTTCGGATTGCTAATGGGCGCGTTCGGCGTCGGGGCCTGTCTTGGAGGATTTCTGCAATGGCGGTGGCCCGCTGCCTCGATCTGGCGCCCGCTGGCCGCCGCTGCGGGGCTCGGCTTATGCCTTGCTGCTTTGTCGGCGACCCATCGGTTTCCGCTGGCCGCTCTCATCCTGACGGGATTTGGCGTCTGCACAGCGACCGTGCTTTCCTCGGCCTCCGCCGCGGTTCAGCGTTTAGTTCCCGATCATCTGCGCAATGCCGCCACCGCCTTGCAGGTGACGATTGTGCTTGGCGCCAATCCGTTGGGAAGCGCCCTGACAGGGTGGATGATCGAGCTTTTTGGTCCGAATGGCGGCAGCGCCGTGCTTGGCGCCATCACCCTCGCTGCCGTCATGGCTCTCACGTTTACCCATCGTCTTCATGCTGTCGGCGCACTGAATGCAGTCAAACACGGATTCGCGCAGAAGCTTCAGCCAGCTCGATCGACTAGCGCGGCGAAAGCGGCCGTCAGGTCAGCAGGCAGGGTGTCAGATGGCGCTTAATGGGCTCTTCCTCAATCTCTGTGAAAAGCGCCCGTCGATCGATCTTGCAAGCGGCTGCAAATACGAGGCCTTTCGGTCAAATTTTACCGTTTGTCACCTTTTCGAAACTTTCCGCATCTCATAAGCCAAATCCGAGCGACCTATCAAAGCGTTGGAAAACACGAGGTCGCGGGCTTTCACACGGTTTGAGGAAGAGCCAATCAGCGCCATCCCGACAGCCATAGTGTCGCCGCAACATTCAATCTCTTTACGCCTCGCGCATGTTCACGCAGACAGATGACGAGAGCTTATGCATAAGATCAAATATCGATTCAGCGATCCCGGACTCAAGCCGCGCCGGACGAAGCTAGACGTGCCTGGTTGGGGCGGTGAGCCCGAGCCTCGCAAGACCGGCTCCCACGAACAGCCGTGGCATTGCATCCCCTTCGCGGAAGGCGCGCAATACGGAATTGAGCTGTTCTATCCGTTCGAGCAGGACCTGCGTGTGAGCACGCGGGATGGTCGCCTCGTAATCGAAGGCCGCTCGGGCCCCGATGAGACAGGCGCCTATCAGCCGCCGTTCAGATCTTTCGGCGACCAATATTACACCTATCAAATACTTCTGGACCTAAAGGTTGAAGAAGGGTTCGCGTTTAGAACGGAACCACATCCCCGCTTCTATACCGATGCGACCGACACCGTCCCTATCGCCGTGCCGGCGCTCTTGAGGAACTGGTGGCCCATGATGTTCTTCATGGTTTTCAAATCGCCGAGCGAAGGCCGAACCCATATCTTCAGATTGGGCGAGCCATTCGCGCAGATCATCGTCATCCCTGAAGATCCGGACTTTCAGCTGGTCCCGATGTCGGAAGAGGAGGCCGCTGAGCGCGAACTCCAAGCGCGGCGGATTTACAACTCCCGCTCGACTTTGTCGGCGGCAACCCAGTGGATCTCAACCACCAATACGGTATTTGACGCAACCTATCGCCAGATCCACCGGGCGGCGACAGAGAAAAGCAGGAAGAAATAATCGCCCGCAACAGGTCTCAACCATCTTGACCGCAATGCCTCACCTACTCAGGCTGCCCATCATATTCCTCATAATAATGGTGATGATGATGATGGTGGTGGTGGTGGTGGTAATCGTACGGCGGATAGTAATGGTGGTGATGATGATGATGGTGGTGGTGATAATAAGGATAGTCGGGATAGGCTGGGTAATATTGCGCAACTCTCACTTTTGCGTTTCCTGAAACCGTCTTGTTGGCGAAGGCCGCTCTGGCCGCTGCGGCGTCCGCCGCACGTAGAAGGGCCGCCGCATTTGGTATGGGCTCCAGCAGCTCGGCGTAAGAGCCGGGGTTCATCAGCTCGGCGACATTCGCCGGTGAGGCTTGCGCCGCGCTCCCCGACGCCGCGGCGGACATTGCGCCAATCATTCCAACAATCTTCTTATCCATCTTCTCCCTCACCACAGGATTTCGTTTACGAAATCCGGGACCTGACAGTAGACGCGTCGGCGCACAAGCCGCAAAAACCAGTCGAGCCCGCACGGATGCCCATCCTTTGAGGCTCTTTTGAGGGAGATTTCGGTGCTACCCCAAAATTCAAGCCTTTTGCGACGAGCGTTTTGGCGTCAGCCCGGCAGCACCTTATGAATGCGCCCCTTCCGATGAATTGGCCATGAATGGAATATGGCCCGCTGAGGTCAGCGCGGCAAAAGCCGCACCGGGGAAGACGGTTCGAGCCGGTTTACAATTGAGCGTTAAGAATCACAGCGGGGAACGCACCAAGAACTCATTCGGCGTCCGGCGGCTTCCTCGTGAGGATCTTGCGGCCCGTGAACATAGCGGACGTGATGCTGCCGCCCTCATGAAGCTCGGTGAGAACCACGGCTACGATGTGAAGGGCGATAACAATTGCCAAAGCGTAGAACGCAAGCTCATGGACCTCGACGATTGGCCCGCGAAACGCGCGCATGGCTTGATAAGACGCCTTATCGATCAAGTCGGAGGCGCCGGGCTGAACGGCTGTCGGGTCAACTCCCGGAGCGGCGATCCATTGTGCGAACCAATGCCCGAATGGCGGCCAGAACAAGTCTGTTCCGGCGATGACGAGCCCGGTTGTCAATTGGATGAGCAGGAGCATGAAAAGAACGGAAACTCCGATGCGCGCCAGGGGATTGTGTCCGACGAATTGTTGCGGCTCGCCGGACAAGAAAGACAGCACGTAGGCGCGCAAAGACGTCAGGTAGCCGCGGCCGCCCGGCAGAATGCCTCGCCAGCCTGTATAGCGGTTGCCGTAGAATGCCCAGACGAAGCGCCACAATAGATTGATGGCCATGACGTAGCCGAACGAAACATGAATACTTTTCAGCAGGATTTTACCTCCCGCCGAAAGTCCTAGAGCGTCGTCGTTGAGGATCACGACCCCAGTCGCAATGAGCGCGAGGACGGCGAGCGCATTGATCCAATGAAACCAACGCGTAGGCGCGTCCCACGCAACGTACTCCTTATACTCTGGAACGAAATCGGGGGATGAACGCTGGGTCATGGGTCGAGCCTCGAAAATGCGTTACCGGCGGCCCGTCGAAGGCTCGCCGTTTTGGTTAGATGTTTGGGCCAAATGCGCCCTGCGGAGGTCCTCGCACGAAAGCAGTCAGGCCCCCCGAGGTGCATTAAGCACTACCAGCTGCCCTCACGGCACTTGCCGAGTGTAGCATTCAAGCAAGCCGTTGCAATTTGGCCGCTCCGCACATCCCGCTCTGAGAATACGGTAACGCGAAGCGACGTCTCGCGACCAAAGTTAAGCGCATTGCATGACACTGACTAAGTCCTCAGCGGCTTAGTTTGATCAATCGCCGTCGTCGCGACGGGAAGGACTAAGATCGCCGCCAAACCGCCGAGGCTTGATCGATCGAGGCGCAGCTCGCCCTTATAGGCTCGGGCGAGGTCGCGGACGATGCCCAGGCCGAGGCCCACTCCGCCCCGGCTTCGGTCGAGAGGGAGCGCGCCGCGGCCGATCTCTTGGGCGGCGGCGGGCGCCATGCCAGGCCCGTCGTCCTCGATCGTAAGGATGCAGCTGGCCGCTTCCCGCACGGCCGCAATCCGAACCTTCCTATGCGCAAAGCGGCACGCATTGTCGAGAAGATTGCCAAGCATTTCATCGATGTCCTGGATATCAACGGCGACCTCGGTCGGCTGTACGAGTGTGGCGTCAAGATCGAGATTGCGGTCGCGATAGAGGGTTTCCAGCGCCCGCATGACCTCGAACACGCGATCGGCGACGTCGCAGTGAATTCCGGGAAGGCCCGCCGCGGCGACGGCGCGGGCGCGCGCCAAGGCATGATCGACCTGGCGCCGAATCGCTGCCGCCTGCGTGCGCACCGTTTCTGAGGCTTCGCCGCCGCCGAGCGCATCGGCCGCGTTAGCGAGGATCGCCAAGGGCGTTTTCAAACCATGCGCCAGATTGCCGGCCTGCACCCGCCCACGCTCGACGACCTCACGGCTATGCGCCAGGAGCGCATTCATATCCTCCACCAATGGCGCGACTTCGGACGGGAAGGCGCCATCGATCCGGCCGCTCCTGCCGCCTCGAACGGCCATCACTTGGGCGTGGAGCCTCGCAAGCGGTCGGAACACCATCCAAACCTGTCCGGCGACGAGGATGGAGAGGCCAACCCCTACCGCGGTGAAAGTGACAAGCAAAACATAGGAGAATGAAGCGATGGATTTTTCGAGGTCGGCGACATCCGCGGCGATGGCGGCGCGGACGATTTGAGAATAGCCAGGCAAAGTCACACGGCGCTCGATCGCGACCAATTGTTGGCTGTTTGGGCCAGCAAGCTTATGGCGATGAACCTCGCCGTCGGCAGGAGCGTCGACTGGTAGAGGGAGCACGGAGTCCCAGAGCGAACGTGAGCGTATGCGGTTGCCGGTTTGATCCTCGACCTGCCAATAGAAGCCGCTGTAGGGCTGTTGGAAGCGCGGGTCCGCGAGAACCCCCGCGATGACCAGAGCGCCGGAAGAGTCCTGGCCAACTCGGCCGAGCAGCTGGTCAAGATGCGCCGAGAGCTCGGCGTCGAAGCGTCGCTCGATTTCGCTGCGAAACAGATGGACCAATAGCGCGTCCGCCACGCCAAAGGTCAGCGCGCAAACCAGCAAGGAGCTCGTTAAGACACGCCCGCGCAGCGATCTGGGCATGCCGATCATTGCGACCTCAGGCGATAGCCAAACCCACGCACGGTTTCGATCGCATCGGCGCCGAGCTTGCGCCGGAGCCGCGCGACGAACACCTCGATCGTATTCGAGTCGCGATCGAAATCCTGCGCGTAGAGAGCTTCGATCAGCTCGGCTTGGCTGACGATGTTCCCGGCGTGGCGCATCAGACAGGCGAGCGTTTTGAACTCTTGCGCGGTCAGCCGGATCGGCCGCCCGTCGCGCCGCACCTCCGCCGCGGCCAAATCCAGCTCCAGGCCGCCGGAGTGCAGAATGGGGCTTGCCTGACCATGCGCCCGACGGATCAAGGCGCGCAGCCGCGCCGCAACTTCGGCAATTTCAAACGGCTTTGCGAGGTAGTCATCCGCGCCGGCATTGAGGCCGACGACTTTCGCGTGCCAATCTCCGCGTGCGGTGAGAATAAGAACCGGGGTCTTATGATCCGCCGCCCGCCATTGTTTCAAGATGTCGAGCCCATCCCTGTCGGGCAGGCCGAGATCGAGAACAATCGTGTCGTAGAATTCTTCGGCCCCGAGATAGGCGCCGTCCTCTCCGGTCGCGGCCACGTCGACGGTGAAGCGCTCGCGCTCTAGGCCCTGCTTGAGCTGAGCCGACAAGGTGCGGTCATCCTCGATGATGAGCACGCGCATCAGTCATCCTCGTCCGTCGCGCGTCCGACCGGATGGTCGGACAGTTTTCCGTCAGGCAGAATCTCTCCAGTGCGCGCATCAAGATGTCTGAGCCTGATCTTTCCATCCGTCGCAATCACGCGAAGTTCATAGACATAGCGGCCGGCTTCCCGCTCGAGTTCGGCCCGAAGCAAGCGGTCATCGCCCAGTCGGGCGCGCGCCAAGATTTCGCTAAGCGGCAGGATTTGACGCGCCTCAAGAGCCGATAATGCGCGATCCTGGTCATCCGCGGCGATCGCGCGGCTTGCGGCGATCGACGCCACGGCGGCGACGATCAAAATTAATGCGCGGGTCTCAAGCACGTTTGCGCCCCGTTATCATGGCGAGCGGGAGATTCTCGCGATGACGAATGCTCTCGAAAATCGCTCCGCCAACATGGATGCACACGCAGAGGGCGGCAAGAAGAGCGATCGCCTCATGGAGGTCCTGCAGCCAGCGGACGCCCCAGAAGGCGTCGGTCGTCATCAGCCAACCGGTGAGGGCCAGAAGCGCGATCTGAGCAAGCAGCGTGACGATCATCACGCCGCCAACTGGATTGTGGCCGATATACCGCTGCTCGCGCCCGCGCGACATATCACGAACATAGACGAATAGGCTTCTCAGGGATGGAACGAAATCTGCGAACCGGGCGCGCGAAGGTCCGATGAAGCCCCATGCGATGCGCAGCGCGACCAGACCCCCGGCGAGATAGCCGAGGGCCTGATGGATGGCGCCATTGCCCTCGGTCAGGAGATAGGCGGCGATGAAACATGTCGCGAGCGTCCAATGGAATATCCTGACGAGCGGATCCCAGACGGGGATCATGTTCAGGGTCGGTGCGGTCGCATTGCGCATCATCGCCTTGTCCATCTCAGCGCACCCGGACGATGTCGCCGGTATGCGGGTGCAGGTAGACCTCAAACCGTTTGCCATCCTTGTCCAGGCCCTTGGCTTCGACGCAGCCTTCCTCCTCGCCGAGGCCTTTGATCTGAGTATAGCCGCGTTCGGACAGGATCTCTTTGATCTTGGCGTCATCGACTCTGACAGGCGTGACGCCGGCTTTCGCGGCGCATAGCTGGCTGAGTTCCGAAGCGCCTGCGCTCGTCGCCGCGGCTCCCGATACCGCAATGCAGACAGCGATCATAAAGTGCTTGTACATGCTAATTCCTCCGGGTTGAATGTCTATCAAGCGGCGCCGGAATGGACCGCGCGCCTATTCGCGCTGGCCTACTTCCGTTCGAGCTTGAGGCTTTCAGCTTTAAATCGATCCCGATGCGTCGCCTCATCGCCGGCGACCTCCTCGAAATGTTTCGCGGCGTCTTTATCCCCAGCGGCGCGGGCGCGTTTCGCCATGTCTGGATACATAGTCGTCGTCTCGTAATTCTCGCCCTTGATCGCGTCGCCCAGATTCTCCGCGTCGCTGCGCACGAGCCCGGCAAGCTTGGCGTGCTCCGCGAAATGCTCCTCGCGCTCCACTTTGGCCGTCCTCTCGAACAGCTCGGCAATGTCCGGATGTCCGTCCTTGCGCGCCTGTTCCGCGAACGCCAGATATTTGAGATAGGCGAAGGCTTCGCCCTTCATCGCGTCTTCGAGATCCTTGCGAGTGCTCTCGTGGATGGGCGGCTCCGCCAAGGCGGGCAGCGCCGCGAACATCGCGAGCGCAGTAACGGCAGGCATAATGTAGTCGCGCATTTCGATCTCCGTTGCGGTCCCAGTGATTGGTCGCAGTAGACATACCTACGCGCTTCGAGCTGAATCTGGCCTGAACAGTCCTATCTCTGGTTTGGACCAATTGATTCTGGTCTCGGCATTTCTCGTTTTCGCCGGGCGATTATATTGAAAGCGCGCTTGTCGGCCGGCTCACGCTTACGAACATAAAATTCGTCGAGCTCGCCAAATGTTGGGCTTTGCCAATAGCGATTCAGCCTGGGTTCAGCGCGAAGCTTGCATCATCGCTCCGTTCCCAGCTGGGGTCTGTGAATGTAAGATGTAGATGGTTTGCAAAGTCGACGCGGTTTATGACACTCACGCGAATGACCATAAGGATGAATCAACCCCAATAAATCTCGACTGCTGGCACAATCGTCTTTTACGACCCTAAAGCGATGGTTCATAAGTTACGCCAATCAATCCTTGGCTTAACGCTGACATGGATCAACCATCACCGGGCTTTGATATGATATACAGCTTCAGAAGCCAATTAAAACAGGAGGCGCGTTATGGATCGTGGGTTCACTTCAATCTATGTGGTGCTGGTCTTAGGCGCTGGGATCATAGGAGGCGCACTTATCGGACTTCTCTTGGGCGCTTTCGTAACTAACGGGGTGACGATAGGCTTGGCATCCGGCTTTATCGCGGTATTACTCGCTGGCGTCGTGCGCCGTGTAGCGTTGAGATTGCTTCCTAAAGGCCTTATCGTCGATGCGGCGGCAGATAAGTTTCCCCGCGTCGTTCTGATCAATATCTTGATTGTCTCGCTGATTGGAGGGCTGGCCGGACACGATCTTAGCCACGAAACCGGCGAGTCGTCCCCAATGATCATTGGCGCGCTGTCTGGATTAATAGCGACGCTGTCGATGGTTGCGCTGATGGTGACCTATTTCAGCAGGGACCAGGAAATTGCGTCGCTGCTTCCGACATTGACGCAAAAGGATTGAGTGGAATTTAATCCGCTTCAACGGATTCATCGGGGCTCGCCTATCTGTGGGCACCAATCGCCGTTCGAACAGAGGGGCTCCCTCGATGGCGGCGCGTAACCGTACACCTCTAGTGCATCGTAACTCGATCGGCCGCGGCAAGGCTTTGCGTTTCAAGCCGGAAACGGAGCACATTGCGTAAAAGCCGCCGGGTTGTTGATGTTGAGACGGGCGACTCAATCGGAAGGCGGCGTCAAGCATGCGGCGGATTGATCAGGCTTTGAACAAAAACACGCTTAGACTCTTTATAGAGAAAGCGGCGTTATTGATTGCAATGACCGGCGCTGCCGTCGCTGCGTGGATATTGCGGGACGTCATATTGATTTTGTTTGGCGCTCTTGTGCTCGCCATTGGCATGAGCGCAATTGCAAGACTTTTGGCAAATCGAATCCGGATCGGATATGCCGCTGGCTTTTCCATGGTCGTGCTGACGGGACTTACTTTGATCGGGGCGATCGGATGGTTCTTTGGCGCCGCCATCGGCGAACAACTCGACGAAGTGGCGCAGAAAATCCCGACCGGCCTAAACTGGCTGACCGATCAGATAGAAGCGCGCCCTTACGCACGCGATTTGCTGGCCAAACTTCAGACTGCGGATCTTTCGGGGCCAACGGGATGGATTGCTGGCGCGCTCGCCACGGTAGTGCGAACTTTGGCGGCGGCCGCCGGATCGCTTATCGTCATGGCGATCATAGCGATCTATTTGGCGGCGCAGCCGCAACGCTATAAGAGTGGGATTCTCCGTCTACTGTCTACCGGCGCGCGGGCGCGCGTATCAAGGCTATTCGATGCGGAGGCGAATATCCTGGGCCGCTGGTTCGCGGGCCAGTTGGCCGTGATGGCCACCGTGGGCATTCTCTCGGGCCTCGGGCTCTGGGCGCTCGGCATCAAGGCGGCGCTTGTCCTTGGCCTTGTTGGCGGCTTGCTCTCATTCGTGCCCTATGTCGGCGCGGTGGTCGCCGCTGTGCCTGCGACGCTCTTCGCGTTGGCCCAAGGGCCCTATTACGCCGCCGCGGTGATAGCAATGTATGTCGGCGTGCATTTCATCGAGGGCAACTTCATCACGCCGATCATCCAATCGGAGGCGACGTCGCTGCCGCCGGTCGTGACCTTGCTGTCGGTCATCTCTTGCGGGCTCCTGCTCGGCCCACAAGCGGTATTCCTCGCGGCGCCGTTGGCGCTGTTCCTCATCACTGCGATCGAAGTCCTTTACGTTGAGCCCGTGATTGTCCCGGAGAAAAAGGTCGCGCTTTGACGGCTGGCCTTGCTCTCCGGCCGATGATTTGCGGCAGCCGGATGGGCGCCGATTGAGCAATGTCAAAAGGTACGAGATGAAGGAGAGCCCAGGGTGGGCTCTCCATGAGGAGGGGAGGCCGATATGCCATTCAAAAGTGTCTGCCTCGGCCTAAGTTTTGGTGAAGTGACCCCGAAGCCTTTGGAGGAAAGCGGCGCCGCCGAAAACTACGCCATTGCCTTTTGCGCACGCGAGCGGGCTCATCTCTCCGTCTTGATTGCGGCTCCTATTTTTCGCATCCCGAGCGCCGGATTTGTCCCGCTGGCTCATGCGGTCGTTGATGAGATCAATGCTGAGCGGCGCAAACATGCCGAGGAAGCTGAAAAGAGAATAACTACCGCCGCAGCGACTGGGGGCGTAACCGTCGAGTTTCAGGTCGTCCAACAATCCTATACGGACACGAATAACAGCCTCGCCGCAGCGGCGAGACCGAGCGATATCGTTATCATTTCGCGGCCGACATATGGTTTTTCCCTCGACAGCGACCTGATCTCAGCAATGCTGTTCACGTCCGGCCGCCCAGTGCTCGTCATCCCGCCCCATTGGGATGGCGGCGTCGAGTTCGACAAGATCATGATCGCCTGGGACGGAAGCGCTCGGGCGGCGCGAGCGGTTGGGGACGCCATGCCTCTTCTGAAGCGCGCTCAACAGATCGAAATCCTGTGCGTCTCCCCTGATGCGTCGAAAAGCATCGCCGGGGCGGACCTGGCGGCTCACCTTTCCCGCCATTCCATGAGCGTGACTGTCACGGAGCTGCAAACGGAACATCGTGATATAGCGAAAACCCTCCGAGATCACGCGACAATGGCGAGAGCGAGTATGCTCGTCATGGGCGCCTATGCGCATCCACATCTCTTGCAGATGGTGCTCGGCGGCGTAACCAGCGACATGCTTGCCGAGGCGGAACTGCCGGTTCTTCTGTCATATTGAGCCCAAAGCCGGTTCACGTATTAGCTCCGCGGTGGCAAAGACCGGCAAGGACGCGGACGACGTCCTTAGCTAAACTGAGGTCCGACGCAAAATGAGTGAGCCTGTATGACAGTGGCGCCGATGATCGACGAGCGGAGGGTGCGCCGAGCCCTCATCATCATCGCGTTGGCGGGGCTTGCGGCCGGACTCGCCGTGGCTGTCGCGGGACGCGGCGGGCTAGCACGGTGGATCTGGGCGGCGGGAACAATTCCCGTGGCCTCGAGCCTTGTCCTTTCGATCATTCGTGACATTCGGGCCGGCAGAATGGGGGTCGACGCGGTTGCGCTCCTTTCGATGCTGGGAGCCCTGGCGCTCGGCGAGACGCTGGCCGGGGTGGTCGTCGCTGTCATGTATGCCGGCGGCGGCGCGCTGGAGGATTTCGCGGTCGGGCGGGCCGAGCGGGATCTGAAATCGCTTGTCGATCGCGCGCCGCGGATCGCGCATCGGCGGATCGAAGGATCCATCGAAGATACGCCGATCGACAATGTTTCGATTGGAGATGCGCTTCTGGTGCAGGCTGGCGAGGTGGTTCCCGTCGATGGACTGATCACCAGTCCGAGTGCGACGCTCGACGAATCGGCCGTGACGGGAGAGCCCATTCCAGTCACGCGGCGGGCCGGCGAGGCGGCGCTGAGCGGCGCGATCAATGCGGGCGAAACGTTCGAGATGCAGGCCTCGGCGACGGCTGGAGACAGCACCTACGCGGGCATCATCAAAATGGTCACGGCGGCGCAAACCGCCAAGGCTCCCTTCATGCGGATGGCGGATCGATTTGCGCTGCTTCTTCTTCCCGTAACGCTTCTAGTGGCGGGCGCGGCTTGGATCCTTTCACATGACCCCGTTCGAGGCCTGGCGGTGCTCGTCGCGGCGACGCCCTGTCCTTTGATCCTGGCCGCGCCCGTGGCCTTCATCGCCGGGCCGCCCAGGCGGCGCGGCGCGGCATCTTGATCAAAGGCGGCGGCCCGCTCGAGGCGCTCGCGCGAACGCACACGGTGATGTTCGACAAGACGGGCACTCTGACCGTCGGCGGAGCCCGATTGGTCGCCGTCGAGACCGCTCCCGGCGAAGACCCGAATGAAGCGCTCCGGCTCGCGGCCTCTCTCGAGCAAGCCTCGCAGCATGTCGTGGCGGCGGCCATCGTCGCCGCCGCGCGTAGCAAGGGCCTGTCCTTGGAGATCCCGGAAAAGGTCTTCGAGACCATGGGATCCGGGCTCGAAGGCGTGGTCGGCGGCCGAAAGGTCCGGGTCGGCTCCTATCAGCTTGTCCATGGCGCAGGGCAACCGGAAGAATGGGCGGGCCGGGCGCTTCGGCGGGCCTCCTGGCGCTCCGCCTTGAGCGTTTTCGTCGCCGTTGAGGGGCGCGCGGTCGGCGCTTTGCTGCTTGCGGACGAATTGCGGCGCGAGTCGCCTCGGGCCGTCCAGGCCCTGCGAGCCGCGGGCGTGGCGCGGATCGTGATGGTGACCGGGGATCGCGCCGACGCGGCCGAGACGATCGGCGCCGCGCTCGACCTCGACGAAGTGCTCGCAGACCGCGTCCCCTCCGACAAGGTCGACGCCGTCGCAATCGAACAGCGGCTCAACCCGACCTTGATGGTCGGCGACGGCATCAATGATGCTCCCGCCTTGGCGGCGGCCGACGTCGGCATCGCCATGGGCGCGCGCGGCGCGAGCGCGTCCTCCGAGGCGGCCGATGTGGTGATCCTCGTCGATCGACTCGATCGCGTTTCCGATGCTGTCAAAATCGCGCAGCGCACGCGCGCTATCGCCCTGCAAAGCATTGTCGTCGGGATGTCCCTTTCCGGCGTGGCCATGGGGGCCGCCGCCTTTGGCTGGCTGACCCCTGTCGCCGGAGCGCTCGCCCAAGAGGCCATCGATGTGGCGGTGATCCTCAATGCGTTGCGGGCGCTCAGTCCAGGTCGGGCGCCGCGCCGGCTCGCCATGCCGGCGGAGGCCGCGGGAATTCTGCACGAGGATCACCAAAGACTTGCGGCGAGCCTCGACCGCCTGCGCCAGATCGCGGATACGCTGGACGACGCCGCTGCCGGGACGGCCGTAGAGTGTATCGTCGAGGCCAATCGAATCGTCGGCAGAGAAATTGTCGAACACGAACGCGACGACGAGAGCTCGATCTATCCCCGACTCGCGAGTTTCCTCGCTGACGGCCATGGCCTGTCGGCCATGAGCCGCGCTCATCGCGAGATTCTCCACCTCGCGAAGCTCCTCGCGCGGCTGACGGACGGGCTTCGTCCAGATGAATCTGACCGATACCTGATCCGGGACGCGCAACGCATCATCGAATCAATTGAATCCCTCGTGCGCATGCACAATGCCCAGGAGGAAGACATCTACGAACAAGCTGTTGACTGGCGGTCCGAGACGCTATCGCATGAGGTCGGGAAGCCGCGCGCGATCGGCGAACGCTCGGATACGATCCAAGACGCTCTGCAAAGCGCCCCCAAGAGCGGCTTGGGGCGGCGCTCGGCAGCTGCCGCCCTCGCCGTTCTGGCGGCTGTCGGGGGCAGCGGACTCTATTGGTCCCTGCATCGTGACGCTGGCGCTCGATACGTGACGCAGACGCTAGATCGCGGCGCGATCGTCCGCGCAGTAACTGCCAGCGGCCTCGTCAATCCGACGGCAACCGCGCCGGTCCGCACTCACGCGTCGGGCGTGATCCAGGCGCTCTATTGCGACGCCAACACTAAAGTGAAGGCGGGCCAGCTCTGCGCGAAAATCAACCCGCGCCCCTATCAGATTGTCGTCGATCAGGCCAAGGCCGATCTCGCGGCAGCCGAGGCTCGGCTCCAAATGAACAAAGCAAGTCTCGCCCAAGCGAAAGCGGAATTAGACCGCCATGCGGTCCCAGCCAACCATCGCGCCATTTCCCGGAAGGCGCGCGACAAGTCGCGCAAGGCCTATGCGCAGGTGCAGGAGCAGACGAAACTCGACGAGGCGATGCTCGAGAAGCTCCAAGCGGCGCTTCATGCCGCCGAGATCAACCTCGGCAATACCGATATCGCCTCGCCCGTCGATGGAATAGTCGTCGCGCGCAGCGTCGAAATAGGCCAGACGGTCGCAGCGGGTTCAGAGACGCAGCTCTTCCTCGTCGGAACAAATCTCGCCGTCATTCACATCGCCGCCAATGTCAGTGCAAAGGACATCGACGAGGTGAAGCTCGGGGACAAGGCGACGTTCCTAGTCGCGTCTTTCCCGAACCGTCCTTTCGCCGGAGAGGTGGCGCAAATCCGGCCATCGCCGCAGACGTCTGAGCAGGGCGCGACCCATGATATCGTCGTCGCGGCGCCTAATCCGGATTTTTTGCTCGAGCCCGGCATGATGGCGACGGTCAGGATCGTGACCGAGAGGCGCGACGACGTCCTCCGCGCGCCGAATCAGGCCTTGCGCTATTCGCCCGGGAATCCCGCGGTCGCGAGCGACGGCGCCGATCCAAGGACATCGCCCGACGGTCCGCGCCTTTGGATTCTGCGCGATGGAAAGCCAACCGCGCTCCTAGTGGAGCTTGGTCTCGACGATGGCGTCTACACGGAAATCGTCAAGGGCGGACTGCAGCCGGGCGATGAAGTGATTGTCGGCGAAGGCGCGCGCTTCAGGCAAGACGCGAGCGCGGCTTCGAGCCCTCTGTAGGGAGCGCCAAAGAGGTGATTCTGGCTTTAGCGCGAGCAAGAGCGGTTTGAGGGCATTGGTCGCACGGCGGGTCACGAAGGCCTTGGCGCAAATTTTGGCAGGAAACGCATATGGCGGTTCTGACCTCTGTGGCAAGCGCGGCGGTCCAAATCTCTGGCGCGGTCCAGTTCTTCAATTGCAATTGTCCAACGGCGCCCTTTGCTGGTCCGGCGCATGAGCTTGACGCCGGCAATGGTAATCGCTGCGCGCTAAAGACGCGTCACCCCAGGCGCCGGACCCAAACGAAATTTTATGGATCGGTATTCCTGTTCCATTGAATCGTAAAATAGTTCGAGGACCAAATTCGAGTAGGCTTGCTGCGCCGGTGTTCTCTGAGGACGTCACGGGCCGCCCGAAGTGAAGCCTGGCAGCCATCCAGCCTGAGCGTATGTGACAGCCGCCCTGGCTCTTGAACCTCATCGAAAGAAGGCGTTTGGCGCTGCGACGTCCCGCCAGACGCACAACAAGAAATCAACTGTGTCGCCGTCGCGATCGACACCGCGGTAGATGGTTTGACAAGCGCGCCGCTAGAGTCCAGCAACCGTTCCGCTTCACTCGGGCATCATCGACGCACCAGGAAATGCTGGCTGGGCATGTGGAGCAGTTCCACCGCTATTCGGATTCCGGAACGTAGCGCCTTGTCCGGCGCCCGATCGTCGCGCGGGCACGCTTGTTCCGCGCTCGGCTATCATTTGCACGAGATTCCGAAGAATGTGCTCGAACCAGACACGCCAATGCACACAGAGGATGACGATCTCATGGTCTATCTTTCGACTGACTCAGGATGCGGCCCTTGAAGGGCTCATCAGTGCTCGTCATTTAGGTTCGCTTCCTCCAGCGCCGCGTTTGCAGCAATATGCCTCCCCTTCTGCTGGGCGGTCCAGAATCACATCGAAAAGGCAGCGCGCATGAATGGCCCGACTTTCCTTGATCGTCTGAACGTTTTTCAAGCGTCGTCCAAACACCATCTCGGGACGTTCGACACCAACATCGCCCTGTCGAACGAGATTCTCGCGGTTAGCCGGGCGACGGAAGCCGAGATTTGGCTGCTGCTTCGGGCCTCGCCCGAGGGGCTCGAACCCGCCGAGGCGGACGATCGGCTGTCGCGGCTGGGGCCCAATCTGATCGCCCAGGAAGGCCGCCCGAGTATCCTGCGGGAGTTGTGGGGTCGCGCCAAGAATCCCCTGAATGCGCTGCTGCTCAGTCTCGCCGGCATCTCTTATTTCCTCGGCGATATTCGCGCGGCGGTCGTCATTTCGGTCATAGTCCTTCTCGCCGTCGTCACCGCGTTCATCCAGGAGCATCGCTCCAATGACGCTGCCGCCAAGCTCCGCGCCATGGTGAAGACGGTCGCAAGCGTCAAGCGACGAAACGGCGGCCAAGGCGCCGGCGAAGACCGCTCCAACGGATTCTCCGACCTCCCGATGGAGCAGCTCGTGCCCGGCGATATCGTGCGCCTTTCGGCGGGCGACATGATTCCGGCCGATCTGCGGCTCCTCACCGCCAAGGATCTGTTCATCAATCAGTCGGCCTTGACCGGCGAAGCCATGCCTTCCGAGAAATCGCCGGAGGCCTCGGATGGAAGCATCGCCGATCCCTTCGACGCGCCGAATCTCTGCTTCATGGGGGGCAGCGTGGCCAGCGGATTTGGAGCCGGCGTGATCGTGCATACGGGACCGAAAACCTGTTTCGGCCAGCTCGCCGATCGGATCGCCGGGCGGCGCGAGCTGACAAGCTTCGACAAGGGCGTCAACCGCTTCACCTGGCTGATGATCCGCTTCATGCTGGTGATGGTTCCGGCGGTGTTCTTGATCAATGGCTTTACCAAAGGCGATTGGCTCGAGGCGCTCTTGTTCGGGGTCGCCGTCGCAGTGGGTTTGACGCCCGAGCTGCTGCCGATGATCGTCACGGTCAATCTCGCCAAAGGCGCGATCGCTATGTCGAAAAAACGCGTGATCGTAAAGCGCCTAAACGCCATCCAAAATTTCGGAGCTATGGATGTTTTATGCACTGACAAAACCGGCACGCTGACCCAAGACCGCATCGCCCTCAAGCAGCATCTCGACATTCGCGGGGAGGATAGCGAGCGGGTCCTGGAATACGCCTATTTGAACAGCTATTATCAGTCCGGCTTGAAGAACCTGCTCGACGTCGCGGTCCTGCAGCATGTCGAACTTGGCGAGAACCTTCATTTGCGGCATCGATACGGAATTGTCGACGAAATTCCCTTCGACTTTGTCCGCAGGCGGCTTTCCGTCGTACTGGCGCGCGAAGGCGGCGGCGCGATCTTTGAGCGGCGCTGGATGGCGCGATTGCTCAGACGTCTCTCTGGCGTTCGGTCGCCAGAGAAGGGCGCGCATGTCCTCATATGCAAGGGCGCGGTCGAGGAAGTCTTTTCAGCCTGTAAGCATTACGAACTGGACAATAAGTTGGGAGCTTTGGACGCGAACCATCTCGCCCAGGCGCAGACGAAGACCCGGGCGCTCAATGAGGATGGCTTCCGCGTCGTCGCAGTCGCCTACAAGGAAATCATCAATCCCAAGCAAAGCTATTCGGTCAATGACGAGACCGGTTTGACGCTGCTCGGCTACATCGCCTTCCTCGACCCGCCGAAGGAAAGCACCGGCGCGGCCATCGCCGCGCTCAATCAATCGGGCGTCGCGGTCAAGATTCTCACCGGGGACAATGAGATTATCACCCGCAAGATCTGCCGCGAGGTTGGCCTCGAGGTGGACCGCATCGCGCTAGGCCCGGAAATCGAAAAGATGAGCGACGCCGCATTGGCGGATCTCGCCGCATCGGTTGCGGTCTTCGCGAAGGTCTCCCCGGCCCAGAAAGCGCGCGTCATTGGCGCGCTTCAATCGAAGGGCCATGTCGTCGGCTTCCTCGGCGACGGCATCAACGACAGCCCCGCGCTCAAGGTCGCCGACGTTGGCGTGTCCGTGGACGCGGCGGTCGAAATCGCCAAGGAATCGGCGGACATCATCCTGCTCGAAAAAAGCCTGTTGGTGCTTCAGGAAGGCGTCATCGAAGGGAGGAAGGTTTTTGGTAATATCATCAAGTACATCAAAATGGGCGCGAGCTCGAACTTCGGCACCATGTTCAGCGTGCTCGGCGCCAGCATCTTTCTGCCCTTCCTGCCGATGCTGCCGATCCAGGTGCTCACCAACAACATGCTCTATGACTTTTCGCAAACGGCGATTCCCACGGACAATGTCGACGCAGACTATCTCGAGATCCCGCGCAAATGGGACATCGGGAATATCTTCAAGTTCATGGTTTTCATCGGGCCAATCAGCTCGATCTTCGACTATGCGACCTTCTTCACGATGCTCTATGTGTTCAATTGCTGGACCAATCCGACACTGTTCCAGACCGGCTGGTTCGTCGAGTCCTTACTGACCCAGACGCTCATCATCCACATTATCCGCACCGCCAAGATCCCCTTTCTGGAAAGTCGCGCCAGCGCCGCCCTGATTATAACCACCGTCATAATCTGTGGGATCGCCGTTGCGTTGCCCTTTACGCCGGTAGGAGACGCCTTGAAGTTCACGCCTTTGCCGCCGCTCTATTGGCCCATCGTCGCAAGCTTTCTCTTGAGCTACGCGACTCTGACGCATCTGGTCAAAAGCTGGTTCGTCCGCCGCTGGGGCATGTGATTTTCGCCATACCCCACCTGGTCGACAGGCCAACCGCGCCAGGGACCCAACCAAAGCTTGGGCGCGAACTTGCTTGGCGGGATGGTCAACATCATGATTGACCGATAGCCAATTGATTGCACTCAGATATTGCGCTCATAATGGCGCTGGGACACTTGAGCATGAAGCGCTGCCCATTTGCCAACCACCGATCGAATGTTAAGCATCACGCACGCGATCAACTACGTTCAATTTTGGCCAAAGTCTGACTAAGGCGCGAAATCAGTTGGACCGAACAATGGGTCCTCGGATTTCGCCGTTCGGTTTGCCTCGCGTATGGATGTTAAAATACCAACGCCCGTCGCGAAGGTCCTTGATATGGGCGTCGGTAATGGTTGTGGATCCTTTGAACCCGCTCGTCAGATTGGCCGTTACATCGATCTGGATTGAGGCATTCTGCTCCAAAGTCACGCCGGTATAGGAAACCGGTCCCTGGAAATGCGCCGAGATCGGAATCCCACTCAAACCCGAATGCGAAACCGTCCAAGTCAGTGTTTTGGTCTCGGTATCCAGGATCGCCTTCAACAACCCGATTCCTCTGCTTCTGACTGGCGGAACCTCGCCGGCGCCGGTGAGTTCGGCCTTGAGCAAGAGGGTCGCTCCGACGGCGGCTGATCCTGTTGTGAGAAGCGTCGCTGTCGCAAACGCGGCGACGGCGGCGTGGAGTCTGAACTCTGGCCGAGATCGATCTTTTTGACCGACCGGCGTTGCGCTGCAATCCGGCCAGCATCGGCCTTTGTCCCCGAGAGCCTGAGTCGTCCCCTTGCTATTTTCACGGAACATTTGGTCCCCCATTATCGCGCCTTCGATGTCCTTGCGAGCGCCCTTACTTATGGGCGGCCTCGTCAAGCCGGGCTGGTCCACGAATATCGCGAGCGCACCAACCGCAAGATTAATGTTGGCGCGGTTGTGCATTTCCATTATGGTCGCAATGACCGGTTACGAGAGAGATATCTACACGCACCGAGCTGAATCTGAGCTGAACGGTTCCACCCTTCGTGTCGACTCATCGCTCCCGGTCTCGGCATTTCTTGTTCTTGCAAGTTCATTATGTTCAGGTGCGGCAATGGGTTTCCGTTTCCGTCGCTCAAGCCCTCGAAGTCTATCGCCGGACAGCCATCGGAGCGCCTCAACGCTATTGACTTCGCGATATGCAAGCAAGAGCGGCGTCGGATTCGCCCACTAAACTGGCCCGCATTAGCGGGGCCGTTTTCGAACGGTCAATTTCGCTTCCCCGACCGGAATGGACATAAGCGACACACGCAGCCGGTAATCAGCCGTCCCGGACCGTGTGAACACGAAGGTTTCCTTGAAATTCAGGTCATGAGTCTTGCCAGCCTTCGTCGGGACACGCGCGCGATAGTCGATCATGATCCTATTGCCATACGCCTCAACCTTCGCCTGGCCGATCAGGTCGGCGCGCTGGCCGACGTACCGTCCCTCGGCCACTTTGGTGAACCTCCAGACCCAATGACGCCTCTCTCCATCGGAGTATGCCGTGTCCTCGACGACTTTGAATGCGGCTCCGTCAAACGCTCCGTAAATGTCAACCCGCACGCCGCGCGTTGAACCGTCCTGATAATTCTGAAATTTTCCCGTGGCCGTCAGATGACCGCCGAAAAAGGCCGCCAAATCACGCGATTTTTCCCGCGCAACCGCCGGAAACGCGATGACCGATGCAGCCAAGAGGACTGCGACGCGGGAGTGACGAATAAAGAGCGACATGGCGGACGATAATTCTGAGCCGTACCTCGGAACGCCAGGGTTGCCGATCAGGATTACGCCCAGATTGGCCGGCATTTTCGTATGGACTTGGTTCAAGGCGAGAGCCACAAAGCGGTAGTAGACATTGCTCATCGCCCTGGCTTTCTCATATTGGAACTCCGAACCGCGCCGCGACAAGCAGCTTTTTCCAGACATTCGTCGAATGAACGGAAATTCGACTCTCAGATTGGTGCGACATGCCATTTTGGCAAGGCTCAGAGCCAGGCACGAGGCCGGCGTCGTCGCCTTGGGCAAACCTTAATCGATTTCCACGCACTTGTGGGCAGGCGGCGGTTAGAGAGAGGTGGCGATACTGTGCCCTACAAGCAGTGAAGGCGAAACTCCGAAGCGCGGCCGCCAGGAAACCGAGACAATCGCCCAGAGCCTTACACACTGATCCTATTTTATTTTGGTTTATCTTATGGGCAACCGCCCATTTGATGACCGGACCAAGAATTGGGAGGGTAGGACGGGTATGCGTGGAGCATTGGCCGTTAACGGGCCATATTTTCCTCTTCTTCGGTGGCCCAAATCGTCAGACAATTGTACCGAACACTTTCCCGATACCGGCGGTTAAAGCCATCGCCAACGCGCCCCAGAATGTCACTCGGGCCATGGCGCGCAGAACGTTGGAGCCGCCTGCTTTCGCCCCGATGGCGCCCAGAAGAGCGAGAAAACCCAATGACGCAGCGGACACTGTGAGGACTAGCGCACTAACGGGCGACACTACAACCATAAGCAAGGGCATGGCGGCGCCCACAGAAAACATTGCCGCCGATGTCAATGCGGCTTGCACAGGACGCGCAGTGGTGATTTCCGAAATCCCAAGCTCATCGCGCGCATGGGCTGTCACGGCATCTTTCGCCATCAGCTGCTGGGCAACCTGCCGCGCGAGTACCTGATCGACACCACGCTTGACGTAGATCTCGGCAAGCTCGTCAAGCTCAAACTGCGCATTCTCACCCAACTCCCCACGCTCGCGCGCGAGATCCGCCCATTCGGTGTCGGATTGCGAGCTGACGGAGACGTACTCGCCAGTGGCCATCGACATGGCGCCAGCCACCAGTCCCGCGACGCCCGCGATCAAGACATCGTTCCGCGTCGCGGCCGCTGCGGCAACCCCGACGATCAAGCTTGCGGTCGAGATAATCCCATCGTTGGCCCCGAGCACCGCTGCTCTCAACCACCCGATGCGCTCGACGAGGTGATTCTCCGGATGCAGATGACGACGACTCATCCGACATCCCTTCTGTCACATCGAATCCGCTCCAGCAGCAAAAAATGACACCGACGATCAGGATGGCCCCAATCCGACCGATGCTGCTGCGGCCGTAGCCGCCACTGAAGCCCCCAGTTCAAGAAAAAAATGATGAGTACGATGAGTACGGTTCCGAGCGGCATGATCCCATCTCCGTTGGCAAGGGCCTGCACCGAAACACCGAACCGCGCAATGGCGTCGCCTTGCTATACAAACTGTTCGAACAAAGATGGTCAAGGCGTTAGCTTTGTTCTAACAACATAAATATTGCTATTGCTATGCATCGAGCATTGATCTCTCTCAATCGTCTTGGCCATATTCCTCACTGAAACGTCAGTCATTATCTCCGACAACAATAGCTTTCCATCGTCGTATAGAGCGGCGGACCCGGCAACGCCCATCGACGCAATTCGACAGGCCGAGACGACGGTCCCGAAGACTGAGGCACGAAGCGCTGGATGATGGCCCTACGGAGCGCCGGGCTCAGACAAATCGCAGTAACCACCCTGCCCATGCCGCGAGGATCACCAGGAGCAACCCTGGAATGACGCGAAGGGCGAATGCCGTTCCGCCGGCGACTACGCTGACGACAAGCTTTGTGATCGTGTTCGTCGAGAACGCGATCAAAATGGGAAGCGCCGCGTCTGAAGCCGTCATTTTCCCGTCACCGACCAATGTGGCGACCGAAATCGCGGCGGAATGGGTGTCGGCGAAACCGGCGACGGCCGTCGTCGCGATGACGCCAGCCTCGCCGAACCATTCGTCCATCGCCCGTGAGGCAAGCAAGATCCCGCCAAGCATGGCGGCAAAGCCGAATGCGGTCCACAGGCTGAACGCTTGACCACGCTCGCTAACATTATCGGAATCGCCCCGAAAGGTGCGCACAGCAAAGAAAAGGCTATAGGAGACGGCGGCTGCGCCCGCGCAAGCGAGCGGTGTGACGAGCGCCTGCAAGGTTGCCAGATTGGTTGCAGCGAGAAGCAACGCCATCTGGACGACGGTCGCGACCGTTGACAGGATAGCGCCCGCCGCCGCAGGCGATAAAAGGCCGGACGTTTTGGCGGCCCGCGCCCCCATGGCGGCAATTGTCGCACTGCTTGAAACGAACCCCGATGCGAGACCCGCGATCGGAACGCCGAAACGCGGTCCAAGAAAACGAACGGCAATGTGGCCAAAAGCTCCGATCGCCATGACAAGGATCACAACGATCCAGATCGCGTGGGGATTGACGGCAGCAAAGGGCCCCATTTGCCGGTCCGGCAGGAGCGGCAACACGATCAGCGTCGCGGCCGCGAAAATTAACGCGTCCCTGACCTCATCTACGCTGAGGACGGAGCCGACAAAGCGGTGGAGCGGCGATCGGGCCGCGAGCATGATCACAACGGCGACGGCGACGCCGGCTGCAAGCCCCGGGCGGGTCATTGCGAGCCCCCCGAGGAGCACAGTCACAACAAGACCAATTTCCGTTGTGAGACCAGGATCTTCCTCATGTCCGCGCCAATAGGCGAAGCCGGTCAGGGCGAAAACTCCCCCAACTGTGACTGCAAGCAAAAGTTCGGCGCCAATGATGGCGCAGAGCGCCCCGCTCAACGATGCGAGCGCAAACGTGCGAAGGCCCGCGGAAGCGGGCACGGGCCTTTCTTCTTTCCTGCGTTCGCGCTCCGCGCCGATCATGAGCCCTATCCCAATAGCGACAGCGAGACTCAGGATCACAGGATCGAGGTTAAGCATAGGCCTATTCAAGGTTTAATTGCTTGGGCGGCAGTTGCCGGACTTGAGCTCTGCGCGATGGCGAAGGCGCGTCCGAGGGCGAGGCTTCCAACTATAGCAGCATGTAGCGCGTTTCGCAGCAGGGTCATCGATCGTCTATGCTCGCGCCCCTTCGTGGAGAAGAGAGACCGTCTAAAACATGTGTTCCGCTGCCATATCACGGTAACGCGGGCGTTTCGATCGCTTAGCGTTGAGCGACGCTTCCCCTCGTTTCCAGCCTCACCAAAGTCCCCGATCCCATACCGCCCCAGGGTTTAAGCCGGTCTCAAGCGTACAGAAAAAGACGAACCTTCCGCTGAACTCCGGTGGCACGGCGGACGTTCCCGGCTCACGCGGGAAAAACATTGCACTTTTTTGTATGAACTTTTCCGTTCCAGTTTCACGGAACCTTCGCCTCGAAATGACAGGATAAAGGACAATTCGCCCCGCTATATCGCTTGTCGTAAAGGTTGGAGAGTAAGGGCGCGGGGCGAATTCGCAATTCGGTCCGGTGCGGCTGACGGCCCCCCCCCCCCGGGGGATTAACTTGGCGTCCATCGTGCACGCGTGTTTCGAGCGCGGTAAGTCATTCGCGGACGCCGACGCGGTTGTCGTCGTCGAGAAAACGGGTAAGAACAGCAGTAAGGCGGGCGCAAAATCTCGGTCACGGTTGGCCTCTGTTGCTTTGTCCTGTCCTTCTTGATCGATGGCCGCGCGAACGCGAAAGCATGCGGTGTCCGGATGTCGTATTGAGAAAGCCTTAAGTCTGCGCCGTTAGAGCACGGACGTTCTCCTCAAAGCCGGCGTCGCCATCAGCATGGACGGCAAGGGTTCCTGGCGTGACAATGCCTTCGTCGAAAGGCTCTGGCGATCCGTCAAATACGAGGAGGTCTACCTCAAAGCTTACAAGACGGTGGTGGAAGCCCGCGCCTCAATAGCAAGCTACCTTCGTTTTTATAATTCCAGGAGTCCCCATTCCAGCCTTGACCGGCAGACGCCAGATCAGGCCTATTTCAACCGGCTGTCGCAGATCGCGGCAGCCTAAACCCGGCAGACGCTCCACTTATCATTCCCAGGAATCTGTTCAGACAAACGGAGCCAGCTTTATCCGGCCAACCGCGCGGAAGACCAATGGTGTGCTTTAAGATGTTGGGCGCGGCGGCCGCGTCGCCAAGAATAGCGGCCGGTTTTGCGCAAGGACTTCAAGGTGAGGCGCTTAATCAAAAGCGGGCGCTGTTTTTTCTCAGACTGAATTCAATTCAACAAGGCCCAACCACATAGGAACATGAAGGTTTGTCAGATAGAAATTTGGGATTGAACAGCGACCACGCCGCCGCAAAACTGCGCGGCGAATGACATCGGGACGGGCATCGGCTGAAACCCTGGAAAGCAGATGCGGCAGATGAGGGAGCAAACTAATCCTATGTCGATCCCTTGGGATAAAATATCAGGTCCGCTCGCGACCGCGGAAGACGCGCTCGCCCGGCTCGACGAGCGGCTGCGGTCGAGCCCGATCGCTGAGGGCTGGATCAGCCGAACCCATTTCCAGGACGCCTGCGCCAGCCTTTGGCTCGCCGGCGAGCTCGTGACCCTCGAGGATCTCGTCCTGCACGACGCGCGGATGGACGTCCGTTCGCCGACGCATGAATTGACCCGCGCCCAGGCGGCGCTGCGGACCCGTCGGCGGATCGCCGGCGGCGCGCCGGATTGGGCCATGAGCGCAGAGGGCCTCGCCATTCTTCGCGGCGATGGCGATAGCGGGTCCGCGGACGCGACGCGCGCGGATGAGGCGGCGGATTGCAGGGACGAGGCAGCGCCGGGCTCAGCCGACGATGCCGGCGCGGACCCACTCGCTGAGGAGCTCGCAGCGCTGGATCGCGCGCTCGAGAGCAGCAACCAATTCCTCGCCGGAGGCCCAGCCGTGGCGAGGCTCGTGCGGGATCCGCTCATTTATGATCCGGATTGGGAGGATGGAGAGAAGCTGGAGGCCTGGCGGAGCGGCGCCGCGGCGTCCCAATCCGATCCTCCCCTCCTGGCGGCGGCTCTGCTGTGGGACGCCTGGGAGACCAATCCGCCGCTCGAGCGTCAGGTTTGGCTCGGCAATCTGCTGGTTCCTGCGCTGCTTCGGGAGCGGCGGAAGACGCGGGCGCATCTCCTTTGCCTGAATTCCGGGCTGCGCCACATCCGGCGCGAGAAGCGTCGGTCCCCTGATCAGCTGACGCGGCTCAACGCCTTCCTGGAGGCGATTACGATGGGGGCCGAGGCCGGCATGAAGGATCATGACCGCTGGCAGCTCGCCCGACGGAGCTTGGAGAACAAGCTTAAAGGCAAACGTTCCAGCTCCCGCTTGCCCGCTTTGGTCGATTTCATTCTCGCGCGGCCGATCGCCTCGGCCGGCATGATCGCGACCGAACTCGGCGTAACGCCGCGCGCGGCGCAAGACATGGTCGCCGAGCTCGGCCTCCGCGAGATCACGGGGCGGGGGCGGTATCGAGCTTGGGGAATTTTGTGATCGGAGCTTTTGCTATGTCTTCGCCGCCAGCCGCGTCGTCCGATAGGCGGCGGCGAGAGGCATGCTGAAGCTGATGCTCTCGAGGGTCAGCTCGCCGGTCTCGATCGTCAGGGGCTTGCTCGGCCAGGTTCCGTCCTGATTGCGGCGGAGAAGCTCGGCGCCGATCGAGGCCGTCTTGAGCACGAGGATTTCCTGGACGCTTGGGATGGTCGCATAGGCCCAGACATTGGCCCAGGTCTCGGCTTGATTGCTCGGGGAGAGGATCTCGATCAGCAAGACTGGGTTGGCAAGAGCGCTCTCTTCAGCGTCATAGCCGGAACAGGTCACAGCAAGGTCGGGGATGCGGACATTTGTCTCGGATTGAACGTGGGGGATCACGCCGGGCGTCGTAATGACGCGGCATGGGCTCATTCGTTCGCCGAAGTGGTTGGCAATCAACCGGCCAAGTTCGTTTTGGATGGCGCCATGGGTGATGCTGGCGGGCGCCATTGCCTGCGGCTCGCCGTCGACCAACTGCCAGAGCTGGGGCGACGGCGGGTTCCAGGCGAAGAACTCCGCGACGGTCATCCGGACCGGGATTTTGGGCAACGCGCTCATGGGAGAAATCTAGCAGAAAAAACGACGGCGGGTAAGAGCGGGCGGAAGGCGAATCGAGGTTTATCTGCCGATCGAAGAGCGACGCCCGAGGTTATCGTCATTTTCGGCTGGATGACCTGCCGCGGTCGCGGCAGGCGACATTCAAGCCTGATTCCGGCGACGAGGCCAATGCGGACGAAACGGCAGAACGCCCAGGGCCTGCGGGTGAGGATCGGGTGAAAGAGTTTGTGGGATCGGCGCCAGCGAGTTCCTCAGGGAGATTCGAAGGATCCGAATCTAGGTCAATTGCGCTTTGTTGGACGTCGCTTGGGGGGTCTACGCGCGCGACCTCGGCGCTCTGAAATATGACTGTCTCGGGCACGCCAAGGTGTGTTGGTTCGCGTCGTGGGTGAATCGAGATCCGCCAATCCCCACGTTTGAGCCGGCGATAGACCACGTTTTCTGCGAATACCAAGCGACCCATAAAACTCAACCACCGTCCGGAATTGTCCGCAAGTCCGTCATTGAGGCGCATCGAGGTTTTCGTGTCGTATCGTCTTGCTAGACCTACGGCTAAGTCGATATCGCCATAATCCCCAGATTGAGATAACCAGCTGCCGAACGCTGCGATTTCTTCGATGAACCAGGGCATTTCAGGGTCGCCGTTCACTTCGCAGGCTCGCGCTATCACCGCCGCGATGATCGCTTCTCCTTTGGCTTGTCCGAACCGTTTGCCGAAGCTTGCATTTGCGAGCGCCGAGCCTTTGGTCGTTAGTTGATAAAAGTCCACGGGGTCATGATGGAGCGGCTCCGCCAACTCGATAAAGTCGCTTCGGATCAGTTCCAAGAGCAAAGCGTCGGCCCGCGCTCGGTCAATTGTTAATCGTTCGCACAGATAGGCGACAGAAAAAGTGAACCCTCCGCGGAGCAGGCGAAAGACCCGCCGCAAATCGCGTTGGGTCACGCCTGCGATCGTGGCATTGGGGTCAACCAACATCGACCTTTGTCCGCAGCTTCAAGGGTGCATGGATCATGCGGAGAGTTTCATTACTGCTTCCCACGCCGCGTATCGTGACGTCGCCGAAGTTGAAAAGGCGCCCGATGAGCGTTTGATCAATGTCGACGCTTTCGACCTTTTGCATGTTCAACTCGATCGTGTGCCGACGTATGAAACCGCGCTTCAAGACGATGCGGCGATCGGTGACGGCGATTTCGGTCGTCGAGCGACGAAACCAGGCGGGGAGGAAAGCGCCGATCGCGGCGATTGCGAAGATGATTGCAAAAAACCAGCTGATTTCGATGCTCTCGCGATTATTTACGCCGGCGATCAAAACGGCCAAGGAGCAGAACGCGAGCAAGATCGAGGGAATGTAAATCGTCCCGCTGACGCTGGTCCGGTAGCGGACGGTTTCCCCAGGCTCAAGGATGCTGTCGACATAATCCATGGATGGCTCGTTTGGAGTGAGGATGGAGGCCTCGCGCCTGTTGGGCGCCGAGAGACGCGCGACGTCGAATAATCTGCTTCTGGATATGGTCTGTCGTAGGGTGCGGAGATGACGGGCATGCGGCGAAATCGCAATTGGGCCCAGTGCGGCTGACGGCCGAGCCATCTGGGCAGAGCTTGGCCTCCACCGTGCAAGCATGCGGGAACGACAAGTGGTCGCTCGACGACGCCGGCGCGGTCATCGCCGGCGCGATGCTGGCGAGAACAGCAGTAAGGCAGGGGCACAATCTCGTGGTCACGGGAGGGCTCCCTTGGGCTGACCCGTCCTTCATGACCAGCCGCCGCGCGAATGCGAAATCACGCCGCGCGCATGGAGTCTTTTGAGCGACGGATCTGCTCGGCTTCTCAGAGCACGACGACTCGGGCCCCGACCTCGACGCGATTGTAAAGATCGATCGCGTCGGCGTTCATCATGCGGATGCAGCCGGAAGAGACGGCCTTGCCGATCGTCTGCGGCTCATTGGTTCCATGGATGCGGAACAACGTGTCCTTGTCGCCTTGGTAGAGATAGAGGGCGCGGGCGCCGAGGGGATTATCGAGGCCGCCCTCCATATGGTCGGGCAGATCGGGCCTACGCGCCAACATCTCTTTCGGTGGGAACCAGGACGGCCATTCGGTCTTGCGCTCGACATGGGCGACGCCCTTCCGTTCAAACCCACTGCGTCCGACGCCGATGCCGTAACGGATCGCGGAGCCGTTGGGTTGGATCAGATATAAATATCGGGAGCGGGTGTCGACGACGATCGTTCCGGGAGGCTCCTGGGTCGGGTTTCGCACCACCGCGGCTGTCGCCTGGTTTTGGTCGACGCCGCGCTCCAGATCCGCCGGATCGGAAAGTCCTCGGTCGGTATCGGCCGGCGATTCCTGCTCCCAGGGCGCATTGTAGACGGGCTCGCGGTAGGCCGATGGTTACCGTGGCGGCGCTGGCGGCGGGACGGCCCAGGGTCGGCCGAATAGGCGTCAGGATAAGCCGGCGCGAGGTCATAATAAGGGTAGGGGTAAGCCTGATACCCCGAATACGAGCGGGCTTGCGCGGCGGCGGGCGTCGCCGGCGACGCGACGAAAAGCGTCACAGCGAGGAAGCCAAGGCGAGCGGCTGCAGAATTTGGGGGTTTGTGAGCCATGCTGAAACGTCGCCTCGCCTTCGTTTCGACCTCTCGCCAGAACGGCGTTTGGGGCACGTCAAAATGTTGGGCGCATAGGCCGCGACGTCAAGAATGACCGTCAGCCGTGATCTTGTCTCAGATTGAAATTGAGACCCAAGGGCGACGATGCTTTTCAAAGACTTGCTGTGGCGTCTCTGGGAATATTGGGTCGGCAAAGGCTCCCACCGCGAACGCAATCAACTTCGGCGCTCCCTGAGGCTTCCAAAAGACCGTCGGGCCGCTCACGGCAAACGTGCAGGGTGACGATCGTCTTTACGTGGGCTCGAGGTGGTGCGGCTGCAGCTGGGTTGAAATCGTCCTTTTAAGAAATAGCAGCATAGCAGGGCCATGCGGAGATTTCAGAAATAGCGTCCGTCACAGGAGCATAGTTGTTATAGTCGTTCCGCGGTTGACCGGGATGGGCTTTGGCGTAGGCGAGGTCCTCCTCGAATTCTTCGAGGCTGTATTCGGAGAGGTGATCCTGCGCGATCGCTTTTCTGACCAATAGTTTCAAATTGAAGAGTCCGAGCATGCCGACCAGCCTCGCACACGCGTCCAAGAGGTAATATTCGTCCTCCGGATCGAAGGTTCCGAATGCTTGGGCGAGGAAGCCAGAGATGGAATCTGTTTGGATCTCACGGGACCAAACGAGCATGGCGATCGCCTCGAGGACGGCGGCGCTTGTGAATTGGTTCACGCCGGGATCAAGAGCGACCTCGTACAAGGGCTCCGGATCGCCGTCAAAGACGGCCGCGATGGCGCGATGGAGGATAGGCTCGAAGGTTTCGTCGAAAAACAGAAAGAATGCGGAGCTGCGCAGGAGGTGAGCAAGGGGCCGATAGGCGGACTTCTCGCGCCATTCGGCCAAAAGGTAGAGGATGTATAGGAAAAAGGTTGGGTCTTCCGGCGCGCTCGCGGTCGGCGCAAGATATTTCTCGATTGTTGCGAGAAACAGAGGGACCATTTCGGCGCGACGATGTCGGGCGTCAGAGAGGGCTTGCATCGGCAGGATCGTGGCCTGGGAGAGAGAGCTGGCTCCGGTTGTCTGAACAGATTCCTGGAAATGATAAGTAGAGCGTCTGCCAGGGTCAGGCTGCCGCGATCTGCGACAGCCGGTTGAAATAGGCCTGATCTGGCGTCTGCCGGTCAAGGCTGGAATGCGGTCTCCTGGAATTATAAAAATGAAGGTAGCTTGCTATTGAGGCGCGGGCTTCCACCACCGTCTTGTAAGCTTTGAGGTAGGCCTCCTCGTATTTGACGGATCGCCAGAGCCTTTCGACGAAGACATTGTCACGCCAGGAGCCCTTGCCGTCCATGCTGATGGCGACGCCGGCTTTGAGGAGAACGTCCGTGAAGGCCGCGCCGGTGAATTGCGAACCCTGGTCCGTGTTCAAGATCTCCGGCTGACCATGTTTTGCTAAAGCCTCCTCCAGCGCTTCGACGCAGAAGTCGGCCTCCATCGTGATCGACACGCGATGAGAAAGCACGCGCCTGCTGAACCAGTCAACGACGGCGGCGAGATAGACGAAGCCGCGCGCCATCGGGATGTAGGTTATGTCCATGGCCCAGACGTGATCTGGCCGGACGACCTTCGTCTTGCGCAGCAAATATGGATATATTTTATGCCCCGGCGCCGGCTTGCTCGTGTTCGGCTTGCGATAAATCGCTTCGATTCCCATGCGCTTCATCAGCGTAGCGACATGCCGGCGGCCGACTTCGACGCCTTCGGCATTCAGGAGATCGCGCAGCATCCGGCTGCCCGCAAACGGAAAGTCGAGATGCAATTCATCCATGCGGCGCATGATGGCGAGATCGGCCGCGGACGTAGGCCGAGGCAGATAATAGACGCTGCCTCGGCTGATCCCGAGCGCCTTCGCCTGCTTGGCGATCGGCAGAGCGTGAGAACGGTCGATCATCGCTTTGCGCTCAACATGCCGGCCTTGCTGAGCGCGCCTTCCAAAAAATCATTCTCCAGCGTCAGCTCGCCGATCTTGGCGTGAAGGGATTTCAAATCGACGGTTGGCGCGGGGGATTCGGAGCGAATCTCTGATCCGAATACGCCGGCCGCCCCTTCGAGCAGCTGCGCCTTCCATTGGGTGATCTGGTTTGGATGGACATCAAATTGCTGGGCCAGTTCGGCCAGCGTCTTTTCGCCCTTGATCGCAGCCAAGGCCACCTTCGCCTTGAAGGCCGGTGCGTGGTTCCGGCGGGGTCGTTTGCTCATCGTCTCTCCTGCGCTGCGGCCACTTTGGCCGCGATCAGGCAGAAACTCCACTTATCCAATTGTCCAAATTCGTCGGGCCAGCTCTGAGTTCACGGAGGATCGCGCTGGGCGCCATGGCGATTTTCGCTCTTACGTGACCATTCGGCATAGCGATGTGTCCTCGCAGATGGGGCGTCGATTTCGGGTGTCTCGCCATCTGCAGCGATACCGTGGTTCGGGTCGATGAGCTCTTCCGTTCGAGCGAGACCGCCGGGGCGCTTATTTAGCGGGCCGAGTTTTCAGGCCGCTTGCTCGATTGTTGGTCGCAAGGAAGGTCGCGCTTCTCGATGATCTTGGTCTGCGCAATGCGCGAATAACGATCGGATCCGCGCTGAATTGTTGGTGGAACGCAACGAGGCGATAGCTGGCGGGCTCGAAAATCCGCGGCGAGCTTCAGTTCGGGCAGGCTTATTGCGTCAACGATAGTTTGGGTCGAAACGCGTAGTCCGCTTAGCCTCTTGTGCTTGGGTACTTGTTCTCGAAATAGGTCACAAAGAAAGTGTCGAACTTTTGGTGCAGGTCTTCGACAGCGTTTAGCTTGGCTTCGCCAGGCCAGGGCGGGCCGAAAAGGCCTTCTTCGGAAATAGCGAAGGCGAAATAGCTGTCCCGATAGGCGCGAAGGAAGGGGAGATTCTGATCGATCGCTTTGACGATTGCCTCGTCGTCCAGGCGGAGCTGCACGAAACATTCGCAGACGGCGGAGAGAGAAAGGATCCAATGTTGGACATAGGACCTGAGATTACGACCGATCGTGTCTGTTTCGTCCTCTGTTCTTTGTTCGCTGGCCGGACCCCAGAGGGCTTCTCGGGTTTCCGAGACGCGCGCGAACAACAAGCGCGTGGTGAACCAATAGCCGCTCAAGAGAGCAAGCGTGTTGTCGAAAGGCCCCGATTGGCTTTCGACTTTCGCCGACGATTTGGTTTGATTGGATGGACGACGGCTGTTCGGGGATGAGGGCACGATAGGCTCCTTGGATCGTCATATTCGGGAAGCCGCCGCTTCAGCCGGAGGAAGGGCCCAATAGAGGCCGTCGCCTGGCAGGCTATTCGCCGACGCGCCTCGCGGGGAGGCGAAACGACTTCTCCGCAAATTATACCAGTGAAGAGATTTTAGAGTAAGTGGGCGGCCGCCCTGACGCCGCAGGAAAGGGAAGCGCCGATCTCCCGCCGGCCGCCCAAGTCTTGATAAGGCGCGGCCATTTATGGCGCGCGGCCCGGCGGGCCCTTTTTATCGATCTGGCGGAGAACTTCCTGGAATTTCTCGGGAAGAGATTTGCTCGGCGCAGCTGGGAAGAGGGATCGCAATCCGTCGCTGAGAATCGCCGGCAATGAGGCTTTGTGGGGGAGGCGTCCAACTGGCGTCTTGAAACGTGGCCGATCCGGGCGAGCGGTTCGGTGGGGGCTCGCGACGGGCGTCTTGGGGGGAAAGGGGAATTGGTCCATGGTCCTCGGTCTCGATTGGATCGAGGCGAGGATCGTTTGGACTTGCGCGAAAGCCGCGCGCGGCATCGTTTTGGATCGGGGGAAAACGCGCCGCCGCTGGCAGCTTCCGATGATGGCGTCGATTGAGAAGCGCCGCGCGCCAGGGGACTCTTCGCACTCGTTTTAGTTGCGGTTCATTTCGCAAAAAGCTTGGCAAGGGAGACCAGCGCGCCGAGGATGACAATGGTCTGAAAACCGATGGCGCCGATGATCCATTTGAGTATGTCGGTTTTTGTTTCGGCGATTTTGGTGCGCAATTCTCCGATTTCGCCCTTCAGTTCGGTTCTCAATGCCGAATTGTCGCTTTTCAATTCGGTTCTCAAGGCTGCTATGTCGCCTTTAAGTTCTGTCCTCAATTCAGCTATGTCGTTTTTTAATTCCGCCTTGACCGCGGCGAGATCGGCCTTGGTGGCGAGGTCTCCCTGCGTGGCCTCGCCGAGGGCTTCAGCCAAGCTTTCGGCTTGTTCCGGGGTAAAATGACCCTTGTCCCGAAGCGTGCGGGAGACTCGGAGCGTATCGAAGAGGATGGCTGTCATCTCGTCAATATGAGGCGGGCGCGGCGGAAAGTCCAACTTGGGATTGAGACGCGGGGCAGAGGGCCCCGGTCCGATGGTTTAGCGATGCCGACGAGCATCGTCGTTGCGGGCGCGGCGGTCTTGGTCCTCTTGCTGACGGCGAACGTCCTCGACGCGGCGGCGGGCTTCATCGTCCCGGCGACGACGATCGTATTCCTCGCGGCGGCGTTGTTCTTCTTGGTGGCGGCGGTGATCTTCGTTCATTCGACAGCTCCGGCAGTTCTGTGTTGACGCGCGCCGGCGCTTTGCGGCCGACTCGTTCAAACAGATGCCATTGACGGCTTCAGACTGCGCGAACGAGAAGCGCCCGACGCCATTCTGCCGCAAGGGTTTGATCGTTTGTCTCGGGGTATCGGCGTAGCTCGTTCTTTCCCGAGAATGCGATCGCAAGCCCCGAGTCTTGCGGTCCGTGGCAGGTTTGTTGGCGGGCGAAGAGTTGCTGCTTAATCCGATGCAGCGTCGCGCTGCCCTGCAAACCAGGGGAACACTCGTCGTGTTCGGAGGCGTCAAGTTGGCCGCCCAGGTCCGCAAGCGACGTCGGATGCATTTGTCGCCTCTAAACGCGCCAATTGTACATTTGCAACCTGATTAAACGAGCTCCGAACGCTGATGATATACGGCGTTCCTGGTTTAGCCCCCTCAATCTGCACAATACCGGCATCGTAAGGCTTCAGCTACCATCCTGTGGTCAGGCGCGGAGAAAACTCGATCAAGCTGCTCGGGTCGAAGCGGACTCGGCTGAATGGATGGCAGGACGCTGCCGTCACGTCGGCGCCGATGAGGCGGAGGTGGAGATGAAAACTCGCGATAATGCTGATCCGGGAAGGCCTTTTCGCCGTGAAATGGTTCCGATCGAGCCAGACTTGGACGATTTGCTGGAGTCTATGCACGGGCGTCTTCCGTTCACCGGCGCCGACAACTGTCTTCCTGAACTCGGGCAGTTCGGGATCGACGATCCATTTCTCGCCTTGGCGAATAGCGACGGTCAATTCGAGCAAGAGGCCTTGAGATCGATCTCGAGAAAGTCACAGAGCCGGGGTGGCGGGCATTTTCATTCGGGTTTGAGAATCGCACAAGTGATCGAGGAGCACTCATTCCGCGTGTGGTCGCGAAAACTAGGCGGCGCAGCGACTTGTCATGGCCGGCGAATTCCGAAGGGCGCCCCGCACGATCGGGTCGAAGGGCTCTCTGGCCTCAAGTTGTCTGGAGATCCAGCGGCTAGAATAGAGCGATGTGAGACGAGTAAAGGAAATGCAGTGTGGCCAGGCGATCATGTGACGCATTTTTTCCGAGAGTCTCATGCAGCATCGTCGTCAAATGACTGCAGCGCAGTTACTGAGAGTGAACTCGATATTCTGAGGCGATTGGCGGAAGGGAAGCGTCTCGATCAGGCGGCATCGGAAATCGGCCTGTCGATCCATGTGGCAGTGGCCCTCCTGGGGTAGGCGCTACGGAAATTGCAGGCTCAAAATGTTTCCCATGCTGTTGCAAAGGCGATGCGTGCGGGGTTGCTTTAAAATGTAACGGAGGGATGTCACGTCGAATTCGAGAGTTGCAAAGTGTAGCGGGCAGTGTGAAATCGCCGCGATTGTCCGCTGCTGGAAACACGGCGACAATATGGCAAGTGCGACAAAGTGACTCAATGGCGAGATATGCGCGGCCTGAACGGGATGGGGGATTCACATTGCCGATAAAGAGCGTATTCTTCTGAAAACATCCAATAACATTATTGCACCTGGTTTTATATGGCGCGATGCTGCGCGTTTTACGTGCGTTCGCTGTTGCGACTTGACGAGAGTCGGCACCGTCAGATGCGAGAGTAAAAAGCCTTATACTGTCATGTAAACCGTCGCTACTTCGTACTTTAAGATGTTTTGCTTGCCGCTCCTGCGCTGCAGACCTCGTTGGCGGAAGGTTGGGACATGATGTTCTGATACCGCGATTTATAACCTTTCTGTCGGCTTGGACGTGGACGATAGAGTTTAATGAGTAGGGAAGAGGGGTTTAGATATGTGCAGTGAGCATTTTGCGGAGAACAGCAGCCATAGCACTGTCCTTATCAATCGTACCGAGAACAGGTGGAGCTCGGATCGCGCGGCGGTCAATTGTGATACAGATGAGTGCTTGGTGCGAGATTGTATAGAGGCGCGAAAGATTGCGTCAATGTTATGCCTAGGCGAGGGGTCCGTTGAGCGCTGGAGGTCATTAGTAACGACTATTGGAATGACGAAAGCAAGGGGGCGTTTAGGCGTCTCGGCGAAAATATCGATCGTGAAGGCATATATGGAGCTCGAGGTTGGTGGACTCGACAAGTTGAGCTCATTAATCGGCAGTCTGTGCAGCGATATCGAAAGTGTGCTGCGCGCTCCAAAAACTTCTCAGGGGAGTATCGTCTGGAGGTCGCCGACCGAAAGGGGATGGGCTTTGCGGTTGCTTGGAGTGGAAGTTTCAGTGAAATGGAGGAAGCGGGCCGTCGGATAGATAAGTGCTGTGGACGTTGATATCGGGTTCTGTGCGATGGAGGTTCAGAGGGACTATTTCAGAACTCATTCGCGCGGGGTGTCCTGTAGCCTTCAGGCGGGCAACAGGAGAATATCAATATGCGTGCGGTTTGTTGGCTATCCTCGATAATAGTTTTGTTCGGCCTATGCGACTCTGCATACCCAATAGAGCCGCCACATTGCGCTCTTGCGGATCCAGCTTTGAAGGCGGCAACGCTTGGAATTGCTGAAAAAGGCGTCTTTGGCGATCCAGCGCCGTCGTCGGTTTATGACTCTGCGCAGAACGCGAAAGCGGGGGCTGAATCACCGCTGAGCCCAATTGCAGACGTCGATAAAAGTCCGGTTCTCGGCCATATAGCTGAGTCAGGCGCGACTTTCCATGAACTGGGCGTCTCGCATGGCCTGAGAGGCGTTCTGGCTCGTCATGGCGAGCAATTCATGGTGCTGCAGGTGACCCCGGACGGCGAGGCGGCCGTTGCCGGAGTTCAAACGGATCTGTCGGTTCTCAAACTGCGGCTTATCGCAGGGGGTCAGGTTACGGATCTAGGGTCATCGCATGGCTTGCAAGGCTTGTTCGTGCGCAATGGAAGCCAATTCCAGGTGCTGTACGCGACGCCGGACGGAGAACGAACAATCCCCGGGGTTATGTGGGACGCGAAAGGCGTCAACGTCACTCGAACACAGGTGGCCTCGATCGCCGGCGCCGTGCCAACCGTCGTCGTTGGCAAGGATGTCGACGGAGGCGCGACCCCTGGCGGAGTGAAAAAAGCTGCGATCGATGTCGTCGCGGAAACCGCATTTGGGACGCTTGGATCGGCGTCAGCGCCGAGACTTTGGGTTTTCATTGACCCCTTGTGCTCCTATTCGGTGAAAGCGATGCAGGCCCTGCAGGCGTTTGTATCGAAGGGGCAGGTTCAGGTCGCCGTCATACCTGTCTCCCTGCTCGATTATGAGGATCAAGGGCGAAGCACGCCTGCCGCTCTCGCAATGTTGAGCAAGCCGGCGGATCTGATGGCGCTTGCATGGATGCGCGGCGATCTGAATGGACCAGCGGCTTCCGAATCGGCGCCAAAACTAAATGCGAATATGGCGGCGGCCGAGGCGATCGGGCTTCGCGGTACGCCGACTTTGATATGGCGCAAGGCCAATGGTTCTGAGGGTCGGTTGGACGGCCTTCCCGAAGATTGGAACGCGGTGATTTCATCCATGGGAGGGGAGAACCATGCCGATTTCGCGCGATGAAGACGAGGGCCTTTTGAAGGGGTCCCGCGGCAAAGGTGTGCAGAAGCAATCTCTTTTCCGTAAAGCGTGGAGGGGAACGAAATGGTTTGCGTCGGTGCCTTTTCAAGCGTTCCCCCACGAGGATATCGTTAAGACGGGCCGGATGATCGCCGGCTTATCCGATGACTTGAGGCGAGTTCGGAAGGGAGATCGTCGTTTTCGGGTCAATAAAGACTGGTCGTTCGATTTGGTCGCCACCGCGTTTCTGCACGGTGTTTCGGTGGCGGCGATCGAGGAGCTGCTCGTGCGCCGGCGGCGGGTCACTGCGAGGGCCGCCTATCTGGCCTTCGGCTTTGGTTGGTTATTCTTTTTGGGCTGGCTTTGGCGGGCGGCGACCATGCAGTGGACCCTGGGGACTGCGGCGTCGATGCTGGAATTTGCGCCGTTTTGCGTTTGTTTTTTCGTGGCGGCGTTTTGGAACGCGTTACAGAATTATCAGATTCGCACTCGCAGGCTTGCAACCGCTTGGGAATATCTGGCGACCACGGGAGCGTTTTGGCCGAGCTGAGATAAGCGCTTAGGATCCTGCGACAAATAGAACGAGGCCTCCTCTTCGGCGCAGTCAGAGCGTCGAAGAGGAGGCTCTTTTTTCTCTCCCAGATCCACTTGCGAGCAAGGATTGACGGACAGTAGAGCTAGAATGTGCCTGGTGGAACGGATTGGCTCCCTCCGAAAGCCCCAACCGCCCACGGCGCGTGCTCATAGTCTGGCCTAGAGCTTTGCGAGGATGGTTCCGCGGGCTTGACGATCGTTCCGCTGCGATTGATGACCGGCGGCCGCCAGGTCGCGTTGGCGTCAGCATAGGCGGCATAGGGATCATAATCAGGATGAGCGACGTGAGGCGACGGCGGCGCCATGTAGCTATTGGCGGATCGCACGTTGCCGGAAGCGCATCCCGCGAGGGGCGCGGCGAGGAGGATCAGAATGATGCAGGGAAAATGTCGCATGATGGGCTCCTTCGAATGAGCCCATCATGCGTGGATCCGGCGCGAATGCCGCGCCTTAGCGGGGTACTTTGCGTTCGAGAGTATCGACGAGATCTTTAACAGCGTCGCCAATCTCAGTAATCGTTCGGTGGTTCGCGAAATTCGCCCATGCGGCTTGCTGGCGTACAGCCAATTGTTTGTATTCGGGCTCGTTCGCAAGGCCGGCCTCAGCAAAGCGTTGTAGGTTTGTGGCGAAATAGCGCAAGTTGACAAAGGCTTCTAAATTGTTGTCGATGTTCGTTTTGTATCGTTCGGCGAGGGAGTTCGACATGCCGAGTAAAAGGTTTGAGTCGTCGCGCTCTACTTCGAGTGCTTTGGCGTATTGTTCCCATTGATTGGCGTGCTCTTTCCAAGATGCGACATCGGCCATATATGCGCGGATCGTGTTGTTGGCCTTTTGGACTTCACCGTCGTTGATACGAATTTGGTCGATGAGTTGGTCGATGTAGCTTTGGTCAACCATGACAGGACGGCGGCCGGCTAGGCCGTCGCGCACAAGATCCAGTGTTTGTAAATCACGCTGTGAGCTTTCAGCTGACATACGGCCCAGCTGAAACCAAGCGAAGCGACCGAGTCCGCTACCGCTACTACCGCCGTCAAACATTTCAAGTCTCCTGCGCGCTCGGGTTGTTTTGTGGGACATCCGTGCTCGCGTGAAGGGTAGAGTCCATATTCCCTGTGTTTTTCGCCGCCCCGCTGGAAGACCCATTGCCAGATTGGTGGGTGATGGCCTTGGTGCTATATCCTAGCTGATTATTTGGGCTTTGTCCCGCCAGGCGTCGGGCGGCATTGGGTTGAACCCCATCTTTGATCTTATTGAGTGCTCCGCCGACGCCGAGGAGGGCGGCGTCTCTGCTGAATTCGTCCATATCGACGCGATTGGCGGAGGCGAAGCCGATCAGCTTCGGCAGGTGATGCGGCACCAGCGAGATCATGCGGAAGGACATCAGCGCCGCGATGACATGGGTCATGACGTAGATCGAAAGCAACACGAATAGGCCGAGGAAGTTTGTGACCAGGCCGCCATTGGCAAGGACAAAGCCGGCGGCGACACCGAAGGACTCGCGGATCAGCCAGGACATCGCGGTGAAGATGAAATAGCCCAGGAACAAGCCCAAAAGCATAAGGACCGGGCGGAACAAAATATTGAAGATCAGCTCGTAGCCCTGAATGGCGCGGCCGTGCAGGCCCTCGCCTTCGAGGGTCATATGAGCGAGCATCCAAAGCGGCACGGCGATCACTGCCTCGCAGACGAGGATCAGATAGCCGGCGACGCCGGCCATCCACATGACCCAAGGGATCATTGGAAGAACAAAGGCGATTGTAAGGCCTGGGATCAAAAGCGCCATGCAGCAGAGAAAGATCGGCGTGGCGAAAAATTGGACCAGCAAATTGCTGCTCACGGCGGCGCCGGCGGCGGCCCAATTCAAGGTCAGGATGTTGAAGACGGTCGTCGCCGCTGTGCCGGTCGTCGAGGAGGCGAGACCGGCGAGGCCGAGGGCGGTCACCGACGTGATGATCAATTTTCGGCCGAGTCCCATCAGGCCGCCGAACGGGTCGGTCCATTGATTGCCGGTGGGGGACATTTGATCCGTGAAAAATTGAAGGAGGGAAGGCGTAAAGTCGATGGCGCGGAACACCTGCTCGATGGCGGAAGCGCCGTCGTTTCCGTTCGTGCGAGACATGAAAAGATCCGCATTGCCGCCCGGAACGTCGATGCCATCCGTGGTTTTCACATAAGTGCGGAGTTTGGTGAGAAAGCCGGCTTGAGCCGCGTACAGGGGAGCGAGGTCGGTCTTGAGAGAGTTGGATAGGCCCTCAAAGGTGGGCATATTGACGACGGGCAAGCCACTCACCAGGGAAAGGGTCTGCCCGTTGATCCGCGCGAATTCGAGATAATAGGCCCCTGCAGACGTCCAACCGAGGGATGAAAGCTGATTTTCATTCTGGATGAGGCCGATGCTGCCGTTGCGGGCGTCTTGGGTTTGAATGGCGGTGCGGATCTGGTTGGTGACATTGGTAGCGGCGGTCGTGAGTTGTTGAGTGTAATCGTTGGTTGCGGTGGTGAAGACATTCAAGAGAGGGTTGAGGTCCACCGCCTTTTTGTCATTCCAGAAATTGGCGGCGACGGTTTGGATCGTTGGGCGGATATCGTTTGCGAGCACGTTTTCGAGAATGGTTCGCTGAGTGGCGCTCATGTCGGTATTGACGCCGGCGATATTTATCGGGGCGTTCAGAGGCTGCGTGATTGTGACGGTGCCGCAAACAGGCGCAGTGGTTTCGTTGCCCGGCGTCATGGAATAAGAATAGGTGACGGCGCCGCCATAGGCGTTGGAAACGAGGGTCGGCGTCGGGGCCGGCACGAGACCGGGCTGCTTGGCGGCCTGATTGACAAGAGCGCGGCAGAGTTCGTCCTGCATCAGGTTGAGCACGGTGGTCTCGGTCCCGGGGATCATAGGCAGGGCGATGACCATGGCGTCAGGACCAATCGCCTGAACTGCGTTCGCGTAAACCGCGGTCGCCATCCCTATTCCCCATTTGGCGAATTGAACGACAGCGGCTTGTCCGGTCGAAAAGCCTGAACTTAACGGGAACATCATGATTGCTGCGAAGCCAAGGCGAACGACCAGCATAGAGGTCATCGCGTTGGTGAGGATCTGGGAGGATTCCGCGACCCTGTGGATGTTCATGATAGTGATATAGGAGACATAGGCCATGGCGATCGCGGTCACGAAGCCGGTGATCTGGCCCAAGATCTTTCCGATGACCGTGGCGGCCGTTCCGGTGTCGGTGGGCGGCGCGCCATTGACGGGAAAGACGGACTGGATCATCTGCCAGCTCCAGTCGTTGCCGGGGTCGAGCGCGGCCCATGACACGTTGAAACCGTTGTTATTGGCGGCGGCCTGGGCGAAGGCGGGTCCGGCAAGGGCGACGATGGTTAGGGCGATGAGGGGGGGCAAGAGGGGGCGCATGGAATCCTCGCAGATTTACTGATCCGTGAGGATTCCATGCGTTTGCGCGAATGCGATGGCGTCAAGGGCCAGGGCTTGGGCTGGGGGACGGGCTCGCTTCAGCGTTGGCGCTGGCGCCGCTTTTCAGGGCCGCGCTTACGCGCTCGAAGGCCTTATGCAAAATTTCGCGCGCTTTTTCGGCGAGATCGTCAATCGCGCTTGTACCTTGTTTGAGGCCAGGGAGTTTCGAGGCTGCATTTGAAATTTCGTCATCTAACTGGTCAAATGTTGCAGTGGTTTGGGAGCTAGAACGATTGGCGACGATTGGGCTTATCCCAGCTCGCTTGTCGCCATAGAGGCTTAGGGCAGCCGCCGCCCTATTATAGGAGTCGGCGAACCCTCGTTCTGAGTCGAGAGCGCTGTTAAATTCTTTTCGGAGATCCTCATAAGCGCCGCCGGCCTTCATCTCGGCAACGACGCCAGCCATGCCTTGCGGGTGGGCATCTGCAGCCGCACACATGCGATTGAGGACCGACGCGCCGCGCTGACTATTGAATGAATTAAGGGCGTCTAAGGCGGTCTTGGCGGAGGCTTCGGCGCCGGCAAGCGCCTCCGCGTCTCGGCGCGGCTGCATATTCTTTTGTTCGAACTTGGCGAATCGGTTGGAGTAATCTTCTTGGCTTTTGGCCGCCGACGCTTGTGCTGTTTGGGCGGGCCGGGCTTCCGATTGGGCATTGGCTTCGGTCTTGTCGCGGCGCATCGCGGAGAAAATATCGTAGAGGGCGCCGCCGGGACCCGAAAGGGTGATGTGGGGGGCGGGCTTCTGCTGCTTGGCCGGGTCTTTTGCGTTGTGGGCCTGACCCTGTTTCGGGGCCGACTGGGTTTCCGAGGCGTCGTTTTCGCTGAAATTTGAGGCGGCCGGCGTTGAGGCTCCGACGATCGGACGACGTTCGTTTTGAGGGGCAGCGGCGTGTATTCGGGACGAGTCGGCGCTGCCAGTTCCAGGCGATTGAGCCGGCTGTGTTTGGCCTGCGTCTGGCGCCGAGGCTTGCCGCGCGGCGCCCGGGCCTGTCGGCGCTACGCTTCGCCGCAGGGGCGGGTTAGCGTCGCTTGGGGGCGGCGCAGGCGACGGTGGGGATTTGTCGAAGAGGCCGAGCTCCACTTCGGCGGCGGCTATGCGGTCGCGTTGGGGTGGTCGAGGCGAGTCGGGAGCCGCGGTCGATGGGGCGTCGCGGCTGTCGGCGCCGATCGGTTCGGCGATCCCAGACTGTTGGGTCTGGCCGCGCGCAGAAGAATGTTCCGCAAACGACGATCCTGGGGGCTCTGTCGCGGGCGCAGCGGGTGTGTCGGCGCGATTTTCGTTTGGCGTATCTTCGTCGGGCCGGGTGAGATCAATTGCGGCAGCGTCTTTACGGAGATTGGCGGCTACCTGGGTCCGGCCCGCCGCTTCGAACCTTTGAGCCGCTTCGAGGATATCGTCCCGCTCGATTTCTCGGAGCGAGCGGGTTTCGACAAAAGTCGGATCTCGTTTGGCCGCCAATGCCTTGCTGTTCAGGATAGAGGGTTCGGGGGCTTCGGCGAGGGCGAGAGTTAGTTCTCCTTGGATTTGCTTTTTTTCCTCCGGAGACATCAGGGCGCTGTTTCGCAATTCAGCTTGGAGTTGTTCGACGTGCTCGGCGGGACTAATTATCGTCCTCGGCTGCCGATCCGCTGGCTGCGGCGGCGAGTCCGCGTCGGCAAGGGGATTGCGCAGAGAGGAACTCTCCAGTGCGGGGGCGTCGATCCTCGCCTCCCGTTGATTTGCCTCTTCCCGCGATATCGGGCCCTCTTGATCTGTTCCGGCCGGCAGCTCTCTGCGATCAGGCAGAGTGTCCGCTTCTCGCCTTTGGGGGGAGAGACTGTATTCCTCGAGTTGAGTTGACAGCTCATCTTGGGGATGCCCGGCGTAGGCGTTTGTCTCACCTTTTAGGTCGTTAAATCGATCTGTTTGGCCGCGCCACGCATGTACAACGAGTTGGTCCACGCGATCAGCCCAGGCGCGGAAGCGTTCGGGTTGATCGGCTTGCCTGAAAACAGGTTTCTCGACCTCCAATTCGGATGCGAGATCCAAATAGTCCAGTTCGGAGCGGCCAAGGGGTCGGGGGGTGTCCGCTCGCGGATTGAGGTTGGGGGCTTCTTCGGCCATCATCGTCTCTCTTCTGCTTAGTTGTTGGCCATGTTCGGGGTGGGCATCGGACTCGCGGGCTGATACTCGCGCTGAACTGTCGTCGCGAGGTGGGCCGCGTTGGTGCTCGCATTGAGCAGCGCGATGCGGAAATTTTGCAGCAAGAGATAGTTGGTCGCGGCAAGTTCGAGCGCGACCTCGCGTTGAACGCTCGCCGGCGGCATGGCTTGCAATTGAGCGGCGTAGTTGACGTCGCTGTAACGACGGTTGACATCCAGGGTCATGGCCTGGAGCCAGGAGCCGGTTGTGACGGGCGTCAACCCTTCATTCGTCATCTGTTGCTGCTGATCAGCTGATAGCGTGACGGATGGCGATTGAGTGGCGATCGCGTAATCGAGGACCCCGTGGGCGAGGGACATGCGGGCGTTATATTCGGCGCGATGGGCAGCGTCGTCTACGCCTGTGACCGAGGTCAATTGATCACCGCGTAGGGCCGCGGGAACGACAGGTTGAAGCAAGTTTGTAACATAATCATTTGCAGCGTTTACGCCGTTTTGGCCGTCATAGGTTCCCGTGCTGAAGAGGCTCGAGGCCCGTTGGTCGGCGTTCGGAGTTTGTGAGACAGAGCAAAGGCCAGCGTCTGCTTCCGACTGCGAGCAATAGCGCGAAAGGTGGAGTTGGCGGATGGCCTGCGCCGCCTGGGCGGAGCCGTAAAAAGCTGGTTGGCCTTTTTCGGCCTCGCCTCGAGCGTCGGTCACGTTTTCTATGGCGAGCCCGACCTTCCAGGCTTGCCCAGCGCCGACTGCGATCGTCTGTCCATTGTTAAGGGCTGCGCAATGGAGGGGACTGATCGTGTGTTCGTCGCGGATCTGCGCATTTCGGAAGTCGCGGTTGACGCGGGCGTTGGCGGTGTTGGAAGCGTCGGCTATGTCGCGCTGAGCGGCGGTCTGGCCTTTGATGTAATTGGCTTCCTGCGTAAATCCTTGACGGAGTAGAGTGGTGACGTCGCCATAGGTCGTCGGCCCAAGCGCGCTGGTGATTGAGTTCAGCAGGTTATTGGCCTGGTCTTGCAGCGCCTTCAGGGCTTGCTGAACGGCGATGCTGGCCCAATCGACAACGACCATTTGGGACAGAGCGGGGGTCGCGCCAAAGACGAGTACGCCGAGGGCGGCGCCGGTGGCGGCTGAAGTTAGAAGAGAAGCCTTTTTCATAAGAGTCATCCTCACCAAAGGCCGCCGCTAGTCGGCAGCTGATATCCGGTTGGCGGCAATCCCTTGCCGGTAATTGTGAACTTGCCGCTGTTATTGGCGCCGACGCCGATGTATCCGATTGGCGGGCCGCCGCCGCCGAACGTCAGCTTCGGGCAGGAAAAGCCGCCGCCTAACGCCTTACCGGACCCGCCGAAGAAGCCGGTATTGAAGCCGGTTAGGGTGATTCCGCATTGCTGAGTTCCCAGCGCGTTTTTCCAGGAATTCGTGATGGCGTTGCAGATCTGCCCTTCGATTGCCTGCAGGAGGGCAGTCGGGTCGAGGAGATTGATGATGACGTTGAGCCCTGTGCCTTGGAAGAAGTGGTCGAGGCAGGTCAACGATTTGATGGCTTGAGGTGGATTGATATCCTTGTCGTCCGCAGCGACCCGTGCGGCTGCGCCATTGGCCGCCGCCTGGATGATTGTGGAGCATTCGGGAGTCCCCGACGTGGTTTGTCCGAGTGCTATGGCGGGCGTTAGGGCCGCGGCGATCATCGCGGCGATGAGGGGTCTCGTCTGTGTCATATGGCCTCGCTGATGGATTGAGTTCGAAGCAGTTCGGACACGGAGAAAAGCGCGTGGATTCGCTCTTCTCCGAACATGCGAAGAATGAGGGCGTGGCGATTGAGGTCGCGGAGGGTCGCCAGGATCGCTGGCGCGGGGTCGCCGGCGTCTGGGAGCAGGAGAGCTGTGAGCAAGGCGCGCTTGTTGGGGCTGTTGGGGGCAGCCAGCCAATCGAGGAGAAGGACCATGCGGGCGTCGCCGAGCTGTTCGAGGACAGCGCGAAACGCGGTTCTGCCGGGATCTCTGTTGAGGAGTTCGAACAGTCCGTCGGGAGCGTTCGCGCGCGTCTCGTCAAGAGCGAGGCCGAGGGCGAGCAGGGCTGTTTCGACGCGCGGGTCGGCTTGAAGGCGCTGTAAAGCGTCGGGCAGCCCGCTCGCCAGGTCGGGCTCTCTTTTGGTGAGCCAGGATTTGACGGCGCCGGGGCTGAAGTCGGGCATAGGTCCTCCGCAATGCGATGCGGAAGACGATCAAGGCGCGATGCGCGAATGCTCGCGACTTTTTTATTGACGGATGGCGACAGCGTTCGGGTGGAGGCTAAGTCTTAAGCCAAGCGGGCGAACGGCGTCGCGCAAAACCGCTGCCCAATTCCGCCCGCCCTTCCAATCGACCGGGGCGTTTTGGTCGGTGCCTGGTCCGTAGGTGACTTTGATTTGTGGCGGAACGATTTGTCGCACTGCAAATGCGAGGGGAACGTGGGCTCCGAAACCCTTGGCGATGCCGATGGCATTAGGCTTAGTCGTCTTTCCAGACTTGCCCTCGGTCGAAGACGGACGAGCGGCGGGAGCCTCAGGAGTTGCCGGCTGAATAGGCTCAGTGTTTGGGGGACGGGGTGGGGCCGCGCCGGGATCGGTCGACACGATTGAAAAATCGGCGTGGGCGAGGGGGGACGCCGCGAACAGGGCGGCGATGACAAGGGTAGCGTGCGGGCGCATGTGAACCTCCATTATGCGGGGAGGATGAGCGCGCTGCGCGCGAATGGGAAAGTGGTGGTGCAAGGAACGGTTTTGCAGGCCTTTAAGGATCTGACCTTTGAAAATATAGGCGAAAACGAGACAATTTCTTAGATGTTCATGGGCTGTTCACCGGTTTCGGAGTCTGTTTTTGCTAGGTGTTATATTATGAGGTGGGACGTTCTTTAGTGGTGACGTTTTCATCGTAGAGTTTATAGGGGGGCTCGTTGGCTGGCAAAAAGAAAGAAGAGGGCGTTGGGGACGGGCCACCGGATGAGTTGCTTGCTGCGATTGGCGAACGAGTAAAAGAAATACGTACAGCGGCAGGTATGTCCCAAAGAGACCTCGGCGCCGCAGCTGGGGTCTCTCAGGGATATATACATTTAGTTGAGGGCGGGGTACAGAATATTACCATTACTGTGTTGCATAGACTCGCGGGTGGACTAGGCGTACCTCTTGGTGCATTGTTTCCTGAGAGTATTTGTGCTGGCTCTCCGTCCGATTACTCATTAGCCCGCGTGGCTAACACCTTTCGCAGGTGGACCGAAGCGATAGTCGCGCGGGGCGAACAGGATGCGGACACTTTGAAGGAGATTGGTAGATATTCGACAGTGTATAGCCAATTGGCTGAATTCCTTGAAGGCCGGAACAGCGGGAAGGGAACCAAGAAGTGAAGGTGGAAAATGTGTCGCGCATGCACGTCGCGATATATTAAATTTTTCGCATGACATGATTTATATAGTGTGTCATACAATGGCCCCAGCATCTGAACTGGGGCAGAGCGCGTGTCACAAACTCCTCACTGCGGCGACCAATCAAATCCCGTCTGGGACGGCCTGTTTCGCGTAACCGTTTCCGCGGCGGTGACGCCATTCGATCATGTCCTCGCGGGAATGATCGGAGCCGGTCTCGGCATCACCGCTCTCTGTCTGTATCTCGAATGTGCGCGAATTGGATTATTCGAGCGCGTCGCGACGCTGGGATTGCAGACTCCTAGTGACAGGCCGCTCAGACGGGGCGGCGGTCGAAACCCGTGGACGACGGAAGACGTTCAGCGGTTTATCCGGTGGTGGATGGCCGGCGTTCACGTTCGGAGCATAGCGGAGGGATTGGGTCGCTCGCCCGGAGCAATCTACGGTAAGCGCCGCAGGCTCGGGCTGCCGCAGCGCGATCGCCGGCAGCTGACCTATCGATCCCTCGATGAATTGCTGAGGGGCTTAGCGTCGAAAACCGTTGCGTCGCCCGAGGAATTGCCTGGAGAGGGCGGCGGTGAGCACTCCGTGAATTGGGATGCTGCCGCTGCGACCCAAACAGCGTCTAAAGTGATCAATACAGGAGGGGCGGCCCGTGCAGCGGAGCCGCCCTTTTCGTTTGAGGCCGAGGCCGCGAGTTCGCCGCTGGCCTCCGGCGCGGCCGACTTGGCCAGATCCACCGATCACTCTGAACGTGGCGGCGGAGCGGCATTGCAGGCGTCGATTCCCGACGAACTTTCGGTCGACGACGCCGACCTCATCGTGGATTTCAGCCGAGCAAAAGGCAATTGGCGCATCCCGGAGCTAAAGCCAACGCCGCAAATCGCGAAAAAAGCGGTCGCGGTGGACGATCCAAGCGCTCCAGGCCGAAAATCTCAGCCTCATGTCGGCCCTTCAATCAAATGGACGGCCGCGCGCGACAAAAACCTGACCGAAAGAGCGTTCGCGATGCAATCGGTGGCGGGCATTGCGCGCGATCTCGATCTGCGTCCTGGTCAAATCAGTTGCCGGATGAGGACTCTCGGCCTCGGCGAGGCGAGGAGCTTTCTTCGAAGGTCGGCTAAGGTCCGCTATTTGGCCGACTATGATGCAAATTCCACGGCGTCGAACATCAGTCTGTCCCGATATTATCTGCGCGAATGTTGCATAACGAGGACGATGTTCTGGGCTCAGCGCGGATCCGGGCAAACCATGCGCCCAGATGTGCGCAATTCAAAGCGTTACGCCAAAGCGCGTCAGGCCCGCAATGTCGCCGCCGCCATCGCCGCGTAACATTTCACGGAAAACGCAATAGTGCGTTCTTTCAAAGAGGGTGTTTCGATGAACATGAGCGCCACGCCTGGGGTTATCGATGATGTAATTGACCGTCTCGAAGGCGGCGCCGCCGCCGATTTGGGTCTTGATGCGGCTCCCATCCGGCCAAAGTGGTCGCGGGAAGGCGATGATGAAATCAAGGCGCGCGCGTTGAGGTCGCAATCGCAGGAGTCGATGCGGAAAGATCTCGCACTTCCGCTCTCCGAGCTTGAAAGGCGGCGGCCGAACAAGCAGCCTCCGGCCGCGGGCATTATGTCGGCGGTCTTGAAAGTGGGTCGACGGCTTGGGCTCAGATATCTCAATCGCTCCGGCGCGACAAAGCCGCGGGTGTGATGGCGAAAGGCGATTCCCGCCTTTCCCGAATTGAGACATCTAAGCGCGCTGGCCTGGCGAACCGCTCGTCGGAAGAATTGGCGATGCGAGACATCGTCGTAGCGGAGCTCCGAAGGCGCTGGCGCTCTGCTCGAATCATCCACGAATTGCCACTGCGTTATTCGGCGAAGCGGATCGATCTTGCGGCGATTACCGAAGCTGAAATCATCTCGGTCGAAATCAAATCAAGCCGTGACGTCGTGGATCGCGTGGAGGCGCAGGTTCGCGCGTTCCTGCCGATTTCCACGCGGGTGATTGTCGCTCTCGCTCCAAAATGGAACGAGAAGCTTCCGCTCCGGGAAGAAAGACATCCAAACCATACATCCTACATCCAACCGCTGACCGAGGCGCAAAATGTGATTCGGCGGATTGGCGATTCCTGCGTCGAAACTTGGACGGTTGACTCGGAGGGGCAAGGCATCGAGGTGACGGACGACGCTTTCCGAAAAAATGAGCACCCATGGCCGGCGCGGATATTGGACATTCTGGATGTCGCCGAACTGGTAGAAATCGCTATCGCGCATCGGCTTAGCGTCGCAAAGCGGCCGGTTCATGCCGATCTTGTCGCACTATGTTGCGGGTCGATGACGGGGCGGGAGGTGACGGCCGCTGTCTGTCGCGCGCTTCGAGCGCGGGAGGCGTTCGGGGCGAGCTCGGACCCTCCGATCAAAGCCGCTGATCCTCCTGACAAGAGTGTTAATCTGATGGAGCAACGGACGTTGTTCTGAAAGGCGCGCTATGCTCCTTTGTCGCGTCAGCCTAAGCTCTTTCTATATGCGAAATTGAGGGATCTACGAGAGCCTCGTTCGCCCGCACCAGACCTTGGCGTGTAGGGCTCGCAATCGATCAACGCGCTATGGTGGGCTTGTACCGAGGCGGTTCTTCGTTTTCCGAAAGCCCTATGAGCGCGGGTCTCCGCTCCTTGTGGAATTCTATCCGGCATGTTGCGCGGATCGAAAAGAAATATCGAAACCTCTTGATCGACGGATCGTATTCGCGCGCGCTGGGCCGAAGATCGCTGCATGCAAAACGAGCACGCGGCGGTCATGCGCAGATTATCCGATCCTGATTTTCAGGCGTCCCTGGTCAACAGGAGCATCAGCCTTGTGCTGGGCCTCTCCCTCGTTGTCGTGGTTCAGGCGATCGCGATCGTCTATATATGGACGCATCCTCCAAGTCCCCGATTTTTCTTCGTCGACGGGAAGCACGCTCCCGTTCCGGCGACGCCTTTGGACAGCCCAATTGTCGACGACCGCCAACTCCTTGATTGGACAGTGACGGCGGTCCTCGCGCCCTACAACGTCAATTACCATGACTATCCCGTGCAGTTGAACTCGTCCGGCCGGAAATTCACCCCGACGGGTTGGGGCAGCTTCGCGGCGAGCTATATCAACGGCGGCAATTTCGAGGCGATGAAGAAGGCGATGCTGCTGTGCTACGCGCAGGCGCAGCGGGCTGCGGTGATCAGCGAGGCGACCGTGCTCAACGGCGCGTTGGCCTATCGCATTCAATTTCCGATCGTCCAGACCTGCCAGAACAGTCAGCAACAAAACACGCAAAAGCTGATGGTGTCCGCGCTTGTCGTGCGCACAAATGTCGAGGATCATCCGGATGGGTTGGCGATCGAGCAGCTCGTCGCGGTTGCGCAATAACAAAGGAATTGAATTATGCGTCGAGAAGCGACGGCAATCGGCCTGGCCATGATTTTGGCCGGGCCTTATGCGTGCCTGGCGCAGCAGGCTGGGTATGGCGAGGGGGGACGGGACGGAGCGGCCCCGACACAGGTAAGCGCGATACCGCTGACCCCGGACATGATCAAGGCGCTTGGCAAGCGGCTCGGGGACAACCGACGGGCGCAGGAGGAGGTGACGACGCAATTCGCGGCGCCGAACAGCCGGCGGGTCAACGTCTCTTTCACGCCTGGGCAGACGACGAATATCATCCAGCTCGTGAAAGGCTATCCGACCGCGGTTTCGTTCTTTGATCTGACGGGCGAGCCCTGGCCGATCGAGTGGGACACGAATTCGAACCCGGCGGGGGTCGCGGGCGGCGCCAATTGCAGCTCCAATCCTAGCGCGGGCGGTCCGGCGGTCGCCGCGGTCGGCTTCTACGTCTGCACGCCGGTCAAGGGCAGCAATGTCCTCGAGATCACGCCAATGTCGCTGCAGCCGCGCGGCGGCTTGTTGGTGACGCTGCAGGGCGCGCCAAAGCCGATCAGCTTTCTTTTGGTCGGCGGCGGCGGGCGCTATGACGCGGACCTGAGCGTTCAGGTGGCGGATCGCGGGCCGCACGCCAAGCCCGGCGTCGTCCAGGCGCTTGCCCCTGATACAGCCGCGCCTTTCCTGACCGCGATGCTCGACGGCGCGCCGCCGGCGGATGCGACCCCGCTTTCGGTGAGCGGCGTATCTCCCGATGAATTGCGCGCCTGGAAGATGGGTGATCGCGTCTATCTGCGCACGCGGCTGACGCTGGTTTCGCCGGAATGGGTGGCGTCCGAGAACGGCGAGGGCGGCTTGACCGTCTATGCGGTTCCCTCGACACCCGTCGTGCTTCTGTCCGCGCATGGCCGGACGGTGTCTGCTTCGCTTACGGAGAATTGAGATGTCCGATATTTTCGCAAGGGCGCCGTTTTTGTCTGCGCTGCGGACCGGGATTTTTAACCAGGTGGGGCGCGGCGGCCCGCGCCGGCTCGTCGTGATCGTCGGCGTCGGCGGGCTCATGGTCGCCGCCGTGATTGGCGCCGGGATGATCAATTATCAGCCAAAGATCGAATCGATCACGGCGAAAATGCCGCCGATCAATCCATTGCCCGGCGGCCTCCATGGGGATCCTGCGCAGGACGCGCTGTTGCGGCGCCATGGCGGGGAGAAGGCGGAGCAGGCGGCGAAGTCGGGCCAGTCCTACACCCCGCCCATGCCGGCGAGCGTGCCTCTTCAGGAGCCGGTCGTCGTCACGGAAGTCGGCGTTACGTCCGGAGAGCTTGGGGCTCCCCTTACGCCTGCCCTTGCGCGGAACGAGCCTGAAGCCGTCAATGAGGCCAGCGTCGGACCGGTTCTCGCGCCGCCGCCAGCTTACGTGCCGCCGGAAAGTCCTCACATGGGGGCGCGCATCGAGCACGTGAATGCGACCGGTTCGGGTGAAATCGATCCCGCGATGCAGAACGCGCTCAACGACTTGTATCGGGGCTGGGACGGCCATCCCCCGCGGACCGACATCGTGATCACGCCTGCGGCCGATGTGGAGGGCGACTATAGCACGAACGCTCTTCCCCGCACGCGGAACGAACAGAACTCCCCCGGCTCCAGCCGTGCGCCGGCGGCCGGCGCGCCGAGCCCCGTCGCGAGGATCGAAACAGTCCTTGTGCCGGCGGGTCGCGGCATTTACGCCCATACCGTCCTGGCCGTGAGCTCAGACACGGGGGGACCGATCGTGCTCGAGGCGGATACCGGTCCCTTGGCGGGCGATCGGATGATTGGGAGCTTTTCAAAGAACGGCAATGATCGGCTAATCGTTCGGGTTTCGACTATTGAGCATCGCGGTCAGTCGCTCGATGTCCGGGGCCTTGTCGTAGCGCCGGACACGATGGAGACGGCGGTCGCCTCGAGCGTTGACGAGCATTATCTCGAGCGGTTCGCCTTGCCGGCGGCGGCGGCCTTCGTATCCGGTCTCGGGCAGGCGATCGCCTTGTCGAACGCGACGACGCAGGTCTCGCCGTTTGGCGGGTCGGTCACTCAATTTGGGCAGTTGAACTTCAAGCAACAGCTGGGCGTAGCGGCGGGTGCGGCGGGTCAGCAGGTTGGACAGACGCTGCAGCAGGAAACCCCGAAGGGGCCGACCGTCAACCTCGCGGCGAATGTCAGCGTCGGCGTCATGTTCCTATCGAATGTGGTCTTGCCGGCGCACGTAGGAGCGACCTCCGCTGTCTACAAATAGGGCGCGGTCCTAAAACTCATCGGCGCCTAAACACACATTTGCGCCGATCGGGACGAGAGGGAGGGGACACGGATGGGCGCGCAGGCGTTGATGAAATCGATGCGGAGCTTGGATCTGATCGTGGTTCGACCAACCCGCGAGACTGCGCAATTGCCCACGCGGCCTTTGGCTCGACGTTCGGGAGGTTTCGAATCGAATTCAAATTCGATCGATTGATTCGCGCGTCTTGAGGCGATCCTCGCGCATAGCGACCAGAGGAGCGCATCATGAACAAGCACATCGGGAATTTGGACGAGAAGGACGTCGGCCGGTTTGAGGGCGAAGATGATAAAGGCGCGGGGCCTGTCGGCGCGACGAACGGGGCAGCCTCAAGTGCGGCGGCCTCAAATGAGGCGAGCCCTGCGCTGATCGCTTTGCCGGGGGAAGCGCCGCCGGCTTTGTTTGCGGCGGCGCGAGATGAAGAGGACGCGCGCTCCGTCGAATCCCTGCAATCCTCATCCGCGAGCTTCAGCAAACGCTTCGCCGAGGGGTTTGCGCGTGGCCGAGGGTTTTTGCGGGGCGCGAAAACTGTTGCCGCCAAACCCGACGAGTCCCCGGCTGATCGCGAAGAGCCCATCCTGGCGCTGAGCGGAACAGAGGAGCCGGAAGTCGCAGGCGCAAGCGGGGCGGCGCCGATCGGCCTGCCCGGAGAGATTTTGCTTTCCTCCAGCGACGAGCGCGAACAGGAGCTCGTCGCACCGACCGCGCGCGTCGGCTGGCGCCCGCCGGCATTGATCGGGGGTGGGCTGGCGACGGTCGGCATCCTGGCGTTCGTGGTCGGCTCTTTCGTAATCCCCAAGGCCACGCCAAAGCCGCTGCGCGTGGCCGAGGTCGGGGCGCCGCCGGTTGACGTGCTGATTGCGCCGTCCGCAAAAATCGCGGCGGTTCCTCCCCGCGCGCCCGCAGCCGATCCGGTCCGCGAGGCGCCTGTCATCATCAACAAGGATCGTCTCCTGACCGAAGTCCTGTCGTTCAAGGATGGCGCCGGGGCATCCGCGGGAGGTGCGGCAAAGCCTGAAGCCGGACAGAACCCGCTCGCCGCGGCGGAGCTTGTTCCCACTCCGGTCGTCGCGGAGGTTGGGGCGGACGCGCCAAGCGCGCCAAGCGGCGCAAAAGCAGACGCTGCGAGTCCTGTTGCCGGAAAGCTGAGCGCTGGCCCCATGCTTGGAGGGGCGGAAGCCGAGAAGACTGAAACTGAGCCGCGAAAATCAAGCGAAAGCGTCGAGGGCCGCGCGCTGGAAGCCCGGACCGATCGCGCCGAGACGAGAGCGCCAAGGACGCCTCCGCGGGAAAAGAAGAGCGGCGATGCGGCCGCCGAAGTCCGGGTGACGTCGGTGCGCCCAAGCGATCTCGCCAAGCTGGCGCCTGTCCCAGGCCAGGCTGCGGCGCCGATAGAAGGGCCCGGGAGTGGCGAGGCGGCCAAGTCCGCGCATATCACGCCGGCGCAGGAGACCGAGGTGCTCGCGATGGTCACGGAGCTCGGGGCGATGCTGCGCGACGCGAAGGCTGAGATCGCCGCGCTGCGAAGCGACCAGCAAAAACTGACCGGCGCGGTGGACGGCGAACTGGCGGATTTCAGGCGTCGGTTGTCGCTGACCGAAGCGCGTCGCGCGCTCGACAGCGCGAAGGCGCAGCCGGCGGCGTCGGCTGAACCCACGCCCGCGGCGCTTACTCTCCCCGCGAGCCCTTCGGCAGTCGCGCCGAAACCGGGAACTGGTTCGCCGAAGGGCGCGGCGATCGCGGAGGCTCCAGCCGCTCCGATCGAAGCGCCGCGTCGCTATCGCGTCCAGGCGGCGTCTCCGGGTCTCGCCATGCTGGCCGAGATCGACCGCAGCGGGGATGAAGGGGCGCAATTGCAGGTGGCGGTCGGCCAAAGCGTGCCGGGTTATGGCCGGGTCAAAAGCATTGCTCAGCGTGGAACCGCCTGGGTCATTCAGACTGAACAGGGCGCCATTCAATAAGGGGCACGGCCATGCAAGGGCTGGTAAATTTCGCCGGGCAGATCGGCAATGCGATCGCGATCCTGCTGCCGACATTCTGCTATGCGGCGGCGCTGGTGTGCTTTCTCTTCGCGGGCTGGGGGTTCTGGATGCAGTCGCATCCAGAAAACCCGTTTCGCGGCAAGCCGTGGATCCCCTTTGTCTCCTTGGTTCTCTCCGGCGTCTTCTCGACCTTCGACCGGACTTTGACCATGGCCAATGCGACCGCCGGAACGAATCTGCAAGTCTCGGTCACGGCCCTGACGAGCTATACGCCGCCGACGATCGGCGGAGTCCTCGGCGCAGGACCTGGGGAGACAGTGGTCAATGTCGTGCAGCTGTTTCTCGGCTTCTTTCAGAGCTTCGGCGCTATGGCATGTTTTTTTGCGTTCCTCGCCTGGCGCTCGGTCGTCAACGGCCGGAGCAACCGGTCCGCAACGAGCTGCGGCGTTCAATTCGTGTTCGGAGTGATGCTGATCAACATCGCGACGATCACGCAATGGCTCGTGACAATGTTCCAGGCGTGAGGAGTGCGCTTCTTCGTCGGCCTTCATCAAGTCTCCGACGCGCGCTGCTTTGACGCGGCCTGCATCTCGGTCAACCGCCTCCGATCGCGCAAGAGCGCGTTCGCTGGCGGCGACTGGATCATGGATTCGGGCGCATTCAGCACGATTCTGACGCATGGGGGCTATCCTCATGGCGTCGAAGAATACGCAGCCCAGATCAATCGCTGGAAGGTCTGCGGCCGTCTACTGGCGGCGGTCGGGCAAGACTATATGTGCGAGCCGTCGATGTTGCGCGTGACTGGGTTGATCGTCGCCGATCATCAAAGACTGACGATCGAGCGCTATGACGCTCTTCTGCCGCTGATCGACGACGTTTACGTCATGCCGGTTCTTCAGGGTTACCGGCCCGAAGAATATGTCGATCATATCAGGCAATATGGCGATCGATTGAAGTCCGGCATGTGGGTCGGCGTCGGTTCGGTCTGCAAGCGCAATGGCGATCCTACGGCGATCGAGGCCGTGCTGCGGGCGATAAAGGGCGTCCGGCCGGATCTCCGGCTTCACGGATTCGGCGTCAAGGTCGCGGCCTTCAGTTCTGGCCTGATTCGCGAGTGGTTGGACTCGGCCGATTCGATGGCGTGGAGTTACGCTGCGAGAAAGCAGGGCCGAAATGCGAATGACTGGCGGGAGGCGCGGCGATTCGCTGAGCGAATAGAGCGCATGCCGTTTCAGCTTTCGCTCTTTCACTAGGCGTTTTGGCGTCCTCATTTTTTTTCTTGACGGGCGTTTTTCATTCGCGCAGGGCGCGGCGAAGCTCCTTTGCGAGGGGTGTCCCTCACATTCGTTAGGAGCAACACGTGAAGAAACATTTCAAATCTACGTTCAACGTTTTCAAATCCGCGAAGAGGGGCCTCGAGGCTCTTTTTGTCGTGGCGTTCAATGTTGCAGTCGGCGGCGTTCAAACGATCGCGCGGACTTTCGGTTTCACGAAACGTCCCTTCGCTGCGAAAGCGCGCCTTCAAGCGCTCTTGGGCGGGGCGGTCGGTTCGGCGCTTGTCGGGGGTCAGGCTTTCGCTCAGGCGGCCGGCAACACGATCGGCGGCCAGGTGCAAAGCATGGCGACCGAATTTTCGACTGCGTCGGGCTTCGCTGGCAGCACCGCCATGTACGCCGCCGCGTTGATCTGCTTCATCGCCGGCGTCTGGTATCTCTGGAAGTCCCGTCAGCCCGAGAACCGCGAAAGCGGCAATGTGGCGGCGGGCGCGGCGGGGCTCGTGCTGACCGGCCTTTTCGTCGCCGGCGGCGCCTGGATCAACAAGGCTGCGCAGACAACCTCCGGCGGCGCGGCGACGATCACCAGCACCGCGGCGGCGGTGACCTTCCAGTAAGCGGTGGGTCATGCCTCTTCTGCCGCTTATCCTCTCAACGCATGCGTCGAGTTATTGCCTCGGCTCCGAGACGCATAAGTCTTTGGATAGCGGCAGTTCCGGCTCCTGCCAGTTTTGCGGCCTCGAAGCCGAGAACTGGCGGGAGCGCTTTCATTTAAACGGCGATCACGGCGACGAAAGACCAACAAATATTGCCGTCGCCTGCGTGCTTTGTCATCTCGCCCAACATCTCGAGCGCCTGACGATCGAGGAAGAGGCGCTTCTGATCTGGCTGCCCGAGATGACGCAAGGCGCGCTCAACGCCTGCATGCGCGGCGTGCATCAGACGCTGGCCGCGCATGGGGAGGCGCCCCACTTGAGCCGGGGACCAAAGTCGGACCATCGCTCGGTCCTGGCGGCCGCTTCCGCATATGGCGCCTTTCGCGCGCGCGCCGCCGCGGCCGTGGAGCGATTGGGGTCAACGTCTCCGGCAGTCCTGGGGGAAGCCTTGTTGCGGCTTTCGGCCGAGGACTATGGGCGACGAGACAAATTGTTGGCTGGCGTGCGCCTCTTGCCGCTCGGCCGCTTTTATCGAAACGGCGAAGATATCTATCCAGATTTGATCAAGCAGTTGAACGAGGCGCGCCAAACCGAGCCGGGCGAGACCGCCGGCGACGGCGTCAAACATGGGAAGCGGCGATGAGCTTACGGGCGGGAGTTTTGATGTTTGGTTGCTGCGTCTTGGCGCTTGCCGGCTGCGGGAGCAAGGAAGACGCGAGCGAAGCCAATTTCGGCGCCGCGATCTCCAGTTTTCTCACTGAGACCGGCGACCTCTGCCTCGGGTTCAACATCAGGCAATGGCCAATCGACGTCGCGCCGGGGAGCTTGCTCGCCTCAGGGCAATTGGAGGCGTTGGAGGCCGCAGGGCTCGTGTCTTCGGAGCCCGCCGCTGTGGATGAGAAGAACATATTTGGCAAGCCGACCGGCTTTCGGACCGCGGTCAAGCGCTATCAATTGTCCGACAAGGGAAAGACCTTCTATCGGGAGCTTTCGAGGTCAGGCCTGTTCGCCAATGCGGGCGAGATCAAGGGCGGCGATTTTTGCTACGGCAAGGAAGCCCTGGACAAGGTGGTGAAATGGGAGGGCCCGACGAAGCCGGGCGCGGATCAGCAAGTCCGCGTGACCTACAGCTACAAGATCAATGACCTGGCGGATTGGGCGAAAGCGCCGAGCATTGCCTCGGCCTTCCCGAGAGAGGCGCAAATTCTGGCCGGCGCCGGGAAGCAGAATTGGAAGGTCATTGTGAAGCTGACCAGCGCAGGCTGGGAAGTCGTGAGCGGACATTGACATGCTGGATGTCCTGGACGGAGCAGCTGACGTAGAGGGTAGGGGCCACACCGCGGTCCGCGCGATGAAACGCAAGCGGTTGTCCGACGGGGCGCCTTGGCAAAAATATGAACTGTTCCCGGCGCCGCCTTGGGCGACGCGAAGCTTTTTCGAACATGTGGCTCCGATCGTCGCCGGCAGACGGCTTGGTCCCCGGCTCGTGATCTCCGAACCGGCGGCGGGTCTCGGCCATATGAGCGATGTGATCGCCGAATATTGCGAAAATGTATTTGCGAGCGACATCTATCGCTATCCGGTCGCCCGCCCGGCGCTCCCGCCGAGGATCGAAATCGCCGATTTTCTGGTCGAGGACTGGCGGGGACCGGCGAGCGATTGGATCATGACCAATCCGCCGTTCGGCTCGTCCTCTTTGTTTCTCGATCGCGCCTTGCAGCGGGCGCGCCATGGCGTCGCGCTGTTTCAGCGCATGCAATGGCTGGAGGGCCAAAACCGCTATCGAGACGTCTACGTGCCGCGGCCGCCGTCGCTGATCGCGCCCTTCATCGAAAGGGTTCCGATTTGCGAAGGCGGGTGGGACCCGCGCTGCGCGACCGCGACCTGGTATGCTTGGTTCGTGTGGATGCGAGATGACGAGGGCCGCTGGCCGGCGCCTTTGCGGCCGGGGGCAGTTTTGCCGACCTTTCTGATCCCGCCGGGACGCAGGGATGCGCTGACGCGTTCTTCGGACGTCGTGCTCGCCGAACGTTGCGTGCCCGGCTTCATCCCGCCCTCCCAGCGCAAACTCAAGCGGCCGAAGCCGTTCGATTGGGCGGCCGCGCGTTGGCTGGGTCCGTCCCGGCGCCCGGCTTTCATCGAAGCGGCGGCGAGCCTATGTCTTCCAGAACTCTGCACGGAGGAATGACCATGCTGAAGAGCATCGCGCGCGGGTTGGCGGGCCTTTCATTGTCGCTGAAACAGCCGCTCCCAGGGTTCTGCGACATCGAGACGTCGCATGGCGACGCCTTGATCACGCGGCAAGGGGATTATTTGAGCTTTGTGCGGCTCGACGGGATGCGGCGGATGGCGATGCGCGCCGACGTCGATCGGGTCGCCGCGGCGATGCGGCTCGATCTGTCCGGCGCGCTCGAGGCCAAGGGCCATGCGATCGTCGGCTGGTATTTGTCGGACCCGGATCTCGCGGAAGTGGAGATCGAGCGGGTCAATATGGGCGCCTGCCGGCAGGTGGCGCACGAGATGAAGATCGACCTCGACGATATTCTGGACGAGCGCATGCGGCTCTGGCCGGGGATGATGCGCTGGGAGGCGGCCTATTTCATTCTCTGGACGCGGCGCGCCGTGCTGACCAAGGAAGAGGTGAAGCAGGCCAAGGAGGAGCAGGAGGCGGCGGCGAAAGCCTGTCCGCGGATCGGCGACGCGCAAAAGTTCTTCCTGCGCAGCGAGGTCATGGCGGCGCATCACTCGGGGTTCGTCTCTCGGGTGGTTTCGACCTTGAAAGGGCTCGAGGTCGGGGCCGTCGAATTGACCGCGCGCGACTCTCTCACCGTGGTCCGCGAGGCGATCTACCGGGAGACGGCAGGCTCAGCCTGGCGGGCGATCCTTCCAGGCGATCGCGTCATGCCCCGGCTGCCCGAGGAGGAGGAAGCGAACCCGAGCAAGGAAGGCCTGCTGTGGCCCTCGCTGCGCAGCCAGATCTTTCATGCGGACGCCATCACCCATGGCGGGCTGCGGGTCGAGATCGGCGAGAACGATTACGCCGGCGTCGATATGGCGATCGGGCCGGAGGATCCGCGACCCTTCATCGAGCTTTCCGGCTGGCTTGGGCAGGATCGCATTCCCTGGCGCGGGGCCGTCATCATCGAGGGCGGCGGGCGCGCCGGCATGATGTTCAAGGAGATTGGCGCGTCCTTCTTGGCGATGTTCCCGGCCAATCGGGATCTGCAGCGCGCCTTCGCGGGGCTCCGGACGGCGCGCGAGCAGGACAATCATATCAGCGTCAAGATGCGGGCGAGCTTCGCGACCTGGGCGCCGGCGGGAGAAACGCGCAAATTGCGCCGGCGCGCGTCGACCCTGTCGCAGCGGCTCGAAGGCTGGGGCAATTGCAAGGCGACCTCGGTGTCGGGCGATCCGCTCGAGGGCGCCATGAGCAGCGTGCCTGGCCTGTCCCTGGCCTCGACGGGTAACCCGTCGCTGGCTTTGCTCGGCGACGCCCTGGCGATGATGCCCTGGAGTCGGACGGCCTCGCCCTGGGAGCATGGCAGCGTCTTGTTCCGTCTGCCGCATGGGGCTCTGTGGCCCTATGATCCGTCAGGCGGATCGAAGCGGCCGATGGTGCTCGATATTTTCGTCGCGCCGCCGGGTTCTGGAAAATCGGTCTTGGCGAACACGATCAACCTCGGGCTTTGTCTCAGCACCGCCGTCCTCGGCGCGCAAGGCGCGAAGCTGCCGCTGATCGGCAAGGTGGATATCGGCTCCTCGGCGGAAGGGTTCGTCCGCCTCATGCAGGAGGCTCTTGGTCCCGCGCGGCGGCATGAGGCGATCTATACGACCATGCAGTTCGCGCTGGGCTATGAGTTCAATATTTTCGATCTGCAGGTCGGCTGCGAATATCCTTTGCCGCTCGAACGCGCGTTTTTGCAGAACTTCCTCGCGCTGATCACCCTGCCTGAGGACACGAGCACGCCCTATGAGGGCATGACGCAGATGATCGGCATCGTGATCGACGAGGCCTATCGGCTTTGCACCGACGTTCCGGGGGCCTCGCCCAAGCGCTATCGCCGCAATGTCGAGCCGGCGGTCGATGCGGCGATCGTCAAATATGGAATCGCATTGAATGAAGACGATCCGCATTGGCGCGACGTCGTCACCGCGCTGTGCCGGGTCGGCGAATACAGGCTCGCCGAGATCGCGCAGCGCCATGCGGTTCCGAAGCTGGAGGATTTGATCAATGCGAGCCGGTCCGAGCAAGTCAAGGACATGTTCGGCAATCTCAAGATCGCGTTGACGGCCGAGCAGGCGTCGGAACTGTTCGCCCGCTATATTTTCAGCGTGATCCGGAAGTTTCCGACCTTGAACGCGCCGACGAAGCTCGATTTCGGCTCGGCGCGGATCATCGTGCTCGATCTGGCCGAGGTCGCGCCGACGGGGTCAGCCTCCGCCAATCGGCAGACCGAGATGATGTATCTCCTGGGGCGGCATATTCTCGCCCGCAATTTCTTCCTGAAGCCGGATTATCTGCCTTACGTCCCGGAGCATGTGCGGGACTATCATCGCGCCAGGTTCCAGGAGACCTATGAGACCGTCAAGCGTCTCGACTATGACGAATGGCACCGCACCGAAGGGAGCCCGCAGGTCCGCGCGCAAGCCCAGCTCGACGTGCGCGAGGGGCGAAAGCACAATATCCAGCTTGGCTTTTCGAGCCAGCGCTTGCGCGACATGGGTGACGGCATCGTGAGCCAATCGACGGGCCGCTTCGTCCTGCGCGCCGGCGACGAGAAGGAAGCCGACGAGATCATCACCCGCTTTAACCTGTCGGAGGCGAGCGCTGCGGTCGTGCGCTTCGGGTTGCACGGGCCTGGGCCCGCCGGCGCGCCCTTCCTGGCGATCCTTGACGTCGACAACGCCAAATATGAACAGAAGCTCGTGAACACGCTCGGGCCGATCGAGCTTTGGGCGCTCTCGACGACGCCGGGCGACACCGCCCTGCGCAACCGGCTTTACGACAGGATCGGTTTCTCCGAGGCGCTTCGCCGCCTGTCGAAGATATTTCCGAGCGGCTCCGCCTTGAAAGAGATCGAGCGGCGCAAATCGGAAAGATTGCGCAGCGGCGAGATCGACGCGCGGGCGCAGGCCGGGGTGATCGACGAGCTCGCGGACGAATTGGTCGACGGTCGCGGCGTCGGCTTGAAGCTGCGGCCTTATGAAGGCGTCGACGATTTCGACCGCGCGCCGATCGCCGCGCAATAGGTGAGTTCATTCGCGCAAGCGCCCTGAATGATCCTCCTGATGAAGCGAAAACAGGAGAAACGGTCATGGCGAGTCTGCGCGTTCAACTTGGTCCGAATGTCGTCGTTCCATTCGGCGCGGCGATTGTCGGCGGCGCCGATGCGGCGCCTGGCGAATCGCCAGGGACGGGGGACGACTGCGCCAGACTGCGCCGGGAAGAGATCGCCGTTGCGTGGGATTATGGCGTCCGAATGAAATGGCGGCGGCATTCGCCGGTTTTCGCCAATCTGCGTTCGCGTTCGCGCGCGTCGCGCATAGCGTGATGTGAAGGAAGATCGGATCATCGCCATGCAAGCAAATATTTCCCTGATTTCATGCAGTCTGCTGATGCTGACGCCACTGGCGGGCTGCGCGACATATCCCGTCGCCACGACGGTCGACGTTCCGGGCATGCCGAACCCTGAGATCGCGATGCGCGAGAGCATCCATCGGGTGGATGCCGAAATGCGGGAGATCGGCCAATTGAAGCCTGGCTCGTCCCCGCGCGCTGCGCCGCCGGTCGTGCCGGGCGAACTCGACCGGGTGATCGCCTTCGAATGGAACGGCCCGCTCGACGGCGCGGTCGAAAAGCTCGCCAAAACGATCGGCTATGCGTCATCGAGCAATGCGGCGCTTGGGGCGCCTCCCGTGCCGATCTCGATCCATACGGGGCCTCAGCGGGTCTACGAAATTTTGGAGGCGATCGGAGAGGCGGCCGGCGCCCAGGCGACCGTCGAGGTCGATCCCCAACATCAGCGCGTCCAGGTGATCCATCATGTTTAGCGCAAGGGCCAAGGCGCTGGCGGGCGCGTCCGCACTCACTCTGCTCTTTGGATCGGTCTCCTTCGCCGGCGACGGGGTGGCGATTTTTCCCGTGCCTCCCGCGCCTTCGCCTCAGGCGGTGGATGAAGCGGCCTATGCGCTCGGGAACCCGTTGAACAAGCCGATCACCGGGGCGGCGCAGGTTCCAGGCGTGATTGGCGGCGAGAGGCCGCCGTCGATCGAGACCTTGCAGGCGGTGCGGGCCGGCGGCGTCGGGACCGATCTCGGCCTCGAGCCAGGGCGAGCGGAGATCCTGCATCAGGCGGGGCTTACCTTCGGCGCGCAGGGCGGGCTTTCGGCGCGATCCTTCGGGATCAATGAAATGCTTCGCCGCTACGAGGCTTTGCTCGACGACGCCTATGATTTTCGCTCGCTGGTTCTGCCGCTCGGCCACGGTCAGACCTTGATGCGCCCGCCGATCGTCACGGAGGCGCAGATGGCTTTCGCACTGGGCGAGAACGCCCAGGTCGCGCGAGAGACGGCCTGCATCTACCAGATCACCCGCGAGGCTCAGCTCGCCTCGGCGCCGCCGAACTGGCGCGCCTATCTCGTGCGCAATTGGGGTTGGCCGCAACGTCCGAGCGACGCGGTCCTGCCGCGGACGGAACAGGAGGCGGCCTATTGGGACAAGTTCGTCGCCGAGGGATGGGCGCAGGGCGAAAAGCAGGCGGTCGAGATCTTCCTTTCGGATCTTGGCCGCCTGCAGCGGGAGATCGTCGGAATGGCGCGCTATCGCGTGCTGTTGCGTGCAGGGCTCGTGGAGCATCCCAAGGTCGTGTTTCAAAACAGCGTCGTGAATGGCGGCGGCGGCGAATTGCGCGCTGGCGACCGGATCGTCCGGATTACCGAGCAACGCGGCCTTCAGGCCGATCGCCGTTCATGGCCGAAGGGCGCGCGGGATTGTCCGAAGTGAGCGCACAGATCTGAGAAAGCCGAGACCAATGAGCGACCCTAGAGACGGCAATTGCGGCGCCCCAGGTTCAAGTCAGAGCGTTATCTGGGAAGGCGAAGGAGAGAATTGGGTCGCCGAGCCGGGCAAGCGCGCGCCTGGGCTGGATGCGCTTTTGTGGTGGGCCACTCAGATCGGCGCGTCGCGCATTGCATTTCAATCCGCGCATCCGGTCAGGATCAGGGTTCACGGCCGCAATTCCAGGGCGACGCGGAAGTCGCTGAGCGAAGCCGAGATCGGGCGGATCGTCAACCATCTCTATGGCGGCGACGGAGCCGCCTGGCTGCAAGGCGGCGGCGATTTCGACGTGATCTATGAGATCGGCGTGGGCGCGACGCGGCGTATCGTTTTTTGGGCTAATGCGACCTCGATCTGCGTGGACCGGAGCGCGAGGGCAAAGATCGTGCTCCGGCCGATTCACGACATGCGGCAATCGCTCGAACATGTATCCAGCCCGGCCTCGAGCGGAACTGACCGATTTAGCGCGAGTCGTGGCGATGAGGCCGCGTAGGCGCGGCGGATGGCGGAGCGCGTCCACTACACAAGCGCTCTGAAAGGGAACCGTGATGCTTGAGTGTGTTGAGGGCGGCGCAGGTCCCGCTTCGTTGGGCGGCGATGCCTGGGACGGCGAGGGCGAGCGGTGGGTAGCCGAGCCGCGCAAATATGCGCCAGGTTTGGACTCGCTTCTGTCCTGGGCCTATCGGATCGGCGCGTCGCGCATAGCGTTTCAAACCGCGCATCCGGTATGGATCAGGGTTCACGGCCGCAATTACGTCGCGACGCGTGACTCGCTGGACGAGGCTGAGATCGCGCTGATCGTCAACCATCTCTATGGCGCGGATGGGATGGCGCGGCTGCAGGGCGGCGGCGACTTTGACGTCACCTACGAGATCGCGGTGAGACGGACCGAGCGTTTGCGGTTTCGGTTGAACGCCACGCCGACGCGCACCAGCCGGCGCGAGGGCGCGAATATTGTGCTTCGGCCGATCCCCGGCATGCCGCCGTCACTCGAGGCCCAGCTCGTCGAGGTGGGGATCTTGGACGCCTTCCGGCCGCGCGAAGGCATGGTCATCGTCTCCGGCGCGACGGGCTCGGGCAAATCGACCCTGATCGCTGGGATGACCGTCGCCAAGCTTCAATCGAATTGGAGTTACAATATTGTCGAGGGCGCCGCCCCGATCGAATTCCTGCTCGATCGGGTGAGGAGCGGGGCGTCAACGATCAACCAAACCGAGATCCCGCGCGACCTGCCGTCGTTCGAGGCGTTTATTCGCGGCTGCATGCGGCGCGAGCCGACCGACATTATCGTCGGCGAATGTCGCGACAGCGTGACCATGGCGGCGGCCATTCAGGCGGCGATTTCGGGCCATGCGTTGACCACGACGATCCACGCCAATGACGTGCCGCTGACGATGCAACGCATCGCGAGTCTCTGTCCGCCGGACGAGCGGGACAATCTGATCAGCGCGGTCGCGCAGTCCTTGCGGCTTGTCATCAATCAGCGCTTGACCAGCTCGTCGGACGGCAAGCGCGTCCCGTTGAGGGAATATCTCGCTTTCGACAGAAGCCTCCGGACGCAATTTTTGGAGACCGACCCAAGCCAATGGCCGAGCCTGACGCGGAAAGCCGTCGAAGAACAGGGGCAGTCCTACAAGGTCGCGATCGAGAACGCCCTAAGGGCGGGACGGATCACGAAGGAGACGGCGGCCTACGAGCTCCGGGAGATCGGATGAGGCTCTTTTGAAGGAGGCGGTTCGCGCATGCGAGGCCTATCGGTGGAGCGCCAATTAGGGGATAGAGCAACATGTGGCGGAATACGGCGATGCCGGTGAAGATATTGATTCTCGACGCGAGGGCCTGCTTCCCGGCGCTTACTTTTGTTGTCTATTGGAGCTGGGCGACCTTCTACATTGCGCTCGGCGGGGTCGCATTTTTTCTGGTCACGAGTTGGTTCGGGCTGACGGTTCCGTCGATGTTGCGGTTGATCCGTCGTTGGCTCGTGGGGCCGGTCAGGCCGGCTGTGCCCACCTGGAAACGAAGGAGGCTCGCATGAGCGAGGGCATCGAAGTCGCGAAAGTTGGGCGCGCCATGGAAATTTTGCTGAGGGGAGTGGGTCAGCCCATCCTGTTCGAGGATCACGCGCGAGGCGCGGTGTTTGTGACGCCAGCGGACAGCGCGGCGGCTGCGGACGGGCTGTTGCCTGTGTTTCTCGTCGCGGCGGAAGCGGTCTGGCGCGAAGCGGTCGGAGACGGCTTTGGGCTCGAGATCGCGCGCGATCCTGAAGCGCTGTTCGATTATCGCGTCACGAAAATCGGCGCGGCGCGCATTACCGACGTGCTGCTTGCGTTGATGGAGGCTGCGGCGCAAGCGCTGCGGCCGGACGGCATCGTCGTCAATGAGCTTGCCTATGTTTGGGAGGATGCTCTCGAGCGCGCCGAGGCTCGGGAGAAGGCGAAGGCCCTCGACCTGCAAGGGCGGGCGTGATGCGGCGGTTCGGGCTCGCGCTTCTAGCCGCGGCGGCGATCGGCGCAGCTCCGGCGCGCGCCGCCGGCGATCTCGGGACGGAGGCGTCGATCGAGGCCTGCATCTTCGCCGCGGCCGAGGCGCATGACCTGCCGCCAGCGGTCATTTTAATCCTGCTCGAGGTCGAGAACGGCAAGCTCGGCGAGGTCAGCGGGAACAAGAATGAGACGGTCGATATTGGGCCGATGCAGGTCAATGAAACCTGGCTGCCGAAGCTCGCCGCGCATTGGCGCGCCTCGACGGCGCAAACCTATCTGGCGCTGCGGGACCAGTTTTGCGCCAATGTCGAAGCCGGCGCCTGGATCCTGCGCCAGGCGCTCGACGAGGCCAACGGAGATTTTTGGGAAGGCGTCGGACTTTATCACTCCCATACCGAAGTCCATAAGACGGATTATCTCCGCAAGGTGCTTCGCCAGGCGCTGAGACTCGAGAAAGAGGCGTCGGCCAAAGCGAGCGCCTTGCCCGGCGGGGAGGCGCGGTGATGCGCGCGCCAAACCGGCCTCAGACGTCTTCGAGCGGCGACGCGACGATTCTATCCTTGATCGTGGTCGTCGGCGGCCTCGGCGTCGGCGGCTGGCTGGCCTGGTATTTCCAACATGGCGATATCAGCCGGGTCGTCATCCAGGGCCTCCATTGGCAATTGCGGTTCATTCACCAATTCACAAGCCGGTTTGAAATCGCGGACGCGCAGATGCTGGCGGCCAATCCCGAAAAGGTGAAGACCATGCAGCTCGTGCATCTGCTGCGCGAGATCGGCGGGTTCTTTCTTTATCCGGCCATGGCGGCGGTATTGATCCTGGCGGCGGTCTGCTTCCGTGGGGCGGCGGCGGCCCGCTATTGCCGCAATCTCGATCTCGAAGGCCTGATGCGCGAGCAGGCGCGGGTGTTTCGATACACCTCCGCGTTCGTCGGCCGCCGTTTGCGGCTTAGCGATATCGGCGAGAACGAGCCTCGACCAGCAGACCCCGCGCTGACCGCGCGCGAATGGATCAAGGCATGGGCGACAGCCAGGGATGGGTCGTTCGCGGAGAGAATTGCGCGGAGCGAGCTCGCTGCACAGCTTGGCGCTGCATGGCGTGGTCCGGGATATGCTCAGCCTCATGTCCGCTGCTTGCTGGCTGCGTTCGCGCTTCTTGGCGCGGGCCGCCGGGACGAAGCGCTGGCCTTCTTGGGCGATCTCTCGGACGCCTTGCCGAAAGGAGAACGCGAAATCGGGGAAGGACCGCGCGGCGCGCTTGTTTTCCCGGCAAGCGTCGCCGCCGCCGGGGATCGTTGGCTTTCCGATAGCGATATGACGGCGACTGTCCTCGAAACGATGGGGCGGCATTTTTTCACGACGCCGGGCCTGATGAGCGCATTGGTCGAGGCCCGGTGTGCGGGCGGTGTGCTTGCGCCGGCGCAATTCGCGTTTTTGAAGCTGGTCGATCGCAGGCTCTGGTACGCATTGCATTCACTCGGATTTCGCGCCGAAGGCCCAAATCCGACGCCGCATCCAAATCCTCGGGTCGAGGCAATTGGCGCGCGGGATCATTGGGCGGCTGAGTGCATGACCGGGCGACCCCTGTCGAAGCCATCAATTGATCGCGCCTTAAAGGCTGTTCGCAATGTCGCCACGGGGAGGCCCGCAGCAAAAGGGACGGTCGATAAGCGTGCTTGATCTCGCGACGTTCCAGACGATCTGCAATCGCCTCGCAGCTTTGGGCTTTCTCCAAGACGATGTCGCCTGGTCCGAAGCGAGCAAGCCTCCGACAAACGCGGACGACTTCGCTCTGGAAGCGATTTTCGTGATCTGCAACAGCGGCATGAAAAACACTGTCGCACGGAGAATCTTTGAGAAAGTCCGAGACGCCTTGTGCCAAGGGCGCGCGGCTGGATCCGTCTTTGGTCACGTCGGCAAGAGCGCGGCGATGGATCGGATCTGGCGCGACCGCGAGATGCTGCTGACCGAATTTCTTGCGGCGGAGGATAAATTGGCGTGGTGCGCGTCGCTGCCTTGGATCGGCGAGATCACGAAATACCATCTTGCGAAGAACTTCGGCGCCGACGTCGCTAAGCCGGACGTGCATTTGCAAAGACTGGCGGACGCGCATGGCGTCACGCCTCACGAACTTTGCGCCGACCTCGCGGTCAAGACCGGATACCGGATCCCCACGATAGATTTATTGCTCTGGGGGCCTGCGCGAATGGCGTGATTAACTCGCGCTCCGCGGAGTTGGCGCAGTCGCCCGGAGACCTTCAACAGCCAGCGACTCAGGGCGAGTTATTTTGAGAGTGGAACGAGGTCACGCCCGGTCGAAACGGCCGTCCCGGTTTTCAACTCGGCACTGTTCAGGAAAGAAGAACCGAAGATGGACCAAGGTGAAAGCCTGGCGAGGCGGGCGCGGGTGAGATGGACGGCGCGGAAATCCTGATCTTCGTATTTCATTCGCGCATGTCCAGCCCATTCTGCTTTGCAATTCGGACGCAAGGAGAATTCAGCGTGAGCGAGGACGGCTTTGAGGGAGCTCAGGCTCCAAAAGCGATCATAGAGGCGCCGCATATCCATATCGACGTGCATGTTCATCTCGATGGACGGGCGCTCTTGGCGCAGGGCGGCGATTCGTTTGCGCCGCCGACGGCGCGGCGCGATCGCGGGCAAGTTACTGGAACTGCGATTGTCGAGGAATCCGTGACCCGCAAGACGCCGTGGGGACGCGGGGTGCTTGCGGCGGCGGGCGTCGCGATCGGAGTCTGGCTCGCAGGGTCGGTGGGGTATCGGGTCGGAAGCGGCGCGGCGACGCCGCCGTCGGTCGCGTCCGCCAAACCCGAAACGTCGGGTCGAGGGGCCGAGGCTTCGGCAAATCAAACCGGATCGGAAATGCCAGCGGCGCTGGCCCGAGAGCTGGAGCAGAAGCCTCAGGTGACGCCGCCGCCGGGCGCTGGAGGCCCTGTGCAAGGCCCCGCCGCCTTCGGCCTCGGCGAGTGACCGTCGAGCGCTGAACCTCTTCCCCGGAGGCCCCTATGGTTCCTCGTGAGATTATCGGCCCGCAAGACAGGTTCGAGCGCACCGGCGCGCAAAGCCTGCGCGACATAAGACCGATCACGACGAAGCTTTGGGAAGGGCTGATGAGCGAGGCCTCCGGGCTGATCCTCGGCGGCGCCGCGATCCTGATGTTTCTCGAGCCGGCGACGGTCGATCTGATCGTTCTGTTCTCATTTGCTTATGCGGGTTTGGTTCTCACCCAACGAGTTTCCTTGCCCCTGCGCCTACCGCAGAGCGCGGGGGTGAAGGATTGGAACCATCCAAGCCCGGAGACACGGCGGCCGCGCATGGCGGCGGGGACGATTTATCTTGGCCGGGATCTGAAAGGTAAGGAGCTTTGGATCTCGTCCGAAGACGGCCGCCAGCATGCGACCATCCCAGGAACGACCGGCGCCGGCAAGACGACGGCGATCCTGAGCTTCCTCGCCAATGCGCTGACCCATGGGAGCGGCTTTGTCCTGGTCGACGGCAAGGCGGACAAAAAGCTCTATGGCGAGGTTCTCGCGCTCGCGCGCCGGTTCGGCCGCGACGATGACGTTCTGCACCTGAACCTTCTGGTCGCTGGCGGCTCCAAGGATAGCCATACGTTCAATCCATTCGCAGTGGGAAACGCCGATGCGATCCGAGAGATGGTGGTGAGCCAATTGGGGGAGCAATCCTCCAATGATTCGAATGGCGTGTTCCGAAGCCGGGCGGTCGCCCTGATCGGCGCGGTCGTGCCGGTGCTGGTTTGGATCCGGGATCACGAGGGCATCCCGATCGACATAGAAAAGATCCGAGACGCTCTCGAACTGCGCGTCATCTGGAAGCTTGCGGTCAAAGGTCTTTTTGAATTGCGCGATTCGACGAGCGGCAAGATCACGGACGTCAAAGTCGATATTCCTGCGGACGTGGCCTATCCGCTTCAGGCCTATCTTGGGGAAATCCCAGGCTATGACACGACGCTCGACTACAACAAGCAGAAGTCAGAAAAACCCTCTGAGCAGCATGGCTACGCGCGGTTCTATTTTACCGCGATGTTCACGCAGCTGGCGGTTTCGCTCGGGCATATTTTCAAAGTGGGGCAGGGCGACATCGACATAACCGACGTCGTGCTCAATCGGCGAATCATGGTCGTGTCGCTCCCGGCCCTGGAGAACTCTTCAGACAGCTTGGCCGGGCTCGGCAAGATCGTGGTGGCCTCATTGCGCGGGATGATGGCGCAGATGCTGCACGCGCCGGCCGACATGCTGGGGCCGGCGGCGCCGTTTCATGTCGTTCTGGACGAGCTCGCCTATTACGCCACGAGCGACCTTGACCGGATGCTGGCGCAGGGGCGCAGCCTGAACATCATGTTCTGGCTCGCCTTTCAGGAAGTGTCGGGGATCTGGGCCCGGCTTGGCGAGAAGACGCAGACCCTTCTCGGCAACGCCAATCTGACCGTGGCGATGCGGCAGCAGGAGGCGAGCCGGACGCGGGAATGGATCGAGAAGACGGCAGGCCAAACATTCGTGACCCAGGCGATCAGCTATCATGGCGGCGGCGGGAACGAATATACCGAGGCGCGGCAGGCCGATGTGCGGCAGGTGGCGCGGGTGGATTGGAACGATTTGCAGCGCCTGATCGAGGGTGAGGCGATCATTCTCTCCGGCGGCCGCCGCATTTACGCGAAGCTCTTTCATGCCGTGATCGACGCGTCGGGGCCAAAACGGTTCACCCCGCCGATTGCCCTGGCGGCACCTGATCCAAAGACAATCGCCGTCGAATACGAGAGGATAGACGCTCTGGCCCATACGATCGGGCGCGGCATGGTGGCGCCCGGAGTGCCCGAGCCAATGTCGGAGACTTTGCAGGCCATGCTGGACGGGTTCGTCGGCGCCGCAGCGACGGGCGGCAATGCGGAGGCCTGCGTCGCGGCGGCGATAGATGCCGCTGGAAGGGTCCCGCTGCTCGCATCGGAAGACATTGGGGACGGCGTGACGAAAACGCCATTCGCGCCGATGCTGGAGAGGGCTGTCGGCGAAAGCCGGGGGCCGGCGCGGTCGACAGGCGTTCCAGCTGACCCGATCAACGCGAATCAATATTCGGCATTTGTCGCGTTCGAGAAGGCGAGCGGGGTCTCGCCGCAATCCGCTCGGACGAACGCTCTCGAGCTTCTGGCCGGCAAGGACGGAGCCTTGAGGGAAGTCGCTGCGTTCAAACACGCTTCGGCGCCGGCGGAGGAATTGATCAGCTCGATCGAGAGCCTGGCTCGACTCGTTAAACCGGAGGTTGCTTCGGAAGCGGCAAAGGGAGGCATTGAGGCCAAAAGACCAGCGGCCGCCGACGGAGGGATGCGCCCCTGATCTTCAGGCAAAGGCGATGGAGCATTGCGAGCGTTATGGCGGGCTCGGAAAGGGGATGAGCGTGGGAGGGACCAACCGATGACCAAGCGTTTGCTTCAGGGGGCGACTCTCGTCCTTGGCCTCGTGCCGACATTGACTGGACTCGTTGGCTTGATGGGCCTCGACGATCCGCTTTATGCCGCTGCCAATCTGCCGCGCGATGCGACGCTCGACAGCAATTTGCGCTTCTATGGCGGGGTTTGGCTCGGTCTGGGTCTCGCGGTTTTATGGGTCGTCCCGCGCATCGAACGCGAGACTGCGTTGTTTCGGGCCGTGTGGCTGATGATTTTCATCGGCGGCTTGGGGCGGCTTATGTCGCTCGTTCTCGTTGGCCCGCCGTTGCTTCCTTTTATCGGGTTCACCGCGCTCGAAGTGATTGGCGCGCCATTCTTCATCTGGTGGCAAAGCAAAGTCGCGCGCGCTGCGCTTCGCGACGTGGCGTGAGCATTAGGGCGGGGGAATGGAGAAGAACGCCGATATGATGACGAATGTCTGGACGCACGATGTACTTCATCCGCCGCACACACCAATAGTCGTGGCGGGCATGAGTTTTTGGCCATTTGCCTTCATCATTGCGGTCCTCGTACTTTTATTGCTTCTTCGGGGCGGAAACCTATTTCTGATCACGTCCAGAGCGCCTTACCAGCGAGGCCGCTTTTTGACCGCCAACGAGAAATGCTTTTTGCGGGCGCTCGACGGCGCGCTCGGCGAAGGCTATCGCGTCTTCGCGCAAGTAAGACTCGCTGATCTCGTCGAAGTTCAGGAGAAGTTCAGCGACGCAAGACGGTGGGCGGCCCTCAAAAAGGTTTTTGGCAAGAGCGTCGACTTCGTCATCGTCGACCGGTTCACATTTGAGCCTGTCGCCGCCATCGAAGTCGATGACCGGACCCATCTTCTTTCCGGGCGTCGTGAACGCGATGTCTTCGTCAATTCTGTCTTCGAGGAGATCGGCCTGCCGCTTCTGCGGGTGACGGCGAAACGGGATTATTCGGTTCCTGTGATCCGCAAGATGCTGGCGACGGCGGGCGTCGAAAGCGGCATGGCGGAAGTTGCTGTTGCACAAAGGGGAAGATCTTGAAAATGGCGCTTTTCGGAATGCTGATTGCGATTGTGCTTGTGGTTTGCCTTGCAGGTGAGGGGCCAGGATTGATGAGGTCACTTCTTCATGGGTTTGGGTGGGGGATAGGCCGCGAGATCTCTCACGGTTTGGTCCATCACCTCATTCGCTGAGGAATTGGGCGCGGCGCGATGGGTGGCGGCGCAATTCGGGTAGAATATTTGAGAGGAATCTGTCATTTGACCTTAGCTGACTTCAAGGTGTCAGATGGGTGGGTTTGCGACGGTCCGCTTCCGAGCTGGCAATTTGGAAGGCGGCCAATCTGTCTATGGCGTGGCCTGGCCGAAAGGAGAATGGCAGGAGTCGGGCGGAGAGCGTGCAAAGCTGCCGTTCATCCACCTTGCCGATGGTGGGCGACTCTCGACCTACGATCGATATCGATATTCATCTTCCGCGTTGCGATACAGCAGCATTCCTTTCATAGTGCCGACGTTAACATTGCTGGTGGCCAGACGTGACGCGGATTCGCAAAGTCGAAATCACAAACTTCCGCTGCATCAGGTCCTTTACATGGCGGCCGTCGCCCGGGCTTAACTGCCTGATCGGCCCCGGGGACAGCGGAAAGTCCACGGTGCTGGACGCGATCGACTTGTGCCTTGGGGCGCGGCGCACGGTCCAGTTCAACGATGCCGATTTCTACAACCTTGATGTCGCTAGCCCGATCACAATCGTGCTGACGATCGGCGAGCTTGACGCATCGCTCAAAAGCCTCGACGCTTATGGGCTGTTCCTCCGCGGCCTCAATGCGGAGACCGGCGTGGTGGAGGACGAGCCCGAGAAGGAGTTGGAAACCGTCCTTAGTCTCGGCCTCACGGTCGCCAACGACCTTGAGCCCGTATGGGCGCTTATATCTGATCGCGGAACGGCCGATGGGACGAGTAGAAGCCTCGCATGGTCCGACCGGGTTCGGCTCGCGCCCACCGCCATTGGCACCATAGCAGATCAGAATCTGGGCTGGCGGCGCGGGTCGGTTCTTAATCGCCTGACGGATGAGAAGGCTGACGCTTCGGCTGCCCTTGTCGCAGCGGCGAGGCATGCTCGCACGACGTTCGGGGATGACGCCGAGCCCGAACTGGCTAGCACGTTGAGCATCGTCAGGACCGCCGCAAACGAGCTGGGGATCAACGTCGGCGGCAAGGTCCGGGCGCTCCTCGACGCCCACTCGGTCACGTTCAGCGGGGGCAGCATATCCCTCCACAATGAGGCTGGCGTGCCGCTTCACGGCCTTGGCACAGGCTCAAGCCGCTTGCTGATTGCCGGCTTGCAGCGGAAGGCAGCTCAGCAGACGTCAATCCTGCTGGTCGACGAACTGGAACATGGGCTGGAGCCGCACCGGATCATCCGCTTTTTGGGGTCGCTCGGGGCGAAAGAATCACCCCCGCCTTTACAGGCTTTCATGACGACCCATTCGCCGGTCGCCATCCGCGAGCTGACGGGGAACCATCTACACGTGTTGCGGAGCGACGGCACAAAACACACGGCCCAGCTGGTCGGTGAAAAAGACAGCCTGCAGGGGGCCATAAGGGCCTTCCCTGACGCTTTCCTCGCGACATCGGTATTGGTCTGCGAAGGCGCCAGCGAGGTCGGCTTGATGAGAGGGTTAGACCAGCATCGGGCAGCCACTGGAAAGACATCTCTCTTCGCCTCTGGGACAGCACTGGTAGATTGCGGTGGCGGCAGCGCGGACAGGCCGTTCGAGCGGGGCGACGCGTTCATTGATCTCGGCTACAAGGTCGCGATACTGCGCGATGACGACGTGAAGCCTACTCCGCCCAAGACAGGTTGGTTCGACATCTCCGGCGGAACGGTCTTCTCCTGGCGAGACGGACGCGCGCTCGAGGATGAGCTTTTCGCCAGCCTGTCCGATTCCGCAATCGGTAAGCTGCTCGACCTTGCCATCGAGTTGCTGGACCGGGAACTGGTGGATCAACATATCAAGACGGCCTCAGGCGGGGCTATTGATCTGGATGCGGTGGAAACCGAAAATCTGTGGGACGCGCTTTCTGCAACGACGAAGGCAGTATTGGGTAAGGCAGCCCGGTTCAAGGCCAACCCATGGTTCAAGTCCGTCAGCCGAATGGAGCGGGTTGCCCGCGAGATCGTGGCAGATGACCTTGACGACGCAGACCCTGACTTTCGGCGCATCATTGAGGCCGTCTTCGCTTGGGCGACCTCGCCGTGATCGACCTACTGGCAATCGAACGCGGGGCCGTTACCGCTCCGGCAGGATGCGGCAAGACGCACCTGATCGCTCAATCGCTGATCCGCCACGTCGATCCCAAGCCGATCCTCATCCTCACGCACACTAACGCCGGCGTCGCGGCCCTCCGGGGGCGGCTCGATAAGGCGGGTGTCGCGGGCAAAGCGTATCGACTGTCCACCATCGACGGCTGGTCAATGCGTCTCATTGGCCTCTTCCCTCACCGCAGCGACATTGATCCCGACATCCTTAAATTGGAAAACCCCAGTCGCGACTACCCGGCAATCAGGCAGGGTGCGTGGCGACTACTCGAAGGCGGCCACATCCAAGACGTTCTGTCGGCGAACTTCTCCCGGCTGATCATCGACGAGTATCAGGATTGTTCGGACGCTCAGCACGCCATCGTCTGCTATGCTGCCACGGCCCTGCCGACCTGTGTGCTAGGCGATCCGTTACAAGCCATCTTTGGTTTTGGCGGTAGCGAGCTGGCAGACTGGCATGGCGACGTGTGCAAATATTTCCCGGTTGCCGGAGAGTTAGACATCCCTTGGCGCTGGAAAAACGCGAAGACCGAGAGCTTCGGCGTTTGGCTGCTCGACGTGCGACGGAAACTGGTTAGGGGGGAAGCGATCGACCTGAGCGCCCGGCCACCTGAGGTCAAATGGGTGCAGCTAGACGGCACGGCAAACGACCGGCTTCGCCAGATCGCTGCCGGTAGCATCCGGACGCCAGATCGGGACGGGACGGTGCTGATCATTGGCGATAGCAGGCGACCCCAGACGCATCGGGAGCTCGCCAGCCAAATCCCGGGCGCCGTGACGGTAGAGGCAGTAGATCTTCGCGACTTGGTTGAGTTCGCCAGGACACTCGATTTCGGCCGACCAGACGCGCTGCATAGGGTTGTCACTTTCGCAGGGTCTGTAATGGTGAACGTTGGTGCGCCCAACCTCCTTAACCGCGTCTCCGTGCTTCGGCGCGGGACGGCACGGAAGGAGCCGACCGAAACTGAGCAGGCAGCGCTCCACTTTCTCGCTAAGCCTTCGCCCGACTCGGCGGTCGGCCTGCTAAGTGCGATCGGAAAAGAAGGCGGTGTCCGTCAGCACCGGCCAGCCGTCCTCCGGGCTTGCCTGCGGGCCTTGAATGCCTGCGATGGAGCGGAAGGAAACAGCTTCTATGAATCCGCCATTCGGGCACGTGAACAGAGCCGCCTGCTTGGGCGCCCGCTGGACAGAAGAGTTGTCAGCAGCACGCTTCTTCTCAAGGGTTTGGAGGCTGACGTCGCGGTCATCCTGGACGCCGATGATCTCGATGCCCGCAATCTCTACGTAGCGATGACAAGGGGAGCCAAGCGGCTGATAGTCTGTTCACGCTCGCCGACACTGAATGGCTGACCTAGGGTCCGGACCCATAAATTGGTTGGCATGAGGCGCGTGGCGTGATTCACGGTTTCCGAAAGGAAAGCCGATGATTCTCGACCAGTTTTGGCTGACGGACGCGCAGTTTTCGAAGATTGCGCCGCATCTACCAATCGATACCCGCGGCAAGGCGCGCGTCGACGACCGCCGGGTCATCAGCGGGATCATTCATGTTTTGAAATCTGGCGGACGCTGGATCGATGCGCCGCCGGATTACGGGCCGAAAAAGACGCTCTACAATCGCTATGTCCGCTGGGCAGCCAAAGGCGTCTGGGTCGATCTGTTCCACGCGCTTGCGCAAGCAGGCGGGCCACCTGTGCAGGTTCTCATCGACTCCTCGGCGGTGAAGGCGCATCGATCGGCCAGCGGCGGCAAAGGGGGGAGAAAAATCAGGCCATCGGCCGCTCTCGCGGCGGACGCACAACAAAAATCCACGCCTTGACCGATGCGGCCTGCCGCCCGCTGTCTTTCATGCTGACCGGCGGCCAGGTCGCCGACTGTACGGCGGGCGCGGAACTGCTCGCCCGGCTGCCCGCCTGCGAAATCCTGCACGGCGATAAGGGTTACGACAGCGACGCCATCCGCCGGCAGGTCGAGGAACGCAGCGCGATGCCGAACATTCCGCCAAAGGCCAATCGCAAATGGAAGAACTGCTTCTCGCCGTTCCTCTATCGCAACCGCAACGCCATCGAGCGCATGTTTTGTCGTCTCAAAGACTTTAGGAGGGTGGCGACCCGCTACGATCGAAACGCCGCGAACTTTCTTGCCGCAGTCTGCATCGCCGCAACCGTCAGCTATTGGTTATGAGTCTGGACCCTAGTGTGATCCGGTATCCCAACCGTACCAAGGTGACTTGTCAGGGTCATTTGGGGTCGGGGCTTGGCGATGAAGTATCTATGGGAAGGCGATCTTTGCAGAAAACCAGTAAGTTCGATCTGAAACTCCTGCTGCAAGAGGTTATCAGCGGCCAGCCTGGGACTGAGGCAATCTACCTCTTTGGATCTCGAGCTTATAGGACCGGCAGTCTCCGATCAGACTGTGATTTGCTGGTGAAGGAGAAATCCGCCAGCAACATACGAGGGAAAGAACTCCGAGAGTTCGCTATGCAGAAGTGTTCGGCGCTAGACTTTCTCATTGCATCGGGCGGCAGGGCAATTAGCTGCATGAATGACACGCGAGTCCTCACAGCTTCACAGTCGATCCGCGTTTCCGGCGCCTCATCATCATGGCGCTGGCTGCCCTATCGGTCGAATGGCCGCTGTCGGGAAATCGATATGGCCTCGCGAACGACGTGGATTGGCGCGGAACCGGCCCAAGGCGAATGCCAATTTGGGGCGAAAGCGGGTAGCGGGTCAGTTTGAAATTTCTTCGGCTAATTTTTTGTAAGAGCCGCGTTTTGCTGGCTTGGCTTCGGCCGCCTCGACAATAGCGACGATATCGCCAATTTCCCAAAGTCGATCCGAAACGCCGGCGGCCATCGCTGGCGTCATCCGCAGCTTCAAATGAATGCGGACGAAATTGTAATACGTCATATGGAGCGCCACGGCATAAGCATGGTTCTCGACCTTTTTAGAGAACGCACGGGTCAGCCGGATGAAGCGGCGCATATGCATCCGCATGGCGAGATTTTGACGCTCCGCATATGACGTGGAAACGTTCGCCAAATCGGGGCTTCCTTCGATCCGCTCCTTGTGCGCGCCCGTGCATTCAGCGGGGCTGTAGCGGCCCTTGGCGCTCTCAGGGGACGCCCCGTAAATCTTGATTAGCATGGGATAATCGATATCGCCGCCGAACGCGCCTTCGACCGCTTCGAGGTAAGCCTTATGCCCGTCTGCGGTAAGCTGAACGCGATTGGCGAGGCGCGAGCGCAAATCGTCCATGAACCAGATGGCGCATTCGCCATCCCGACCGCCGACGAAATAAGAGACGATCAACTTCGTATCGGCTTCGATCGCAGTCCAAGTCCAGGTATCACCAGCGCCATCCGGCGCGGCCTTCGCCGTCGCGACGTTCTCTTGCTTGGCGTAGGTGAAGCTCCAAATCTCATCGACCTGAATGCCGTTCGACTTCACGTTCCGCACATTCGCATCATGATAGGCCATGCACGCCTTACCAGCGTCGATAAGAAGCTTCGTGACCGTGTTCTTGCTCACTTCGGTCAAACGGGTAATGGCGCGGATCGACTGACCTTCGCAAAGAAGGTGAAGGATGCGGGCGCGCTCTTCCGTGGTCAGCTTGTTCATAGGTTTAAGCTGCCCATTCCGCGCATAAGTCAAGCATAAACGTCATTTTCCCCTAATGGGGGATAAGGGGTTGTTAGGAAATTTTCGCCATGCTAAAAGAACAAAATGAAATCAGAATCGGTCCAGCGGACATGAAAGCGATACCTCATCCCGGAGTCGAATTGCGGCAAATGCTGGAAGACAGGGGATGGTCACAAACCGACCTCGTATTCGTATTGGGGTGCCACCCGAAATCCGTAAACCAGATCATTAACGAAAAGCAGGGCGTGAGCCCGGCTATGTCGAAGGCGCTTGGCGAGGCTTTTGGCTTAGCTCCTGGCCATTTTTCCGAATTGCAGAGAGCGTTCGATCTTGCCAGCGCCGACGAGCCAGACCCCTCTGTTCTATTGCGCGCCCAGATGCAGAAGAACTATCCAATTCGCGAGATGGTGAAGCGAGGCTGGATTCAAGACGGCGACGCGGACAGTTTGGGGAAACAACTCGCTAGATTCTTCGACGTGAGGGACGCCGCCAACGTCCCCTATCTCGCTCACTCGGCGAAAAAAACGTCTTACGAAGAACGAGCTATTCCGCCGGTCCAGCTTGCTTGGCTTTTCAGGGTCAAACAAATTGCGAGGGCTATAGCTGTTCCAAAATATTCGGAGAGGCGTCTGTTGGACGCTGTTTCGAAGCTTCGCGAGATGCTAGCAGCGCCCGAAGAAGCGAGACACGTCCCTAAGATATTGGGGGAATGTGGTGTTCGTTTCGTAGTCGTCGAAAGCTTGCCGTCTTCGAAAATCGATGGCGTGTGTTTCTGGCTCGACGAAAATTCGCCCGTCATAGGCATGTCTTTGCGGTTCGACCGGATCGATAACTTTTGGTTCGTGTTGCGGCATGAGATCGAACACGCCTTGCAAGGACATGGGCGAGGTGATCCCGAAGGCATGATCGACGCCGAACTTCAAGGTGATCAAGCGGGAACAGGCAGTTCTGTTCCTGAGGAAGAGCGCATAGCGAACGCTGCTGCCTCAGATTTTTGCGTGCCGCGACAGAAAATGGATTCTTTCATAGCGCGGAAGAACCCATTTTTTTACGAGAAGGACGTTCTTGCGTTTGCAAAGTTAAACAACCTTCATCCCGCGCTTCCTGTCGGGCAGATACAACACGCGACCGGGAGATTCGACTACCTGAAAAAATATCAAGTGAAGATTAGGCAGTTTGTTTTGCCCGGAACCATCGCCGATGGTTGGGGGCAATCCCCCGCGCTCGCTATGGAGATTTAGCAATGCCGACGCAGACGGATGAACTCCAGGCGCTCTGGAGAAGATATGAACACGACCATGAACATTTACCCGCAAGCGCGCGGGAGGTCGTCGAATGGGCTGTCGAAGAAGGGCTGCTAGACCTACCTGAGATTGATCCGCTAGACATTCTGGCAAGCCAAATGTCGCGCGCCCTTCGTGAGGAATATGCGACCGACGAAGAAGGGCGGAGATACCGCAAAAACCATGCGGTTCGCGTCACAAAGAATGGTATTCAGACCACGTTCTGGGGGATCATGGGCTTCGCGAACAGAAGCCATATGGAACGAGCGTTTACTCAGCGCCGCGAACAAGTGATTGGCGATTGCCTGCAGCTTCAAATTGACGTTGAAGCTTACAATGCGATGAACCCAATCGAAAAACCGATACAACTCGTCCTTGATTTCGCGGACGACGTTGCAGAGCGGAGGGCGGCTTAACTCTTTTTCCAGCGCGCCGCTGCGGCTTCACGCGCTATCTCCGACCGCTGTTCCGGCGTCAGTGCTCGCGCTCTTGCTGGACCGCCGCTTTGCCCGGCCTTGCTCGCACGTTTGGCAGTCATAGTTTCCGGCCGGTCCTCAATTTCCCCGCTTGCCAGGTCCACGATGAACTTGGCGAGCTGGTTTGTGTCGCGAGGGCGCTTCGGCGTTTTAGACATTAGCCGGCGACCTCCCCACACGCGATGCACGAAATTTCCGTTGAAACCGACGTTTCGCCAATTTTGGTAACTTCGAAGCCATCAGGCACGGAGTCGACCGAGAAACGCGGGCTTCGCATAAATGGATAATCATCCTCAGAAACGTGAACTTTGCCGGCCTTGCCGCACTTGGGGCATTTCAGATTCAGGGTGCAACGATCGCGTGCTGCCATGCCGTGAATATGGCACGTCTCGCCGGGGCTTTCCAGATTCGTCAATCCCGGCGAATTTCAAACTGACCCACTACCAGGGAGCTGCCTGTCTGCTTTCTGGCCCACCCTTAGCGACAGCCGACGATAGTCACCCGCGCGTTGCCAGACAAACGGCGTAGGAGTAACTTGCTCCCATATTCCCGCGTCGCTCGACCAGCAGGCAAGGAAGGCAACAAATATGGGCGACGATGACGTCGGATACTTGGTCAACTACAAGCCGGAGACACTATACGTGCATCCGGTTTCGAGCGGTATAGGCGCCTACACCACTCTCCTTGCGGATGGAGAGGAGTTGGTGGGCGAGATCGACGTAACCCGCCGGTTCAAGCTCGTGCTCTCCATGTTTTATGTGAGCGAGAAGAATGACTTCAGCTCATTCAAGCTGACGAAGCTGAAGTTCCATAAGACGCACGGATGGCAAAGGGACGGTGAGGTCAAAATCAACGGCTTCGCTCTGTCACGGCTGGGCGAATTCGCCCAGCTCCTGTCGATGCTCGATTTCACCGAAGTCACGAAATCTAGGATTTCGCTGTCGGATCTGAATTTCCAGAATCTGGGGGCTATCCTCAGGAGCGACAAAGGGACCGCCCTCCTCAAGCAGATATCAGAGGAGCCGGACTTGTCGGAGGACATCTTCGCGCTGGCCCACAAGAAGCGGGAATTGGAGACGTTCCGCAGGCTCCTGGAGGAGTTCGACACCTTCGCGGATGAATATGTCCGCCACCATGGGGTCAAGAAGACAGGCGAGGAGGACATCTGGCAGCACTTCTTCGAGCGGAGCCCGTGGATATTTGGCCATGGTCTCAACTATGTGTTCCTCGACAAGGAGGGTAAGAAGCTGGAGGCGGTTACCACTGGTGCCGCTCACGGTAACGCCGGGAACCGAGTGGACGCATTAATGCGGACCCGCGCCGCAATTAGCCAATACGTGCTGATCGAGATCAAAAAGGCATCCACCGACCTCCTCAGGAAGAATCCCTACCGTTCCGGATGCTGGACGGTCTCAGGCGAGGTGTCGGACGCCGTGAGCCAGATCCAGAAAACCGTCTTCGACTTCACCTCCAACCAGACCCTGAAGGTGCAGACAAGGACGGAGGACGGCTACTTGACGGGTGACGAGATTTTCAGGGTCCAGCCAAAGAGCTATCTGGTCATTGGCAACCTTAGAAAGATGACGGGTTCCGACGAGCGGTTCACCTGTTTCCAGCTTTTCCGCAGCTCGCTGGCGGCGCCGGAAATCCTGACCTACGACGAACTCTACGAGCGGGCTAAGTGCATCGTGGAAACCCTCGGCGGTAAGCGGCCCCCGCCGGGCGAGATCAAGGATGCGAGAGAGATTCCGGCGGCGGAGGCGTAAGATGGCCACTGCCGCGTTGGCGGAGAAAGAACGTGTCAAAGCCCAATTTTCTCAGCCTGCTCAATCCCCAGTTCACTTGGCCCGAACCGGGCGACTGGCTATTCGTTGCACCGGGCGGGCGCGCCGACGAGGGTACGCTGACGTCCCATGCATGGACGCGTCTGGTGCTGATGGCAGATGGCTACCGGGAGGCCGCCGACAGGCTCGTGGACGCAGTCGCCGCAGACGCCGTCCTCCAAAGCACCGTGGTGTACCCGGTCATCTTCCTGTACCGCCATTTCATGGAGTTGAAGCTGAAATATGTGCTGGTGACCTATGGCCAACACTTCGACGAGGACGCGGACTGGAAGTCGCACAGCCTAACGGACCTCTGGGCGAAGGTGCGCCCGATCATTGAGACGGCGGGCAACGGAACCGACGACGGTGGTGCTAACGACGCCGTGGAAGCCTGCATTAGGGAGATGTCGGCAGCGGATCCGATGTCCTTCTCGTTTCGCTACCCCGTCGAGAAGGGTGGGAAGCCGATCGTGCTGGCGTTCGAGACCGTCGACCTCGGCAACCTGCGCAGGACCATGAGGAAGATAGCCAACTATTTCGACGGACTGGACGGGTTGTTGGACCACCTGACGAGTGCGTGAGGCTGTAGCTGTTATGGGAGGCAACATCAGACTAGGCAGGACCATGAATCACCGACAACCGAGCGAATGACCGCTTCGGAACCGGACGTTACGGCCGACGAATGACTGAGATGGGCGCTCTGCTGCCGGGCGGCTCGCCCCCGCTACGACTGGTTTCGGGACGAACTGATTAGCGTCTGAGCGCCGTAGTTGGGTCGAAGAGAGGCGCAATCGCTAAGGCGGAATTCGACCAAGAGTCGCTTGCCGCGAGGAGCGGCGTTGCGAAGGAGCCGCCTTAGGATTGCAAATCAATCCTTAAATCGTTAGCACGCGGGTTTGGAAATGGCGCGCGCACGAGCCTTGCGAACTGCTTGTGCGACGCAGGGAGTTCTTATGGCAAAAGCAAAAAGCAGCAAGCCCGTAGCAACTAAAAAGGTAAGCAAACCCGAAGCCGTCGGCGTTCCCCCGGTCAAAGACACCTTGACCAAGTCGGCGCTCATAAATTTGCTTGCCGAGAAGAACGACATTCCTCGCAAGACCGCCGCGGCGGTCTACGCCACATTGGAAGGCGTATTTCTCGGGTCTGTGCATCCGCGCGGCGTCGGCGAGTTTGCTTTGCCAGGACTTCTGAAGGTGTCTCTTCGCAAAGTGCCGGCTCGAAAGGCTGGAACCTTGGTTCGCAATCCGGCCACCGGCGAAATGATCAAGGGGGCCGCGAAGCCCGCAAGCGTCCGTGTGACGATCCGCGCCTTGTCCAAATTGAAGGCGGCAGCATTGCCGAAAGCCGGATCGAAGTGAAGCAGGTCTCGCGAGGCGCCGACCCTCCGAGCGTTGGGCCGCCGGCGTCGCCCTCTGATTTTAGATCAGGGACCGGGTGACGGTGACGACGGTTGAGGGGCGGGGGCCGCGGTTGGGGCCGCCTCGGGCGCCTGCCGCGGGCCCTGCGGCTCGACGCGCTTGCCGCGCAGTTGAGCGTCGACGCCCTGGATGGCGTCTCGGAACTGGGCGACGTTTCGCTTGACGGCTTCGTTTAACGCGGCGATCTGGTCGGCAAGTTTCGCGCTCAACGTTTTCTCTTGCGCCGTCTCCCGCGCGCGCCTGCCGGCGTCGTGGCCTTGGGAGGCCCACGCGTGAAGCGTGTGACTCTGGCTGATGAAGGAATCGACCGTGCGGTTGCGGGCCCGCCGGGTGGCGTCGACGAGATCGAGCGCGAGGGCCTTATAGGGCTTCTCCGACATATCGGCGCCGATACGCCGCCAGAGGTCCGCGAATTCGACAGGCTTGGCGTCGCCAAGAGCCCGGCTTCGCTTTTCAGCCTCGAAGACGGCCGCTTCCGAGATAATCGTCCAGGTGTCGCCCTTGGCGCGGCTTTCCGCGACATAGGCCTTGAAGGCGGTAATGCCGGCCGTTCCTCGAGGAAGGGCGTTGATATGCTCGTCGGAGGTGAGTCCCTGCGCCGCGTCGATCGTCAACGCATGGCCGAACCCGAGCACAAGGCGGCCCGTCTTTTTATCGATCAGGTTATCCCAGGTAGCTTCGCCAATGCGCCCCCTTTTGTCCTCGAGGACGAGGCCATCGGCGTTTTGGCTGACGATTTTGACGATATGGCCATTGTTGCCGAAGGGAACGTTCTTGCCGTCGACGGAGGCTCGGGTGCGCTGATAGAGGCGAAGGCTGTCGCCGATGGCGACCGGCAGCTCGAAAAGACGACGGTCCTTATCTCCGCCGGGCGCGACGGCTTTATAGACGATCTCGTTGGCGCCGATTTCGCCGCGCTCCTTGAGGCGCGATCGGATCGCCTTACTGATATTGGCGGCGTCCTCATTGGTGAGGGCAGAGATGGTGATTCCGCGCTTCGAGCCCGCCGCCCGCAGAATGTCGCGCCGGGTGAGATAGAGGTCGGCGATCCTGGCGACGACTTGGTCATAATCGCCGCCAGCGAGGATCGCCGTGCCATCGTCCCGTTTCATCTCGAGCGCCTCTTTTGCGTTGGCGTCTCGAAAGAGCCCGGCGATTTCTCGGTCGCGGTTCTTCAACTGGCGGATAGTGCTCAGAATCTCTGGCCGCTCGGATTTCGGCAAGGCCCGGCGGATAATCTCGATCGTGTCGCCGGCTTCGATCGCCTGCGCTTGCTCCCGGTCGCCGAGGGCTTTGATGGTCATGCCGGTGCGGGCTTGGAGGTCGAGCAGCTGGAGCATCGGGCGCGGCGCGATCTGGCTGATTTCGTCGATGACGAGGATGGTGTTCCGCGTCGGCAGGATCTCGCCCTTTTCGACGGCCTTCAAGAAAGGATCGAGGGCGCGGGTCCATTCGATGCCCGTGTCCTGTAATTGGTCGGCCTGGTTCCACGCGGTGGAGACGCCGATGATCTCGCGCCCGCGCGCATCAAAGCGCGTATCCGCCTTCCAGGCGGTGACGAGGGGGCGCAGCAAAGTCGATTTGCCGGCGCCGGCGACGCCAGTGAGGAGGGTGAGCGCGCCGCCGCGGCCGAGCGCATAGATCGCTGCCTTTTGGGCCGCACCGTGATCGGGTTCGCTCTCGAAATCCAGTCCGGAACCGGCGATCGCTTGCCGGATTGCCGCGGTGGGGAGCGCCCCGGATTTGTCGAGCGCCGCGCGCGCGGCCTCCCGTTTCAAATTCTCTTCGACGCGGATCTGGGCGGAATTGGTGACGCGCAGAGCTTCCTTCGTGCTGCCGCTGGCGGATTTGGTTTTGAGCCATGCGGAGACCAGAGAGACATTCTCTCCCTTGAGCTCGATGCCTTTCCGTTCGATGAGCGCGACGACGTGGTCGATATCCTTGTCGCCGCCGGCGACGCCCGCCGCGATCAGCCCTCGCGCGGCATAGGTGCGGAGCTTGTCGTGATCAATGACGGCCGCCGTGTGGAATTCGCGGGCGAGATGGTGCGCCGCGAACGCATAGGCTCGTTCGAAGCGTTCCGCGGCGGCGAGGACAGGATGCTCCACCTCCTTAAGGACGGTCTTGTGCGTCCAGCCTATGGCGTCGGCCTGCGACCGCCAGATATCGCGGTCGTTTTTGCTCCCGTGCTTCTCGAGGCGCGCGGCGAGACCGGCTTGCGAGAGAATTTCGGCCTTTTTCTCAGCGGAAATCTCATTCCAATCGAGGCCTTGGGCGTCGGCGAAGGCTTTGGCGTTGCCGAGGATCTGTTCGCGACTTTTGCTGAACGTCTCGACGGCGATCTGAGGAATGGCCAGCGCGACGACGGCCTGTTCTTTTTCGTCATATCCGACGCTTACGCCGAGCCGGCGCAATTCGTCGGCGAGGACCGCTTGCGCGAAGGCGCCGAACTCGTGGACGCGTGAATGCAGCCGCTGGGTGTCGAGCGAGCCGACGCGGCCGTCCTCGGTGACGACGAGATTGAACATTGCATTGTGGATATGGTCATGCGGGTCGCCGGCGATCGGCGCTTCCATGAGATAGGTGGCTCCCGTCCGCCCGTCCCTGACCGGCAGGGTCGGCCGGGCTATATGATGGCGGAAGCTGACCCAACCGACGTCACCCGGCTCGGCGCCGTCCTGGCCGCCATTCCCCCGCCGCGCATATCCGATCTCTTGCGCGATATAGCGCATCGCCGCTTCGTTGGCGCGCCAGATTGCCTCGCGGATCGCGGCGGACTCGGCGGGGCTCGCGGCGAACTCGGCCGCAAGGGTGACGGATTTGTGCGGCGAGAAGGTGAAGTCGTAACCGCTGATTTCGCGCTTATTTCTGGACCAAGCCGCGCCGGTGTCGGCCCGCTTGCCCTCGAACAGCCGATCGAGCTCCTCGTTCTGCGGCGCGCGATTGGGATCGAGGCCAAGGGCTTGCGCGACTGAGGCCGGCATGTCTTGCCGCCAGATCGGACCGATATTGCGCGCCGTGTAATAGCTGGTGAGCCGGCCGCCTGGATCGAGGAGGCGGCCGGCGGCGTCGAGGGCCGGCTCGTTGGCCTCGCCGGGGCTGGTTTCGGTGAAATACATCCGGATGAGCTTGCCGTTCGACCCCGCGGCGAATTTTCGGAAGGTGATCACGGTCAGGCGCCCGGCTTTGCGGCGAGGCGCGCCTCAGCCGCCCGGACGGTGTCTTCCGGCAGGTCTTGCCGCATGTCGATGAGCAGATCGACCGTCTTGCGCGCGAGGGTGAGTTGCTCGCCGCCCAGAGCGATCAGATGGGCGAGGAGGTCGCCCAGGGTTGGCTCTCCGGGGTCGCTCTCTTTTGGCGTGAGAAGCGTGACGAGTTCGTCGAGCCGTGCGTTTGTTATGCGAAGCTGATCGTTCTGGTCTCTGACCGCGGCCGCGATTTCATCGGCTTTGGCCTCGATCCGGGCGAGGGGTTCTTTGGATTGATCGCTCATTTCAGGGTCCACATATGGAGAAGGGGTTTGTCGGCCCGCGGCATTTTCGGAAGAGGGGACCTTCGCGCGGATCGTCGAGGCGCGCCGCGCGGGGTCGCAGGCCCCCTTTTCGTCGGGTCAGGGCAGCAAGTGAGCAACCGGCGCGAAATTGGTTTCCATCTTTTGCAGCCAGAGCGCCGTGTATTCACTCGTAAACGGACTGATCCTGGCGGCTCCAACCGGAGAAAGGCCGGCTTTTGCCGCGGCGAAAGACAGGCGCTGAACTTCTATGTCGGATGAACGGTGAAGCGTGGGCATCCGGATCGTTTTGGCGCCGCGGGAAATGGCGTTCGTGACGAGATGATGGGCGATGACTTGGTCGAACGCCGTCTCCGGGGAGCGGTCCGAAAGCGCTTCGTTGAGGACGATGATCGTCGTCGCGAAGGGGAGCAATTTGTCCAGATAGGCGAGGTATGAAAGATCGGCGGGATTTGGTCCGACGACGTGGATGGCAATCTGACGAATTTGGGCGTCCGCCAAGACGGAGAGGCAGCCGAGCTTTCTCAGGTCATCGAGTGTGTCGGCGCCGGGCCCAAGATCGACGACAGCGCTGAGCCTTTCGTCGATTTGACGGTCGCCGATGGCGCAAAACCAGGCAAGGACGTCCGGCTCTGATCGGCCTGAAAGTCTGAGGGCGTCCTGGAAATAGGGCGACAGGGACGGAGTGATGCGATCCGCGTCGGCGACGACGACCTCTCGGCGTTGCGAGCGGGCGCGCTCCACAAGCCAGCGGGCGAGAAGGCTTTTACCGCTCCGGCCGCGTCCTAATGGCAGAACGAATTTTGGCGTCGAGAGATCGATCGTAGGGGCGGCTTCGGCGGCGGCCGAGAATGAGGTTGCTTGTTCGGCGATAGGGTTCATGTCCGAGGCTCCTTGTTCGGGACCTGGACATTTGAGGGTGGACTTGCGCGAATGAGATGGACGAACTCGTATCGCGTTCGTGCGACTTCCGTGCGAGCGTTTCAGTGGCGAGCCTCACCCCGCGGATGGTCAATTGAGCGCAGAATATGTTGATGCTCTTTCCCGAACATCTCAGCCACGACGCGGCTGTCGGCGATAGTCTTTCCGCCTGCGATGGATACGAGAGTTTCGGCCGCAAGGATCGTTTTCTGATCGCGGCGCGGCTCTTTGTCGTCACGTTTCATGTGTCGCCTATGTGATTTGGTTGGCATTGAGCTGCGCGTAAGGGCTTCGGCCATCGGGGTTTTGGCGCAAAGTCGCACAGCCTGGATTTGGGCAGCGAGCCAGGTCCCCAGCCTTTAGCAAGGCGAGGAGCGATCCGCGCGAACTCGCGATGCGACGAGAATCGCTTCCGCCAGCGTCGAAGGGCCGAAGCGTCCCGGGTTCGTTCCGCAGCGCGCTTTAACCTCGCATGCTGTGGGTGGAGGCTGGCTCGGCGTTGCTTTCCGCAAAATTGTGCAGAACTCGATCCGCGATCACAGCGCCATTGTCGATGGCGACTTCGAGGTCACGCAGCAAGGGCGCATGTTCGGGCACGACTTTGTCAAATAATGAAAGCAGCACACGTGTTTTTTGCCAAAAGACCTTTATCGTATTCAGCGAAAGCGCGAGGAGCTTTAGGTTAAGGTGATCGTCTTCAACGAGAATTGAGTCGAATGTTGTCTTGAAGAAATGGTATTCTCCATTTGGGAGGACGGTCAGCACGTACCGGCCGACGCGGGGTCGGGGGAAACGAATGGCGTCAATATTGATTTCAATTTGTGGATCGTCATCCTGCTGCTTGGCTTCGTACTTGCCGGTGTTGCGGATCGACGGGAGCACTTCGTGCGTGACCCACCGCTGAAACCGCTTGGCCTCCGCTTTATTGCTCCTGAGAATTAAGTTGTAGAGGCCAAATTCGTTCACGGAGAGCAGCGATTGCTCCCCGCCAAGGGTCCGTATTTTACACGTGCCCTTTTCATCATTGTCGAGTCGCTCGACTGCTTGACTCGTGTCTTTGATTTCGAGCGCCCTACAGACATCGGCGGCGATAAACCAGATCTCGCCGTCTTTCGTGATCGTGCGGACCGTTTGATCTTCGAATGTGAATTCGACCGGAGGGGTCTCGTTCTGCGCGCCATTGGGCTGCGTGTGACCATCAAGCATATTCTCTCACCTTATTGAACTCATGGGCGTTGTCGGCGACTTGGCAGGCGCGCCCAATGTCAGTTTGAGGCCGCGCAGCGAAGACGCCAATCATTGGCAAGTCGTCCGGCAGGCCTTCAACAGGCGTCGGAGCGCGTTGCGCGAATGCAAAATCGCGCCCGCTCACTTCCACTTTTCTCATTCAACATAGGCGAGTGCTGTGGTGTTGCGCTCGCGCAGCGCGTAGCGGCTGCGCCGGCCCCGCAGGGGCCGCAGCATCTTCGATGCAATGGTGCATTATACATCGGATTTTTTGGCGTTTTTCGTGGCCCGTGGATGGCCCGGCGGCGGACCGGATGGACCGGAGACGGCCCGGCGATGGACTGGGGTGGCGTTGCGCGCGGAGTCGCGCGGGCAGTTGGGGCGCGCCCTTTTTGTAAGGCATAGCGGGCGGAAGCGCTATGCGCTTGGTCGGCCAGCTAGCGCGCCTCATGACTGCTCGATCCGAGCGCGGCGCAAAGAGTGTCATTTTGTATTCGCGCATAACCAAGCCTTCGCTCGCGAGTACAACGTGAGCGGATGAGGCGTTGGGTATGGCTGGTTCCAGGGAAATCGAAAAGGGAGCGTATCGGGGGCACGGCGACGTCTACCGATGGCTGCGCGAGCATTACGAATCGGTCGCGGAATGGGTCGCAAAAAAGAACCCGTCCGGGGAGGCGATCGCGGAGCGGCTCAGTGACGCCGGCATTTTTGGGGCGAGGGGAAAGCGGCCAACAAGCCGGGCGGTGCGGAAGGTTTGGTGGCGGGTTTGCCGGGATGTTCTCGCGGAGAATGAGCGCCTGGCGACGCAGGAAGCCGAGAGGCTGGCGAAGCAGCGCGAACTTATCGCCGGGTTTGGAACGACCAGGCGAGCGGGAACTGCGCCGGCGCCGATAGGTCCGCCGCTGGCCGCTGTTGGCAGCGGAAGCACGTCGGAGGCGAGGGTTCTCACCCGGCCTGACGGACAACCCGAAAGCTCGGTCGAGCGCAACAAGCGCGTGATCAAGGAACGATTGGAGAAGTCCAAAAATCCGGCCTGGGCGCGGATTGAAAAAGGAGAAGATGATGGAATGCGCGATTGACAATGCCAAGATAGTGCAGGGACGGCCGGTTTTGGTAGTCCGGAACGGGCGTGGCCGGACGGGAGGATCCACGTTTCTCGATTTCCTCATTCAGAGAGCGAGGATCGAGGGACGGTCGGTCCTGGTCGGCGACGGCGATAGGCGTAACGCGACTTTGGCTGCACTCTATGCGCCAGGGACGCCAGGAGGGGCGTTTCTGCCGAAGTCGGACGAAACGCCGGATGTAAAAGAGTGGATTCGCGGTCTTGTGTCGAAAATGGCGCAAGAGAGAGTTTCGCTGGTGCTTGATCTGGGAGCTGGGGATCAGGCGTTGGCGGAGTCGTGCCGGGAACTCGATTTGGTTGAGTTTTGCGAGGAGCATGAGGTTGAGCCCTTGTTCCTTGGGACAATGGGTCCGGACCCGGAGGATTTCGAGCATCTCTTGACGATAAAGCGCGCGGGATTCTTCCAGACGCGGAGAGTGATTTTGGTGTTGAACCACAATCTCGTGCGGGCGGGCAAGACTGCGGACGGGGAGTTTGACGCTATCCTTGAACGACCAGAATTGGAGGAATTGGAGGGACCAGGGTTTCGAATCCTGCAAATGCCGCGCTTGATTTATATGGAGAAGATTCGGCAGTGCGGGCTGAATTTTTACGAAGCGGCGGCTTACGGAAAGCGGAAAGATGGACGGCCGATTGATCCAATGTGGCAGTTTGACGCCAAAAAATGGATCAAACACCTCGAGCGTGAAATTCAGGAAAATGACGTTGGGGAGTGGCTGCCGTGAAGGAGGCGCAAAAAAGCGAGAAGGAGGCCGTGCCGGTTGTGGCGCAATTGCGCGAGGCGGCGCAGGCGTTGGGAAAGGCGGCGTGGCGAGATGGCATCGAGTCGTCGGGGCCCCTTGGAATTTTCGTTAAATCATTGACGGATTTCGTCGTGCAATTCGCGGAGGTCCTTGGGCGTATGGACGCATCTATGGAGGCAAAGATTTCATCGCTTGAGCGCGCTTCGGATGGCGAGGTGAGGAAGCTGAAGGTGCTGATTGAGGGCGGTACGAAGGCGGTCGCCCTTGCCCAGGTCGCGGTGGAGCAATCGAAGCGAGAGCAGGAGAAGACGGTCGCCGAGGTTGCAAAAAATATGGGCGCGAGTTTGGTTTCGCGGACGCAGCAATGGCTGGTGGTGCGGGAAACGACGCACAACCGGCGGGTAGCGATGCGGCAAGCGTTTATCACGAGTGCGGTGGCCTTGGGCCTTCTCTTCGGCGGCTACCAATGGCGTGCCTGGGAAGACGAGCCGGCGACGGAGGCCTTAGCGCGATGCGTGACGACAAAGGTCGCGTTGGCGAGCGAGGGTCGTTGGATGTGCCAGATCAACGAATTGCTTCCGCGTGAGACGCGGAGCTTGCCGAAGACGTTGAAAGATTTCGCGCTGGATTGGTGGCCTTTTACTTAGGGAGGCGCGGGTGAAGGTGCGGACGAAGTGGGATCCGCGATCGCACGTCGCGCTGATTGGTCCAGATTAAGAGGGTGGCGGCGACGCGCGGAGCGCTTCTCAATGTCGCGCCGCCGATCGATTCGGTCGCGCGACAATTTTTTGCGCTTTGGCGTTCGCGCGGTCGCCGGGGAGCTTCGGTCTTTCGGATGAACGTTGTGGTTGGACATCGGTCCGGCCGGCGCGAATGTCAGGGAAGATCGATGGCGATTTATTATTTGAACGTGAAAACGGTGAGTCGGTCGCAAGGGCGGAGCGTGGTGGCGGCGGCGGCTTATTGTTCGAGATCGAAATTGCATGACGACCGGCTTGGCGAGGATCACGATTTCTCCGCCGTCTTGGACATTGTGCATTCGGAGATGCTGCTGCCGAAAAATGGGCCGGATCGGTGGCTTGATCGAGAGGTCTTGTGGAATGAAGTCGAAGCGACCGAGGGGCGCAAGGACGCCCAACTGGCTCGAGAGGTTGAGCTCGTCATTCCGGGTGAATTGTCGCGCGTCGAGGGAATTCGTTTGGCGCGCCAATTTTTAGGCGATTTGTTTGTCGGCATGGGGATGGTCGTGGATTTTAGCATTCACGGAGTGGTCGGCACCGATGGGCGCGAGATGGTCTATGCCCATGCGCTTCTTTCGATGCGCGAGATTTCGGCTGCGGGGTTCGGCAAGAAGCAGCGGGTGTGGAACAGTCCAAAGGAATTGCTGAAGTGGCGGAAGCAATGGGCGTCGCTTGCAAATAAATGTCTTGCAGATGCCGGTCGTAAGGAGCGGATCGACGATAGGGCCAATTCTGTTCGAGGCCGCGGGCTCGAGCCGCCGAGGGTCGGCTGGCTTGAGCACGCGTCGGTCGTTGATGTGGAAACCGCGTGGTGGAATGGCGAGAGGATCATCGCCGAGCCGGGGCTCGCGCTGGAGGCGCTGGTTCAAGTAGGGCGGTCATTTTCGCGTCGGGATCTGGCGAAATTCGTGAAAGAACGCACCGCGGACGAGGAACAATTTCTCATTGCGCTGAGCAGGGTCGAGTCCTCGACTGGCATTGTTCGGCTCGGCGTCGGTGACGATGGCGAGGAATGTTTTTCGACGCGGACGTCGGGTGGCTTGATGGGGCCCAAGGAGGCGGCCGACGTGCGGTCCTTCGAAGACAGTGCGGGACGGTCGATCGGCGCGGGCGGATTGAGCGAGGCGGCGAAGGCGTGGGAGGCCGAGGGATTGCGGATTCGCGGAGTTGGCCTGACCTATGATCTGGCCAAGGCTTTCCAGAAGAGGACCGGGATCAAGAGCGTCGCCGTGCATGGAATTCTTGGGAGATGGAAGAAGAAGGAGGATCTACTCGAGGAACGGGACGTCCTCGTCGTGAACGATGTCGCCAAACTCAGTGAGAAGCAGAAAAAATGGATGTTGGCGGCGGCGCGCGCCGTTCATGCGAAACTCGTGTTGGTCGACGGGGAGAAATTCACGGTGGTCGATGGCGCGCGTGTCGGACTCGATATTGAGGCATTCGAGATGTTGGCGGCCGAATGAGCGGTGCATGGAAGCGGGTCTGAACGCTTCCCGCGAGGCGGAACTTTTGCGCGCGCCTGGCGAAAGAGAAAAAGAAGCGGGAGACTTTCGCCTCCCGCCTCGTCGGCTGTCAGTGTTTCTGGAAGGCGAGAGCGGCTCCGGTTTTGGTCAGAGCGAAGATCAGCGCGGGTACGGCGCATCCGAGGGCGATCGCGGGATAGATCATGAGGCCCTGCGCGTGAGAGGCGAAGGCGAAGGCGTTCATCTCGGCGGATGTGGCGAGGGTCCCGACGATTGCCGGGGAGGCGTATTGGCTGACGGCGGGGCGGATGTCGATGGGCGCAACGAGCAGGGCGACTTCGAGTGCGACGAAGCCGAGATCGATGCCGACGGCCATGAGCCACGCTCCCGTGGTTCCCGATCCGGTGACGAGTTGGACGCCTTCAGCAAGGTGGGAGAGCGAGAGGCCGACGAGGACGAGGCCCACGGCGAGGATTCCAGCGGCGGCGACGGCGCGCGAGGTCTGGAGCTTTTTGGCAGCGTGTTTTTTTGGCGCGCTTGGTGGGCTTGAGCTTTTGTTTGTCGAGCTTCACGACATTGGTTTTGGCTTGGATGTTTGAATTGGCGGACATTGTTGATCTCCTTTGTCTGATGACAAAGGCGCCCGACTATGCGGGGTCGGCGCGGGTCGAGGAGCGCGGAGCGGCCGCCGGAGGCGGCGAATGGGGGAGCCGATTTGGTCGATCGAAAAAAAGAAAATGTGCGCGCATGCGCGCTCTTTCCGATCGGCGAAATTGGGGGAACCGTTCGTCCTCGAGGCGTGGTGGAACCGCATGGTACAATGGGCGGTCAGAAAGAAAGAAAATGGTTCAGCTGCCTCGACCCAAGATCCATCAGGATGGAACGGGCGGGTTCAGTCGCGTCGATCTCGTTCGAGACGGGCGGGGCCGCGCGACCGGATGGGGTTTGGGGGCCTGGGCGCTTTTTAGAAACCTCGGTGTCATCGGGGCGGGGAGAGTTTTGAAGCCATCGGCGCCGGCGGGGGGCGAGCCTTCGGTCCTGGAGTCGAAGGATCCGTGTCCTCACTTGTCGATATACCTGGAGTCAGGTATTTGTATATCCGACATGAGGTATCCAATGGCCTATAGCATCAAAGACCCGGAAACCGATCGAATTATCCGCGAACTTGCGCGGGTCAAAGGCAAGCCGATCCTGGATTGCATCCGTGAGGCTTGTGAAAACGAACTCGAGCGGGAGCGCGCGAAGATCCCGCTGTGGGAGCGGCTGCAACCTCTGGTCCGGAAAGTCGCCAGCGCGCCGAAAACGGGCCAACGCGCGGACAAGGCGTTTTTCGACAAACTGTCGGGCGATGGGCAATGATGATCGACGCATCCGCGATCGTCGGGATTCTCAATGCGGAACCCGAAGCGGCGGCGCTCGCGGCCGCGATCGGGGACGCCAGGGCGCCCTATACGTCGCCTGTCGCGATCTATGAGGCGACCGTCGCACTGATGCGTGAGAACCAATGGACCGGCGAGGAAGCCGGGACGGTCGTTCGTGAATTCCTGGACGTCGCGTCGATAAAAGTGGTGCTGATCAGCGAGAGCATGGCGGGAAGCGCTGTTCGCGCGTTCGAGCAGTTCGGCAAGGGCCGGCATCCGGCTCAATTGAACATGGGGGATTGCTTCGCCTATGCGGCCGCGCGGGCTTATCGCGCTGCGCTCTTGTTCAAAGGAAACGACTTCACGCAGACCGATCTCAAAAGCGCCTTGGACGAAGCGGGTCGCGGCTAAAGAGGCCGAGGCTGGCGGCCCGATGTTTCGGTGTTGAGCGAAATGAAGAATGGCATCAGGGCTTCGATGCGCGGCAATAGGATCCCGTTCCCTTTTTCGGCTTTTGAACCTTTGGTCGCGTGTCGACGCGGATCGCAACGCCGGCATTGCCGGCGCGGGCGCGGAGGGCGCGGGCCTGTTCGTTACGTTGGAAGTTCTTTTGGATCGGTTTCATGGGCGGAGCTCGGGTTTCAGAGTTGAGGCTGGATGCTGATGCAGGGGAAAGCCGACCGCGAGGTCGGCGAAATTTGCAGCCCGCATGGGAAGGCGCGGGACTAGCCGGGCTTTCGCCATGCAATGTTGGCTCGTCTTTAGTTGCACTCGAAAGCCAGCCGCCGCGCGATCTGTGCGATGATAAGATTGCCGTGGCAGGGCTTGTTCATAGGGGCGCCCGCGCACCAGCACATTAAGATCAAGCGCTTTCCGGAGCGAGCCGATTATGCCGGGGGCAAGAAACGAAAGTGGCGCGCGGCAGGCGCGCGCATTGCGCCCGGCATAATTGGGGGGACCGCGCGGAAAGTTGGGGATACCCTCGCCATGGCCTTGCTGGGGAGAGGGAGCAAGTCTCCCTTTCCCCGTTCGGCGCGCCTCTTTGCGCGGCGTCGGACATATGAGGAAATGTTCTCCATCACCGAAGTGATGGGGGCTAAAATGAATGATTGCCGAAGGCGGCAATGTTGGGATGGCATGATTGAAGAGGGCCTGTGGCGCCTTGTGGTTTTGGCTGGGTGGTTGGGCTGGCGCGAGATGGGATCGTAACCGAAGACGAAGACGTCATGGACGGCTTCGTTCGCGGAGCGAATAGAGCCCGGCCCGCGAGGCGGGCTCGCAGCAATGTCATCGCAAAGATGGATATTGGACGGACGCCTGCGGTCTCTGGACCATATGGGCCGCGGCATGCAAGCATCCGTACTGGCGCTCACAAACCGCGGGAATGCGCGGCTGACGAGCGGTTCAGAAAGTGCGGGGCGCCGGAGAATAGATCGGCTCACGCATGCAGTGAGAGCCGGCGGCCCGAGAGCCGGCGTGCGCTCAAAGGAAGGGCAATCGGATGAGCCGAGCGCAAGCGCAGGCCGTTACAGTGGCCCAAGAAAGACCTTGACAAGTTTCTTATTCGCGCATCCCGCGGGGATGCTGTCGGCCATTCACGCGGTTTGTCGCGTCGAGATGGTCGGAGGCTTGGCATGGGCGGAAGGGAATTTGGGCCGCGGAAAAGGCGCAAAATGCTTCGGGGCGGCTTGCGGCGGGGGATCAGCGTTCTCTGGTCGTTGGGTTTGATGCTGACCGGGTCGGCTGTTCTTGGGCTTGCCATAGCGGGGATAATGGCCCCGCTCGAAAGCGCGGGCCTGGGTCTGGGCGCGGGCGGCATGATGGAAGGCCGCTCGGCATCCATCTCGTCCAGGGGGTGGATCCAGCTCGATGACAGGGCCGCGAGCGGAGGAGAGGAGTCGATAGCGGAGAAAAGCCTGCGATCGGGTGAGGGTCAAGAGCAATGGGAGCCACGGGGCTGGGCGCGAATTTGCCGGACCTGGTGCGTGGTCGGGGGCGACGTCTGCCTCGACGCGTGTGAGGTGATCAGGGGCCCCGAAACGCCGGAGCGCGAGGCTGCGCTCCGCGACGCACACCATCTCTAGACCGCAAGGGCAGGCATAATCGGGCGGCATCTCGACGCGCGCCCGAGAACCGAAAGGCGCAGACAGAGCCCCGCTCAGTTTGTCCGAGCGGGGCTTGGCAGTTGATCTTAGTCTCCATTCGCTCTACGGCTGCGGGACCAAACGAGGGTGTAACCTTCGCCGCTCTCGTCATCGAAGAGGCTGGCGTAGATCGGCGCGTTGAAGCTCGGATCGTCCAATTTGACCGAGAGGTAATCGCGGTCTTCGGCGGAGCGTTTGGCCCATGCAGCTCCTATCTCAATTCGCCCAACGTAGACCCGGTAGCTCGGTGCGTTGTCGTTGGAGCGGCTGTGGTCGGCAACGATGCGGACGTTCTTGGCTTGCAGGCTGAGGGTGACGATTTCGCCGAGGATCTCGCCGTTGGTGGACTTCTTGAAGGTTCCAATGGTAGCCATGTTGATATTCCTTGATAGCTGTCTTCGAACCCGCGCCCATCGCGGCCTCGATGGCGATCGAAAGGCCGAAGGCGATCGCCGCCGCACCCGCATGCGGGCCGTAGCGTAGCGAAGGACGCCAGACGGCCGAGTTTCTTGGTGCGCGAGGAATGGGCGGAACGCCCAGGGGAAGAAAGTTGGACGGACGGCGTTGCGGCTTAGGCGATCGAGGCGTAGCCGGCGTTCGGCCAGATCTAGCCATTGAAGAGGTTGCGTGGACGACATGGACGTGACAGCGGCCTTTTAAGGATAAACTGGCTTCCATGGCCTGTTGTCCATGTTGCGGTGTGTTTTGAGGAGAATGTCGCGAAAGGCGCGATTGGCTAACTTTGCTCGCGAGCGACCTTAACAGAAGAGACAAATCGAAGCCGTCACAAGGACGTCTACGTGTGGATAGAGACCTTGATCGCGGCTGGAGCCGGATTGTTCCGCGCGGGCAGTGACTCTCGCGCTGGAGATCCGGCGGCGCGCTGAGAACGAGCAGCGGGCGTGGCGATGCTGCGATGTAGCGCTGTCCTCACTGGATGCTGCAGCTCGAAGACAAAGAAAGATCCGCCGGCGGGCAAAGCTGGCATGCGCGGGCGATAATTTGCGCCATGTGCGGGGCCGGGGAAGGCGTCGCGATTTGCGACGCCCGTGTCGAGGCCTGCTGCAATCGCTCGCGCGGGTTTTGGATTCGCGCAATAGCGACATGAAGTTTCATCCGACGAAGCCACAAGGCGGAGACGGAAAGATGGGTGAGACATTTACCGGAGCATCTGATCCGAAGACGGCTCGGATCATGGCATTCGGGGACCTATTCAAGGCGGCATCGCACAGGATGCTGGGGTTTGCGGGACTAGCGATTGCCTTGGGAGGGCTCGGTGGTTTGATCGTCATGTTGAATGCTAAACCGGAGGAACGGCTTTTGCCGGATCCTGACCTGACGCCAGGGGCTGTCGTCGATGTTAGCCTCGAGGAAATGTGCGAACCTGGTTATGCGGCGAGAGTGCGGAGCGTTGATAGTTCGGAGAGAAAGCAGGCGTTCAGGATGTATGGTCTGTCGAATGTGGATCGACGGGACTATGAGCTCGACCACCTGATCCCTTTGTCCCTGGGCGGCTCGAACGACATAAAGAATATTTGGCCGGAGAGCAGGATAACCAAGCCTTGGAATGCGGAGGTGAAGGACACTCTCGAAGACGTGTTGCATCGAGAAGTGTGCGCGGGTCGGGAGAGGTTGGGTAATGCGCAATGGGCTATTCGGACCCATTGGATTCAGGCGTATCGGATGTATGTCGGATCAGAGCCGGAGCGCTTCGTGGCTCATAGTCGTCCGGGGTTTTGAGCGGCGGCGGAGCGCTGCTCGGGTGGGAATTGAGCGCGTAATTTATTGGGAGAGAATTGTCGTGGTGAATTCGGCGGCGGAAAAAGGCGTCCTGCGCGATTGGGCGGGCAAGGACAGCGTCATCGCGAGCGTGGCCTGGCGGAAGGAGGAATTGTATCGGATCGCCTTGATCCGCCGAAGCGACGCGGGGGTGGCGCTTCTCGAGATCCCGCGCGACGTCAGGGACGGGATGAGGTTTTTCGATAGCGATGCGGTGAAAATGCGGGCGGGTCTATTTGCGCGCCTGGTTTCTTGCGCGCTTCGCAATATCGAATTTCAGAAGCCCGGCGAGTTCGGCATGGAAGCGGTGCGCGACGGCGCGACGCCGGCGGAGCTCGGCAGCATCCGGCGGCTGGCGCGGCAAGTCGTGGGCGTGGATCTCGGCGAGTTCGAACTGCCCGACGGACCGCTGTTGAACTGAGGAAGGCCAAGGGGCGAAGCGCCCGGGCGGCTTGGGCCCTGCGCGTTACGGTCGGGTGCCGCCGGCAGCGAAGCGAAGCGAATGATGACCCGCCGGCGGGGACGCGATCGCCGGGGCCGTGGCCTTAGTGGAGGTATTTAGCGATAGCGAAGACGGCGACGACGAGGGCGATATTGAAGCCAAAGAACCAGCGCAGAATGTCGTTTTTGGTGTTCGCGATTTCTGTCCTGACGCTCGCGATATCGGTTCTGACGCTCGCGACTTCGGTTCGGACGCTCGCGATATCGCTTTTGGATTCGGTTCTTAAAGCCGCGATGTCGCCTTTCAATTCGGCCTTGAGATCGGCGATATCGCTTTTGAACTCGGTTCTTAAAGCTGCGATGTCGCCTTTCAATTCGGCCTTGAGGTCGGCGATCTTGAGTTCCAGCCTATGTTCGACGCCTTCGACGTCTGCCTTGGTGGCGGCTTGCGTGTCGATCAGCTCGGCCAATGCGGTGACCTGCTCGATCGAGAAACCGGAAGCTTGGAGTTTGAGAATAGCTGCTGCGCTCATGGCGTAATCCTATCACGGCGAAGGGGTGGGAAGAAAGGGCTGCGGCTGGAACCGCGCGCCCACTATGGGACGCGGGCCCCATCGTCGAAGCGAATGAACTTGGCGATGAAGGTGAAGCGCGTCTGGCCTCTCAATTCGTATGGCTTCCAATATCCGTCGAGGGTCAGGCCGACGCCGACGACGAGCTTTTCGAAGACGCCGTCGATCTGGTCGCGGGCAAAATGGCTCGGGGCATACCATGCCGCGCTGATCGTCTTTCCGTCATCCTGCGTCCCATGAAGATGGAGGCATTGGTCGCCGGAGAACGAGTGACGGCATTCGGGGTCGCGGTCGAGGGTCAGAGCGACGGTCCTGCGGCTCCATTCCTGGCGGCGGTTCCTGTCGCTGGCGATCTCTTCGGCGGCGCGGCGCTGTTCGTCTGCTTCGCGCTCAGCTGGGCTGGCGGGTCGCGAGCGTTTGCTGAAATTGATCATCGTCTTGGCATCCTTGTAATCGAGGGGCTGGGGGGAGCGGGGACCTTACGATCCCCGCCCTTGCCGCTGGGAAGCGGTCTTGAGACGCATCGCGGGGGCGCCGCGAGCGCGTGATCGGCGGGGACCTCGATGATCCCCGCCCCTTGGGCCTCAGCCGAAGGCGCTCATTTCGGCGGCGGACGACCGGCGCTCGACGCTCTGCTCGTTCGGAGCCACGTAAGGCTTCCAACCCTCGCCGGTGATCTCCTTGTAGGCGTTGACCGCGCCATCGGCGGCGGCCAGAAGGGCGTAGGCCTGCATGGCCATTTCGGCGGCGAATTGGCGGGCGCGGTCGGCCTTGCTTTCGAACCCGGCCGGAGCTTGGCGATCCTCGTCGCGATATTCGTTGGAGAGCGCGCTGGTCAGATTGCGGGCCTCCGTGACTTTGTCGCTGTAGAAATTGCCAGCGCCCTGGGCGGAGCTGACGAAGGCGCCGACGATCCGCTGGAAGTGCATCTCGGTGGCCTTCTCGTTGAGAGCCTCGTCGAAGGAGAGCCATGCCTTGCGGAGCAGCTGCTCATGAGCTTCTCGGATGGTTTCGTATTCGGGCAAGAGGAGCCCAAAGCTGGCGGAAACTTTGGCCGCGATCTGTTCGTCCGGGCAAAGAAGCTTGGCGGTTTCGAAGGAGATTGCGGGGCGCGCGGTCTTGGAGCGCTTGGCGGCGGCGTTGGTCTTCGCGTTGGTCGTAGCCATGGTCTTGATCCTGTCTCTGAGCGCCGAGGGTTTCGCCGGCCCGATGCCGGTTTGTTCCCCTCGGTGCGGTCGACAGAAGCCCGGCCTTAAACCGGGTCTGCACCGAGACAGCCGCCTTGGGCGGCTGCGTGCGCCGGAGCGGAGCGGAGGACGGCGGGAGGCGGCAATTTTGTTTCGCGAGGAATGCCGGCGCTAAGGCGCCCCGCCGCGCTTGCGGGGCGCGCCGGCAGGGGAAAATAGTCGCCGGCCCGCCGTTGCTGGCCCGGTTGGCAGGGCTTAGACCGCAAACAAACCGAGGGGGCGAACCGCTATCGGGCCCGTCTGGCGAAACTCCTGCGCATGGAGAGACAGGCGTAAACGACGCTGGCTGACCGGAGCTGACCATTCCCGCCCTGCGCCTGGAAGACCTTGTGCGCTCGCTCTTTTTGAAACGACGGTGGCGGCCGCGCAACGTCTGAAGAGCGGCGATCTCCGAGCTGCGGCTCAGTCATTCCCGTTCGGCCATCTGAAGCCCTCTGCAAGCGGGGCTCCGGCATGGCTTGCGCGTCCGAAGGCTCTCTCGAGAGAGACGGCCCGCGTCTTCCCGCGGTTCGGACGCTTCGTCGCACTCGCCAACGCGGGTTTCGAAGGCGCAGGCGCGGAGGCGTCACACAATCGTCCTGCGCGTCCCGAATATGGCCCTCAGCGAGGTTATCGTTCCGGCCTGTCGATAGCCGGCCGCGGAACCGCCAGCACCGGACTGGCCCAAAGCCTCGCCTTGGCCTCCGCTCGGGCGCTGGGCAAGCCGGGCAAGGAGACACAATACGGCAGGATCTGAGCAATGTGCGATCCGGATCGCAAGCGATCGAGTCGCTCGGGCCGCCGCGGAAAAGAATGATCGCCCTTGGCGAAGTCAGGGGCCGGGATCACGACAAGTCCTCGCCAACGCCCTTCGGAGCCGACAAGGACGCCGGCGGCGAGCTTCGAATTGGACGCATGCGGAAATGGGCATGACCGGCCATCCGTAAACTCGTCGGAATCTTGACGCAGGATCTCGCGGATGTCGCCGGAGAGCGTTGGCGACGCGCAGCTGGCGAGACTTTTTGCGGGAGCGCTGTAAAAGCGCGTAAACATGTGTATAATCAAATGCTTGCGAGTTGTTAAGAATGTCCTCGCGTGCTATGTGCAGAGGGCTTGAACTCGAGGAGAACGACAATGCGCATCGAACTATTGCCGGGGATGACGAATGTCGTGCGGTTTCCTCTCGAACTGCGAGTGGAGCCGTCCTTGGACCTCTTGTGCGAGATCGCGCCGGACTCGCGCGAGGTGGAACTCGTCGCCGAGGCCTTTGATCTGGGTTGCCCGTTGGGCGAAACGAGGCGCGACGCTGACCTGGCTGTGGCCGAATATATTCTAAACAATGCGCCGGAGGAGCCGGGACCGCGCCGCCGATTGGCGCTGGACGCCATCCTGCGGCCCTTGGTTGTGCAGGCAGTGGCGGCCTGCCGGCAGGCCCATCAAGCGGCGGAGAAGGCGCGGGCGGCGACGCAGCGCCTTGTTATGGCGCAAACTGAAGGCGGCTATTGGATTTCGCCTTTGAAGGATGACGCCACTGCGAAGACGAACGAAGCCGCACGGCTCCTGATCAAGGCTCATCTCGCGTCAGAAGAAGCGTTCGGCGCGGCGCGGGCGATCGGTATGGCGAAGCGCGGCGAGGAATGGCGGCCGTTCGACTTGCGCGCCGAGGAGCAGGCTGTGTTCTTCGGGGAGGAGGCGGCCTCGGCCCGAAGCTGAGGCTCGCATGTGTTGTCGGCGCCAAGAGTCATCTCCGGGTCACGCAATTCAGAGGCCGAGATGACAGTGCTCCAACGATGTGCGCCGCCGATCAAGAGCCTCGGGCGCTCGCGGCCAGGCCCGGCCGCGCCGAGAGCCCGAAGGAGTACATGGCGCGCAGTTGCACGTTTAACGCGCCGAGACCGAGTCTGCGGGCTGGTCGGCAAATTAGAAATTCGGCGTGGCCGAGAAAGATTTCGATTGCATTTTTCATTCGCGCAATTTGCTCGTGAGGATTGGGGCCTTCTGACGAAGGAGGTCTCATGTTGCGAATATCATTTGGGCTCGGCCGGATCTGGAGGGATCGGGGCGAGCAGGTACGGTGCGGCGCTCATGCCGAGCATAAAATGCTTGGATCGGCGCTGTTCTATTTGCCATTGGCTATTTCGGCGGGATTCGTCGGTTTAGCCTGGGCCGATCCGGCGCCTGTCACTCAAAACGGCGTTCCTCTCCAGGTTGTTCCGACTTTCAAGGAGACGGGCGCGCCGAGTTTCTCATTTCCGACAGGAAGCGATTCTACACAGGGAGGAACCGGGGGTGGGACTACCGGTGGGACGGGAGGCACGAGCGACGGCGGCGGGTACAATGGTGGCGGCGGAAACGGAACCGGGACTCTTGCCACCAACTATTCCAGTCTTGTCGGGCAAAGCGTCGGCAGCGGCGAATGCGTCGCCTTGGTTCAGGCGACGTCAAATGTAGGGCTGACGGCGACTTGGTCTCCGGGCCAGCAGGTGCAGGGCAACACGGATATACCTGTTGGGTCCGTGATCGCTACATTCGGATCCGACGGGACCTACACGAATACATATAGCCAGAGTCATGCGGCTATCTATCTCGGTCAAGATTCTACGGGCATTTTGGTAGAAGATCAGTGGCTCAATCACCCTGCGTCAACTAGGGTTATCCCGTGGACCACAAGCAATTCCTATGAATCAGGGAGTCAATTTTATGTTGTCTCGCACGGCTAAATCAACGGTAATAGCTCTACTTGCAAGTATTCCTAATGTGGCATTCGCATTAGAGCCGTGCCATCAAGGTGTGCCGGCGATCGATATTGTGCAAGGAACGTTTGTCAAAGCGCCTGGGTATATCTCTCCGGATAAGCAGACTCTCAACGTCGATCACAGTCTCAAACAACAGGTTTGGAACAATTTAAGGAAAGCTGTCCGGCCTCTCACAATTGTGTGTCGCTATGCAGACAGACCTGAAACGGTAACGCTTCCAGATACTGTCGATACCTGCATCTTTTCACCGGGTCACGTCACCTGCCAATAAGAGGAGCTGGTGAGATCTCAGGAATGTTCCATTGGTAATTGATAACATAGGGGCGGCGCTCGCCGCCCCTATGTTTTGAAAATCTGGCTATCCGGATTTGATTGTGTTTGCTGCAATGCAAAAGGCTCGCCAAGTGAAGTTCAATGAACGTGTTTTGTCACCAGAAAAAATGAGTTTGAGTTCGCAAGCGGACCGAGACGGTCGATAATAGATTGTTGTTGGCGCCGCAGGCGTGCGGCAGAAATCAACCCAAACCGGAAGTTCCGCTCGGTGTCCTTGATGACAGAAGTTGAAACAAAGCGGTCGTAACCGTAGGGCTTAATGGTTCGGCGGCGCCAGGGGTCGAGGACGCGCCAATTCCTGGAGCGCCGGCAAGCCAATTGGCGGGTTCGCTTGCCACGGCACGAAGAACACCCGCTTTGCCATCGATCCACACACGCGATCGATCTGTTTTCGCTCACCCAGCAATCGCTGCCGAAGGAGCGGGTCGCGAGTCCCAGCTGCGAGCAGGCTCTTGTTAACGACCCAGGCGTATGGCTCGATATGCGCGCGCCGCAGGTCGTCCTGCAGAGCGCTGGCCTGGGACACTGGAGTGGTTTCCGCTAAAGTGACCAAGAGGATCCGCGTATAGGCCGGATCCTGGAGACGCATCAGCGGCGTAATGATCCGACCTGCGATTGCGGTTGAATTCGTCTGACGCGTCATCTGTCGATGATAGGCGCCGGTTGCGTCCATGAGGAGCAAAGTATGACCTGTCGGCGCGGTATCGAGCACCACGAACGCGCCGCGCGCCTCGGCGACTATTCTCGAGAAGGCATGGAAGACGGCGACCTCTTCCGTGCAGGGGGAGCGCAAATCCTCGCGCAGCAGGGCCTGTCCCTGCGCGTCGAGATTACGACCGCGGTCCTTCATTATTTTGTCGACGTAGCGTTCGGTCTCCGCCTTGGGGTCAATTCTGTCGACGCGCAAACGAGGAACCTCTCCCTCGAGCGTCATCGCTAGATGGGCCGCGGGATCGGTCGTGCTGAGATGCGCGGTATGCCCACGCTGGACCAGACCGAGTGCGATGGATGCAGCGATCGTGGTTTTACCGACGCCGCCCTTCCCCATGACCATGATCAGGCCCGTTCCTTCCACGGCCAGAAGATCAATCAGCCGGTCTAGGGCGGGAAGGTCGCTGGCGAATGGTGCGGCGGCAGAGGACCCCACAATCACGACAGTCGCCGGGTCCGGGCCAAGAAGGGAGCGCAAGGCGCGTAAGCCCAGCATGTCAAAAGGTCCTAGCGGAATATCGTCGCGCGGGAGCTCCCGAAGCGCCGCCGGCAGATCCGCGAGCGCCCGCTTGCCCTGGTCTTCCAGCGACGCAGCCGTTGCGTCGGATCGGTCGCTTGCCCCGAACATGCCATTTACGACCAGGCGTTGGTTCGAGAGACCCAACGCGCGAAGCTCAGCTGAGGTTCGCGCCGCCTCGGCGATCGCGCCGATTTCGGGCCGAGTCACGAGGATGATGGTCGTGGATGCCGGATCACTGAGCGTTGCCATCGCCGTCCTGAACCGAGACTCTTGCATCTTGAGGCCGGAATGCGGCCCAAGGCAGGAGGCGCCGTGATCATTACCCTCGAGAAAGCCACTCCACGCCTTCGGAAGGCTGAGGAGACGAAGCGTATGCCCAGTTGGCGCGGTGTCGAAGACGATGTGATCGTAGCCCCCGTCGTCGACGGCCAAGCGGCCAACAAATTCGTCGAACGCGGCGATCTCCGTCGTGCAGGCCCCTGACAATTGTTCACGAACTGTGTCCCGATCCTGGTCGCTTGCGTCCGGCCCCATTTGGGCTAGCACCCGTATGCGATAGGACTCGGCGGCGGAAGTGGGGTCAATATTGAGGACATGCAGACGCGCGGCGCCGGGGACCACTACCGGTAGATTGCCCAAGGGTACGTCCAATATCTCGTCGAGATTGGATGCTGGATCGGTGCTCACTAGCAGAACCGACTTACCACCATCAGCGAGCGCTAAGGAAGCGGCGCAAGCGATCGAAGTTTTGCCGACGCCACCCTTGCCGGTGAAGAATAAAAAGCGGGTTGGATAGGACAGAAATCCAGGCGGATGGACCACAGAATTGTCGTTCATGATGTCCCTCGATCCGACGTCGAAATGCGAGATGGCGCCTGTTCAGCAAGCAAACCTGATAAACGGGATGGTAGCGGTACTGAAATATGATCGGAACCACGCACGGCCAAGTAGCGTGGCGGCCATCCCACCAAACGGCCGCGTTTGGCGCTTCTCGACCTTCGGCCGACGGGCGCTCCGGGCGCCGAAGAGCCTTTCTTAAAAAATCTCAGTCATTTTGCGCCAAAACGGAAATAATCGGGCACGGCCCTTCTGTGCGCCCCGTATCGCATTGGTGCACGAGGGCGGTCAGCGCGTCGCGCATCGCCGCAAGATCGAGCAACCTCCGCTCAATCAGCGTGACCTTGTGCGCCGCCAATTCGCGCGTATCAGCGCAGCAGTCCGCCCCCTCCAGCCGGAGAAGGCTGGCGATTTCTTCCAGCGTAAAGCCGAGCGCTTGTGCCCGCTTGATGAACCCCACGCGCTTCGCCATGTCAGCGGGATAGTGCCGGTGGCCGCGGTGCGGCTTGCGCGGTTCATCGAGCAAGCCGCGCCGCTGATAATAGCGGATCGTCTCGACATTCACGCCCGCCAGCGTCGCGAGCCGCCCTATCGTCAATTCTCGCTGCATCAAAATACTCTTGATTCCGTACCATACTACGGACTTTAGACTAAGATTGAGACAAACGGTTCGGAATCTTCGACTTGGCCCAGCTGAACGCAAAAAGCTCGCTGATCGCCAGCACGGCGGCGGCCATTGGCGCCTCGCTCTGCTGCGTCGCGCCCCTGGTGCTGCTCACGCTCGGGATCGGCGGGACCTGGATCGCCACCCTGACGGCTCTCGAACCGTATCGCCCCATTTTCATTGGCCTGACGCTGGTCTTTCTCGGGCTGGCATTCCGCCGCCTCTACCTAGCCCCGCAAGTCTGCGCACCTGGCAGGCCTTGCGCCGACCCGCGCACGGTGACGCGCCAGCGGCTTACCTTCTGGATAGTTGCGGTGCCGCTGCTCAGCCTCTTGGGTGTGCCGTGGTTCGCACCGCTGTTCTACTGAAAGGAGATATTCTTATGCGCCGCTTGCCGCTTGCCGCGTCGCTCGCCCTGCTGCCTCTCGCGGCGCTGGCAGGCGCCCCGCAAACCGTTACCCTCGACGTGAAGAATATGACCTGCACGCTCTGCCCGATCACGGTCAGAAAGGCCCTTGAGAAGGTGCCCGGCGTGGCTGATGCGAAGGTCGATTTTGACAAAAAGACCGTAACCGTGACTTTCGACCCGGACAAAGCCGATGCCGTCGCACTGGTCAAGGCAACTACAGAGGCAGGCTATCCGTCTTCAACGAAACAGTGACCGGAGCGCTCACCATGCAGCCTACTGATATTGATCCTGCTTTGGCGCTCATGGCCGAATTTGGTCAGATCACCAACGGCACGACTCGACACATCAACCAAATGCGACAGGACTCGATTTTTGCCGATGGCGCAGTGCCCGCACGCTATAAGGCGCTCGCGGCGATGCTCTGGGCCGTCTCGGCCCGCTGCGAACCATGTTTCAAATTCTATGTGCAGCAGGCCGTTCGGCTCGGCGCGGCCAAGACCGAACTTGGCGAATTCCTCGCTGTCGCCGCCACAATGGGCGGCTGCGTCGGCGAGATGTGGGCCTTGAAGGCTTTCAAGGCTTACAAAGACCTTGCGAACGGCGAACCGGCTCCCGCAGCAGACGAACAAAGTTGCTGTTCGTCACAGTGACACCTACATGCTGCATCGCGGCTTGTGGAGATAATAGATGCTTCCCAAAGAGATGACGCCAACGCCGAGAGGATTGTCGCCTCCTTGTCCTCGGGCGGCGTAATATTGGCGCATCATGACGGCTGCTCCTCGTCGGCTTTAGGAGCGGCGTCTTGTGGCGCAGGGTCGAAGTCAGGCGTGAGCTCGTCGCCGTCGTCGCCTTTGTCATTGACGAGAATGCAGAAGACGCGTCCGCGGACGACGTTTTCCGGTTCGATCTCATGTTCTTGGCCGTCGGTCAGGGCGACGGTGTTGCTGTCTGCGTCGCGGGCGTCTTCATGCGCTTTGATCAGGATCGCGGCGGCGATCTCAGGCGTGGGCGCCTCGACCTGAAACTCGCCGGAATCGCTGAGGACGAGTTCCTCGACTAAAAGGATGCGATATTTGGGCATCTGGGGGCTCCGTGGGCTTGGGTCACGAGGCGCGAGCGGTATGGGGGAGAGATGCGAGGCGCTCGAGCGTTTGGATGTCTTGGTAGAGTCGGCGCAATCGAGCGCCGTAAAGACGCTCCATTTTGACGGCTGCCGCGACGTAGCGGTTCCAGGCGGGGGGGCTCCATGCGGATCGATTGGCGCCGGAAGGGTGGGTCGCGGCGTGGCGGTTTGCGGCGTTTTCGCAAACGAGATCGATTGCGGTTTGGATCTGTTGGGCCTCGGCTTTGCGAAAGGCGATGGCGCTCGTCAGTGCATCATAGTCCATGACTGACGCTCCTCTTTGGTGGGCTGGATCTTGGGATAAACGCCAAGATCGGCGGATTTTCGCAGGGTGAGGCCCAGTTGGAGGCCGCGCTGGAAGGCGTCGCGGAGGATGGGTTCAATCGCCTCGGACGGGATATTGGATGTGCGGGCGACATTCGCGGCGAATCCGGCGGCGAGTTTCTGAATATCGATCATGTAAATCGCCTCGAAGGCGATGCGCCTCCGCCGGTGAGCAGGAGGCGCTGATGAGGGCGGATTGTTCCGGTCATGCGTGGCTGGGACGCAGAGCGGACGCTGTGAAGAGCGGCGGGCTTAGGCGTGGGCCACGTCGTCGAAGCCGCGGCCTGCTCTTTCCTCGCCGTAATCTTGCTCATCGACCTCGTCGTCTTCGCCGTCCTCGCGATGGTCGGTGTCGACGTCATGTTTCTCGGATCGGCTCTTTTCTTTGGATGTGTCGACGGCGTCTTCGTGGGCGCTTTCATCATCGTCGTAAGAGACGATGGGAGCCTGATGAGCGCTGAGCTCATCCTGTTTCGGAGCGAAGCAGGCCTCGGGGAGGACGAATGTGCCTTCGCCGACCTGTTCGATCAGAGCGGCACGCGTGTCCTTCGCGCGGGGCTTGGGCGGGACGCCAAGGGACGCGGCGGCGCGTTCAATCCCGGCTTTGGAGAGGCAAGAGAGGATTTCCTCCTTCGCCATATTGGGGAGATGGGCGTCGGCGCCGATGGCGTCGCCGGCGAACCGGGCCGCGAGGCCGCTCGTATTATATCCTGCGCGGCAGGAGAGGATGAGGGCGAGCGTTTCGCGCGCGGTTGCGCGCAGGGTGGCGATGTCTTGGGTGAGCCTTCCGCCTTCAGTGATGCGCTGGAAGAGAAATTGGCGCTTGTCTCGGGTGTAATCGCCCGTCTTGATCTCGACGTTCCCGGCATTGAAAGCGAGGAGGAGGACGCCGATCAGCGTGATGTCGTCGAACTGATTTTCGAGAAGCGCGGTCGAGAGCGCCTCGGTGCGCAGGTCGCCGATGATCGCCATGCCCTTTTGGGTGATTTCGGGCCGGGGTTTTGCGGGCGCCAGCGGCGTTTCGTCGATCTCGTCGGCGGCGTTGGCTGCTTTGTTCTTTTTCGGATCCGGTTTAGGCATGCGGAAGATGACTTCGTCGATTTCTCCGCTGCGAGGATTGACCGATCGACCGATCGCATCGCTTTTCTTGGCTTGGCCCCAGACGCGCTCGGCTTTTGGCGGCAGCTTCTGGTGGCCATAATCATCGGTGGGAAGCACGACGCCGTTCTTCGGAAGCGTGGCTTCCATCCATGCCGCCTGCGCGGCGAAGAAACCCTCGACATTTGTCGTGTAGCGCGTGTCTTCGTCGGCTTGAGCGAAGAGGTCGTCTTCCCATTGGATCCCGAAGGCCAGCTCTTCATCGGCGCCAAATTTCGCAACCTTGGCGTAGATGCGGCGTTTTTCCAGCGCGTGAGCGACTTCCCACCATGAAACGTTGGGCTGACCTTTCTTGGGTTTGTATTTCTTCCAGACAGAGGCTTGCTCGTCCGCGCTTGCGGCGGAGATCGTCCGAAGATGCTCTTCCTTTGGCATGTCGCCTTTGGCGATATAATCGAGCATCGCGGGATGAATATGTGCGAGAAGTCGAAGCTTCTTGATCGTGCGGACAGGCAGGGCGAGTGCGCCGCCGATAGCCTCGTCAGTCCATTGGTCGGAGCTCAACGCTTCTATGGCTCTCCATTGGTCGACCGGCGAGAGCGGCGCCCTGACGACATTCTCGGAGACCGCGCGGACGCTGTCGGCGCCGTCGTCGGGATCGCGGACGAGCACGAGAATTTTCGGCAGAGGGATTGCGGCGGCCGCACGGACGCGGCGATGACCGGCGACGATGATAAGCTCGTCGCCTTCTTCGCGGACGACGGGCGGCTGGAGGATGCCGACAGCTTTAATGCTTGCGAGGATCTGCTGATCTGCGAAGGCGCCTGCGTTTGTATGGCGAGGATTGTTCGGATTGGGGATTAGGATTTTTGGATCAACTTCGCGCAATTCCATAGCTTCAACTCCGTCTGTGTTTGATGATCGATCTTCTTCTCGAAGACTCGGTCCAGGAACCGCAGGCGGGCGGACGGCGCAAAGGCGGCGCTCGCGCCGGGATCTTCGCGGACTAGCGAATGCGGCCGCGGAGATGCCACCCTTTGTCGGCGGACGTTCGTCCTGTGGTCGGTCTTTGGTTCTTCACAAGGCGCTTTCTGCTTGTTGCTTGCTCACGTCCATTGGCGGGACCAGGTTCGGGCTTTCGGATTGATCGCTCCTCGCCTCGGCTTTCTTCAGCCGGATCCGTAGCTCGGCGATCTCCGCCGCGAGCGACGGGTCGGTTTTGAGCAGGCTCTCGATTTTGCGAAGAGAATAGATGACGGTGGTGTGGTCTTTGCCGCCGATCCGCCGCCCGATCTCGGGGAGAGACTTGTCAGTCAGCGCCTTTGCGAGATAACAGGCGATTTGGCGTATTCGGGCGGTCCTGCTTTTGCGGGTGGCCGAAAGAACTTCGTCCAGAGATATGCTGTAAAATTGAACGACGGCGCGGACAATCTGCCGGATGGTGAACGGTCCGCAAGTTTCGAGCGGAACCATAAACCGGTCAGTTTTTGGTTGGTCCGAGAGGCCATGCGCACATCGAGGCGGCGGTGCTTCGGAAAGGGCCTTCGCGGTCCATAAAGCTTGGAGGGGATTTGCGTGGGGCCCGCACAGAAGACGGCGGGTTGAAGGAAATAGCCTTTCCCGAATTTCCTTGCGTCGGGCGACCAAGGCCTCGAGCGAAATATTGCGACAGGTTCGATTTCTAACAGCATGGGTTTGGACTTTTATAAGCACAGTGGATTGTGATGAGGCGAGCATGGGCCAGACGCGCGCGAATAGACCCGCGGTTCGCGATGGGTCGGTTTCCCGAAGTAACAAGGCGTGAAAGTCAGGGCGCGAGGTCGAAGAGTTCGCCCTGCTTGAGGGGAGGCGGCGCGGCGTCCGTCGCCGGGTTCGACTGAGGCTTGTTGTCGGGCGTCGGATGAAATTTCGCCTTGAGCCGGGCGAATTGCGCGCGTTCCTCTATTTCGGCTTGCGTTTTGAAACGCGCCTCGTAAATTTCGAGGAGCCCGGAGTGCTTGATCCGCGCGCTTACGGCCCGTTCAACATCGCTGTAAGTGAAGTTGGGATCGCCGAAGAAGGGCCATTGAAGGGTTTGGCGAAGGAATTCGATCTTGCTCGAATCGTCGAGAAAGAAATCTTGATAGAATTGATGCTTATTGTAGTGAGCTATGTGCCCGAAACAGTTTGATAGTCGACAGTAAAAGCGGTTTGAGAATGCGCTTGGCGGACAATCTTTGGCGAGAAAGCTCAAAAGCGCGTTGCCGAACCATGCCTTGTCGTCGGATGTGTCGAATTTCGTCGGTGTAAATGCGCTGGCCTCGAGTTTAGGGTTGCAAAGCCGGCGGATGATCGCGGGCGGGATCATGGCGAAGCTCCCTTGGCGGCGGCGGCGGGATTCTGGAAAGCGGCGATCGCACGCCGCGCTTTAGCGGCTGTCATTAGCGTGGTGGAGGCGATCGCGTCCTCCGGGCTGGACCAGAGTCGGCTTTTCGATCCTTGGAGCGTCACCAAAGGTTTGAGGCGCCAGCCGATCGGCATGTTCGATCGATCGTAGATCTGGTTGATGAATGCGACGGCGCCCGGATGAGGGCCTTCGGCGTCCAGTCGGTATCTGTCTTTGCTGATGCAAAAGATTCTATAGGCGCCCGCCATGGGGATCTCCTTGGCGTGTTTGAGGGGGCAAGATTGACTTGGGGGAGAGATCAGGCGGCTGCTTGCTCCTCGTCGTCCCTGGTGGCAGCGAGGGAGGCGTTAATGTCGTCGAGCTCCTGACGCTTGGCGGCGAGTTCGTCGGCATAGGCGAAGGCTTCGCCGAGGCGCTGTCGATAGGGCGGCAAGCGATGTTCGGAGTCGGCTGCGATGCGCTTTTGCTCGGTGAGTTCGACTTCGAACCGCCCGAGGCAATATTCGAGGCGAGAGATCAGGCCGAGCGCGGTTACGTCGATGTCATATTCAATTTCGCTTGCGCGGCCGGTGCGCAGCAGGGTGAGTTCGACGCGTGCGAATTTGACGTGTCTCTGTGTTATGGCGGCGACGTTGATGTCGAAGCCGCCGAGCTTGCCGAGCCGCCATTCGCCGTCCTTGGCTTCGAATTCACGGGAGCGGATGGCTTTCAGGAGAGCGGCGCCAGCCTCCTTGCGTTCCGCGAAGGATCGACCTTCGACCTCCATGGCGAAGAGATCGCCGCGCGTTTGGATGCGCTGGGCGATGTCCTGCTCGATCTGGGCGACCCGCGCTTCGGCCGACGCGAGGGAGCGTTCGGCGCTGTAAATCGCATGTCGGATCGCATGCTGGTCATCGAAATGGGCGGCCCTCATGCGTTCGAGGCGCGCGACCTCGGCTTCAAGCCCGGCTTTTTGCATGAGGCGGGGATCGCCTGAGGCGATCGCCTTGGCCATGGCGAATTGATTGATCTGCGATCCGGCGTCCTCGAGCCGGCGGATGCTGCGATCGCCGGACATGGCCATTTCGATGAAGCGGGCCTTCCTCTCGAGCAATTGCCATCCTGTGGCGTCAACGCTTGTTTTGGTCGCATAAGCGTAGAGTTCAATTTCTTCGTTCTCATTTCCCTGGCGCTCGATGCGCCCCTCGCGTTGTTCGATGTGGCTCGGAAGCCAGGGAACGTCGAGGTGATGCAATGCGACCAGGCGGCGCTGCGCGTTGACGCCGGTGCCCATGGTCTCGGAGGAGCCGATAAGAACTCGGACGCGGCCAGAGTTGACGTCGGCGAAGAGCTGCTGCTTGGCAGTCGATTTTTTGTAATCCTGCATGAAGGCGATTTGGGCGGCCGGGACGCCGAGCTCGACGAGACGGGTCTTGATCCAGCGATAGGCGGAGAAGCCGCGCGTTTCCTCGACATTGAGCGTGCCAAGGTCGGAGAAGATCATTTGGGCTCCGCCGGGCAGGGCATAGGGAATGCCGTCGGGCCGCGTGTAGCGGCGATCGGAGGCGCGCCGCCAGATCGCGTGGACATTGTCGATCAGGAGATTGAGCTTGTTGCCCGGCTCGTCCTCATAGTCGGGCAGGACGAAGCGCATGTCGATCGAACTGTGGCGCCCGTCGGTGATGACGGAAAGCAGGATATCGTCGCCCTTCTGAGGCTTGCCTGTCCTCGCCTCGATCGCGGCGATCCGCTGCGCCAGGACCTTCTGATAGGCTTTGAAGGCCGGGCTCGGATCGGCGGTGACGATCTGGCGCTTGCCGCCGCGAACATTGGGCAAGCGGAGATAGGATCTCAAATCCGATTTGAGGACGACGTCGGCGACGCTGCGATACATCGCCATGAGATCGGCGACATTGACGAATTCAGAGAAGCGCGTGACGGGCTTGTAAAGCCCGGAGGGCTGCAACTCCAATTCGGTGCGGGTCTCTCCGAATGTCGCCGCCCAGGCGTCGAATTCGTGGATTCCGCGCTCTATGATCGCGTCGATTTGCATGTATCGCTGCAGCGTGAACATTTCGCCGAGCGTGTTTGTGATCGGCGTGCCGGAGGCGAGGAT